>JBGUOI010000267.1:0-11713 GCA_045118075.1 Porcincola sp. | reverse complement strand
AGATAATCATTCTCCTCGGTGAGCGGATACTCCCAGGTCCTCGCTCCGCAAAGCTGCGGACCGATCTTGAAGATCGGATAGCCGGGGTTCGGTACCAGTACCAGATCTCCCGGATCGCATACGGTCCATGCGATGTGAGCCATTCCCTCCTGGGATCCGTAGACGGACATGATCTCATTGCTCTCGAGCGTTACGCCGAATCGTTTTTTATAGAACTCCTGCACTGCCGCCGTAAGCTGCGGAATATCCTTGAGTGCGTACCGGTAATTGACCGGATCGAGCGCAGCGTCGGAGACGGCCTTCATCACCGCCGGATCGGGCTCGTACTCCGGTGTTCCCACCGAGAGATTGAAGATCTCTTTCCCCTGTGCTTCCAGTTCTTCCTTCTTTTCGTTGAGCAGGGCAAAAATACCGGCGCCCAGCGAATTAGCGGTCTTTGAGAATCCGATCTCCATAGTCTCCTCCTCGGGATCTGTTTTTTCGTTTCTGTTAAAGACAGCGGATACAACGAACGCTGCCAGGCAAAGCAGCGACATTACCAGGCCGAGGTAGAACCCGGCCGGGGTGAACTTCATTGAGATCTCGTGCTGTCCTTTCGTAAGCTCGATTCCGGTGAGCATACCGCCGATCTCGAGCAGTTCCTGCGGTTTTCCGTCAACGAGAGCTTTCCAGCCTTTCTGGTAAGGTACGGTCAGCAAAAGGACGCCGTCACGCGAAGCATCAATGGTCCCGCTGAGTTTATTGCCGCCGACTTTCGCCTGCTCAAGCTGGTCACGTCCCAGTTCCTCCACCGCAGCTTTTAAAGCCTCATCGGTGCAGGTATAAAGATACACCGTCTGCGTGCCGCCGTTCTTTAACGTGATCGTGATCTCGGCATCTCTGTCATCATCCGAACCGTTCAGTGCGTAAAGATGATCGGTGTAGGTCTTATAATTACGGTGGTACTCAGGTGTATCAAGGATAATGGAATCCACCCTGGTCTTCAGGTACAGGTATGCGGAAGAACCTTCGGGGATATCGACTGTAAACGGCACATCACTGGTGATATCCATCTGGGTCTCCTGAAAGATCCCGTCCAGGCTGGTAGCCAGCATAATGAACAGGTTCTGGTTTCCGATCGGATCTTCAGGCCCAAGCTCCCATTCCTTTATCTGGGGATCGCAAAGAAAACCGACAGACAATGCATCATCGTTCCTGAACAGGGAAAGATGATCGTCCGAATCGACCTTCGGATACCCGTAAATGGTATCGCCTTCCGCGTAGCTGCTCAGCACGTAGCGGATCCCGAAGATATCGTTCATCAGGCCGGTCAGGCCGATGTAGCCGTTCTTGTTTGTGCGCGCTTCCATGCCGATGCGGTCACAGAAATCAGTTACCGACTTCATCATGGTCGAGTTGAACATGACCGTGGAATTGGCACCGGCAAACATCGACACATTCCTCATGCGCTGCGTATCGAACTCAGTTCTGAAAAAGTCGCTTTCTCCTCTTTTCCCGACAAGGGAGCGGAAGGATAACTGGTCGTCGATGTAGGTCTGGCGCGGAACGTTCTCATCATAGATATAGCCGTAGATACAGTGTCCTCCGGCCTCGATCAGCATCACTGCGAGCAGGATGTTAATAATGAGTTTATAACGATGCCTGAAGAAAGCCGCCGCCAGCAGGATGCCGGCATACATCAGCAAAAAGACCGGAGCTAACCAGACATAAGCGCCGTACTCTTCTCCTCCCTGTCCGGCCGCGATCACCATCAGCATAAATCCGAGGGGGATAAAGGCCGCCGCCGCGATATTGACCGTCGGCTGTTCTTTGAGGTGAGGAAGGGTGTCGAAGCACATCACCAGCAGCACACACACGTAAATGAATGCGAACCGGTTGGGAAGCCCGTTCTGCGTATGGAACCCGTGCCAGATGAAATTGAGCACGTTCATCGCGAAACTAAGCAGCAGGAACCCTGCCAGGAACAGTTTCCCTAACCTCTCGCGAAGAGGGATCTTCCGGTCAAGCAGGTACAGAATCACCAGGCCGGCCACTACGCTTCCGCAGTAAACATTCAATCCCACCTGGGAGTCCGAGATGTTGATCGGGTGCTGATAGACGGCATGGGATACCATCATCTCGATAAAATTCGTATAGAATTTGATTCTCGTCGGAAAACTGCTGCTCGTCATGTTCTCCGCATAGCGCAGCGACATATACGCCGGCAGCAGCACCATGGAGGCCATGCCTCCGGCCATCAGCGAATGGCAGACGAAGGTGAATGTCCTCATTCCCGCCTTATTCAGGTTCATCCCGGCTGACTTAAGCAGGCAGACCCCGAAATACAGGACACTGAAAAAGCACAGCATAAAGCCGATATAGTAATTGCACCAGAGCGCCCCGAACAGTGCCAGGGTGTACATCACCGGGCTTTTTCCCTTTACGATCCGCTCAATGCCCATCATGATCAGCGGAAGCAGCGCAATGCTGTCCAGCCACATGAGGTTGAAATAATAGCCGGTCATGAAATTGCCCAGGGCAAGCATCGTCCCGAAAACGATCGGGGAAAGACCCGCCGCGGGATTTCGTTTATGCAGGTACCACGAGAAGATTCCGCCGCACAGGCCGATCTTGAACAGGATCAGGAAATCCATGAAATCACAGACATGGCTCGTGGGCACCAGCGCGATCAGAATATTGAGCGGACTGGCCAGATAGTAGGCATATGTCGCCCAGAAATCAAAGCCGAAACCACCCGAAAAAGAATAGAAAAGGCTCTGGTGATGGATTAGTTTCTCATGGAAATCAGTGTAGAACGGCAGATACTGATGAATGGAATCAATGATCAGCACCGTGCCGTCCCCGAAGGGCCAAACCTCGATCACCACATAGCTGATCAGCACGAAAAGCGCCGGTATGATCATTCCGGCGGCAAAATAAAACCACGCTCCCCGTTTACGGGTAAATTTCTGGATACGGTTCATAGTTCTCCTACAGGTCTCCTTACAGGTCAGCTTCGATCACTTTTTCGATCGCGAAAGAATACAGCAGGCAGGCGGAAGCTTTCTTTCCGGTCAGTCTTTCCAGGGCTTTTTTATAAAGCGCCATCTGCACACGGTAGAACCTGGCAAGGTATTGTTCATCCCCAAGCGGGATCTTGTCTGTTTTGTAATCAAGCAGGATGAAATGATCGTCCTGTTCATACCAGGCGTCGATGATTCCCTGTACCAGCACGGACCGGTCCGACGGCCAGGATGGATCGACCTCATCGGCACCGACGGCGATCACAAAGGGAGTCTCCCTGTGCAGCTGTCTGCGGCGCGCCGCCGCGCTCATCTGCCGCGCAAGATCCGTGCCAAGAAAACCGGCGATCCGCGCAGGGGAGATATTCCCGATTTCATCCTCATGGATTTTACCACAATTCACCATGGTTTCCAACTGTCTTTCCACCGGCTCGTTTGAGGTGAAATCATACAATTCCATCACACGGTGATAAAGTGTTCCCAGAGCTGCGCCGCCCGGTGCCCCCTCTTTGGCCGGTCTGGGAATGCCGACCATGAGCGACGGATCGTCCAGCGCTTCTTTATACAGCTCCAGAAACTGTTCATCTTCCATCTGAGCGTCCATGTCAGCATGTTTAAGGTCGGAGACCGAGACTTTGAGCGGAATGAACAGTTCCTCCTCTTTTCCGGGCTCCATGTCGATCCGGCCAAGGTATTCTCTTATTTCCTCATCGTAGACCTGTCCGGGAACAGTTGAAAAATCTTCAGGAGTCAGCTCCATCTTTGCATCCGTTCCTTCCGCGGCGGATGAGGGACTTACCTGCCGGATACGGACCAGCGGATCTTTTCCCTCTTCAATACGCCGAAGGATCACCGGTAGAATCAGGTCAAGAAAAGATCCGGTCAGCATCAGGTCGATCCGGCTGAAACGCTCAGCATCATCGGGAAGCAGCGTCTCATACTTTTCCCGGTTCTCTTTGAGAGAAGTGATCTGTCCGCACAGGATCAGCTTCTCCTTTGCACGGGTCATCGCTACGTATAATACTCTCAGTTCTTCTCCCATATCCTCCAGACGGATACGCTGCGAGATAAATGAGCGCACCAGCGAACGTACGCGGATCCGCTTCTCGGGGTCGATCAGGTCACAGGCCGCTCCCAGGTCCGGATGAAGGACAAACCGGCTCTGGCTGTCCTGGCGGTTGAACCGGCGTCCGAGGCCGGGGACGATCACGACCGGAAATTCCAGGCCTTTGCTTTTGTGGATGCTCATGATTCTCACGGTATCCTCACCGGATTCAAGGGTCCCCGCCTCGGCGTAATCCACCTCATACCGCTGCAGTTTTTCAATATACCGGACAAAATTGAAAAGTCCCCGGTAGCTGCTCTGTTCATACGTCTCAGCCAGCAGGGCGAGCATCTCAAGATTTGCCAGCCTGGCCGGGCCTGCGCTCATCGCCCCCGCACAGTTAAGGTAACCGGTGCGGTCTAGGATCTTACGGATCAGCTCGTGAATGGGCGTAAAGGGCACCGTGCGGCGAAGCTCCCTGATCATGTCCAGGAAAGAATCCATTTTTTTCCTGAGAAAGTCCGGAACTTCGGCATTGACGATGGCGGTGTAAAGGTCACCTTCCTGGCAGGAAGCTCTGAAAACTGCCAGTTCCTCATCCGTGAAACCGCCCATTGCGGAGATGAGCACACAGTAAAGGGGAAAGTCCTGATGAGGGTTGTCGAGCACGCTCAGCATGGAGAGCGCCGCGCGAACCTCGGGCGCCGAGAAATACCCGGTACCGGTCTCTACCCTGGCGGGAATGCCCCGGTCAGTCAGGGTTCTGACGAACACATCTCCCCTGCCAGAAACAGAACGCATCAGTATTACGATATCCGCATATGATGCCGGGCGGTATTTCCCCAGTTCTTTATCCCACACGGGGAGACGGCCCGCGATCTTTTCGATCTGCTCCGCTGCGGCCAGCGCTTCCGTCTCGGCAGCAGACATCCCCTCAGGAATGAGGCTCTCTCCGTTTTCATCCTTTGTCTCGATCAGGATCAGTTCCGGTTCATACCGCTCTTCCCCTTCCGTTTCCGGATAGGATGCCCCGCAGCGCAGCGCTGCATTCTCGTCGTAATCCACGCCGCCCGCGTCTTTGAACATGATCTTTTCAAACACGGCGTTCACCAGGTCAAGCACCCCGCGGCGGCTCCTGAAATTCCTGGTCAGGTCGATGACCCGCTCCGATCCTTCATCTTTCGTAAACCGCGCATACTTATCCATAAAAAGCTGCGGCCTGGCCTGGCGGAAACGGTAGATGCTCTGCTTGACATCGCCGACCATAAAGCGGTCACGCCCCTCAGCGCCGTCCTTTGAGACAGCTTTTAAGATCATCTCCTGCACGAAGTTGCTGTCCTGGTATTCATCGACCATTACTTCCCTGAACAGGCGGCGGTATTCTTCTGCCGTTTCGGTCGGTTCAGGCTCTTCTTCGCTCCTGACAAGGATCTGAAGAGCAAAATGTTCAATGTCGGAAAAATCCACGATCCCGCGGCTTCGTTTCTCACGGCTGAAGGCTTCTTCAAACCTGTCGGTGAGCCTGGTCAGCGCTTTGATCATATCCTCGCTTTTGCGGCACACTTCAAGCGCCTCGGACGGTTCCCAGGCGAAATAATCTTCATATAAGGAGTTGATGCTCTTTTTGACCAGTTCGCGAACCGCCTTCACTCTGGCCAGTTTATCTTCATTAACGTTCTCTTTCTTCTTTCCTCCCGGTGCCCGTCTCCATGCGGGCCCTCCTTTGAGAGCGGCAGCGTAATCCTTGTAGGTACGGCAGGCCAAAAGCGTATCAAGAAGAATCAGATCACTCGTAAAGACAGGCACATAGTTTGCGGGGCCATCCTCTTCGCCGCAGACAGCCAGTGCTTTTTCTGCCCTCTCCCTCATGTCAGATACGACCATCTGCGCATCATCCAAAAGCTGCTTCATCCGGGAACTCTCCCACAGTTCCTCTTCATCCGCGAAGATCCCGTCTTTCAGGCAGTCTCTGCGCCAGCTCGCCGGATAAGGATGGGCGATCGAGAAATTATAGAAACGCTCGATCATATCGGTTATTCCCGCATCCGTTTTTCCCTCGGCAAATATCCGGGTAAAACGAATCACGTCCGGATCGGCTTCCTGATAGGCCTGTTCCATTACCTCATCGAGCACATCCTGTCGGATCAGGCGAATCTCACCTTCATCGGCCACGCGGAATGCGGGGTCCAGGTCGATCTCGTGGAAATGGTTTCTCACTACATCCATACAGAAACTGTCGATGGTCGTGATCTTCGCATGCGCTGCCAGCGCTTCCTGCCGCTGCAGGCGGCTGTTTTCCGGATCTTCTTTAAGCGCCTTCTCCAGCGCGCTTCTGATTCTCTCTTTCATCTCACCGGCGGCCGCCCTGGTAAAGGTGACCACCAGCAGGCGGTCGATATCGACCGCCTCTTTCGGATCCGTGACCATGCGAACGATCCTTTCCACCAGGACGGCGGTCTTTCCGGATCCTGCTGCCGCGGAGACGAGAAGATCACAGTTCCTGGTTTCGATCACCTGATTTTGCTGTTCAGTCCAGGCTGTCATCTTTCTTCACCTCCGTTTCGCTAAAGATTCCTGTCCAGAATTCCTGCTTTGATAAAGACGGCAGCTGCCGCATCGCGGTGCCCGGAAGCTTCGGGTCAAATCCGCAGTACCCGGCAAAAGGACAGTACTCGCAGGCAGCCCTTGTTCCGCTGCGGCAAGGCTTCTTATCCACATTTCCGTCCAATATTCCGTCTGCCAGATCAAGAATCTGCCCTCTGACATACTTAAGCAGGCGGTCCATCGCTTCAGGTGCGGCGCTCTTTGACGCAGCGCTAAGGCTTCCGTCCGTTTTCCGTCCGGCCGGGATGACAAGTGAGTTTCCGCTCATCATCCTGTCAAGTGCATTGATCACCGTTTCGCTTTCAACAAACAGCCCGTCAGGACGAAGCTCCCGAAGAAGCCTTTCGCCGATCTCGGACTCCGTCACATCGCTTTTGACATCCACGACCGGATCCTGTATATAAGCATAGAACATGGCCCCCGGCAGTACTTCCTTCCCGGGGGAACGTTTCTTTTCCATCTGCACGGCAGCGTCCATATAGACCGCCAGCTGGAGCTTGAGGCCGAAAAAGAGTTCACTAAGGTCAAGGCCCGTCGAACCGGACTTGTAATCGACCACCTTTACATAACGCTTTCCTTCGTTTTCCCAGATGTCGACGCGGTCGATCCGTCCGTTCAGGGACACTTTTACCTCTCCCCGCTCCAATCCGACTTTAAACCGCCGTTCAAACAGTGCAGGTTCAAATTCACCCGCCTTTACCTGTTCGACCAGCGCCCATACGGTCCGCCTGGCTATGCGGCGTATGCGGTCGGAAAGCTGTTCATTTCTTGCGCTTTCGCGAAAGATTCCCCGGCGGCACTGGTCAATGGCCTGGTCCACACAGGTATCCAGGATCTCCTCCTGTTTTTGGCGGTCCGTCTCCCGCCAGGGTATCCCGCTCTCCCCAAGCCGCGCGGAAAACAGCTGCAGCGCCTGGTGAAAAACGCTTCCCATATCCGCCGCCGTCACCTCTCTCACCTCGCGCTCGCGAAGCCGCAGGCCGTAATCAAGAAAATGCCGACCCGCGCATTCTGCGTAGGACTCGAGCCTCGTTACACTTCCTTCCAGCTGCTCACCGTACAGGGCCTTCGCAAGGTCTGCACTGATCGCGCCGCGGCCGGCTCTTTTGCAGGCGGCGTTCACCAGGGCATCAGCCTCACGTTCATAACCGTGTTCCCTTAAGAGCGCAAGCAGCTCAAGGGCGGCATCGCGCCGTTCAGCGTTCTGCATAATTCCGGCAAGATATCCTTCCGCTGTCCGCGCCGATGCGATCTCCTTAAGATCTGTTCCGGGCTCGGGTTCTGTCAGGTCAGGGGCATCAGGGAACATCTCCCTGAGCACCTCGACCATATAGGAAGGCCTGAGCACTTTCCCGTCTCCCGTGTTCGTACTCCGGAAGATGTGAAGAGCGCGCGAGGGCTTTGTCAGGCACAGATAAAGATAAAATCGCTGGATATAGCTGTTTTCTCTCTCACCCGGCGCCAGCTCGATCCCGGCATCGGTCAGATAGAGCCGGTCAAGCTCCGACATGATCCCTCCGCCCGAATCGGCCATCGGCACCCATCCATCGTTCATGCCAAGAAAGATCAGCACCTTCACATGCTCCAGGCGGCTTCTTAGAAGGTCTCCCACCTGCACCCGGCTGCGGCTGGGCGGAATAATGCCCACTCTCGCCTCGGTAAATCCGGCATCCATGATCTGTATGAACTCGCTCTGCTTTACGATCTCTTCGCCCAGAAGCAGTGCCGCTTCCGAGAGCAGCTTCATGACTGTCTCATAGATCTGCAGATATTCCTGCGCCCGGTCCGGATAGCCTTCCGTCTTAAGCCGCTCAGCTTCCGTTTCCAGCTGTTCCTTCACCCCAAACGATTCCAGAAGGTTTTCCAGCGCTTTTGCATAATCAGCCACTTTTGCGCGCGGTGCCATAAACAGTTCCAGGAACGGATCCAGTTTCTCCATGATCATGCTCCTGGTCTGCTCAAGACTGATGGCGCTCTGAGCATCCATGCTGTCCGGGAAAGAAGTCCACTCCCGCGTCCATGCCGCCTTTGAACTGATTCCCGCCGCGAGTACATAGTTCTCTGCCAGGTCGATCCGTTCATCTTCGATCCCGGTAAAACCGGTGCGCAGAAAGCGGAACGTGCTCTCGTAAGAAAAATGACCCGATACCATCTCCATCGCCCCGCGGACGAACTCCAGGCACGGATTGAACATCAGGTCCAGTTTCCGGTCAATGAACACCGGAATATGGTACATCGCAAAAAAGCGCCGGATCTGGTTCTGGTAGGACGGCATGTCGCCCACGATCAGCGCGATATCTTCATAATCATACTTTTCTTCATCAACCAGCTCACGAACAAGCACCGCGGCGCGCATAGCTTCCCTGGCAGGAGAAGCCGCCCTGTGAAGGACGATCTGTGACGGTTTGTCTGCACCGGCTGTGTCAAAAGAAGCGGCTGCCGGCCGGAAAAGGTTCTTCTCCAGGTGAGCCAGCTCGCTTCCCGGCTTAAAACGTCTTCCCTCACTGTCCATGATCACCGGATCGATGATCTTAACACCCTCATCGGCCGCTGTCCTGTATAGGCCGCTGACCGTCTTTTTGCTGAGCGCGAAAAGTTCATGTTCGCCCGCCGGGCGAAGGGGATCTTCCGATGCATCGATCGTCACGGTAATGACTACATCCGGGCAGACCTTCATCAGAACGCGAAGCACGTTCATCTGGATGGGAGTAAAGCCGGTAAATCCATCCAGCACCAACGTGGAATTTTTCAGCAGGTCACTGCCCGGCGCATAGAGCGCAAGCTTTTCAAGCAGTCCCTCCCCGGTGAGCAGATTCTGCGACAGGTATTCCCCGAAAGCCTCCTGCAGGATCTTCAGGTCCATCAGCTTGACCTGCAGCGCAGGCCTGGATTTCGTCAGGCTGATCATCTCCTCCAGGCGGTCAGCATCGATTCGGTACTGGGCAAACTCCGAGAGCGCGCTTTTTACCTCTGCCACGTAGCCGCTCCTGTCCAGTTTCCTCCCGAGAATCCCAAGTTCATCCTTCCGGTCGATCGCGATCCGACGAAGGATCAGCGACTTGCCCGTCTCTGTAAGGATCCGCGCATTCTCCTGCCCTGCCTCCTCCATGATCCTATAGGCCAGCCTGTTAAAGCTGAGCACATCGATATTCAGGATGCCCTTGTTCTCCTGCTCCATGACAAGATCAAGCTGGGTTCGCATCGTAAACTGTTCCGGAACCAGGAAGATGTAATTCCTGTCCGGATGCATCCGCGACTGCTTTGTGATAAAAGCTCTGGCGTATGTACTCTTTCCCGAGCCCGAGCCGCCGAGAATCAATTGAAGACCCATAAAAAACCCCTTTTAAAAAAGCCGGCACGTATGCGGCGCGCCGGCTGTGATTTCTTTTCTTTTTTCGCTGCACTCAGTACAGCTGGTATCCGTTCGGATTGAGACTGTATTCCTGCATTTTGAGCAGTTCGATATTCGCGCTCTCCCACTCGTTGAACACACTCCCGGAAAACGAAGCCGCCGGGATGGTGCCGTAATACCAGGATTTGGATCCGAAATAATCTCGCAACTCCTGGGAGCGAAAGATATAGCCCCTCCTGGCGTACATCTCATTGCGGGCATAGCAAAGCATCTGCAATGACAGAGAGGAGATCTCCTCAGTGGAAAGGTAGCGGGTATTGCTGTCGCGGAAGATATATTCGTCATCGGAAACAGCAGACTTGTTCTCCTGCGACTGGGCACGGTAAGAACCGATTCCATTGAAGCTGTACCCGGCCTGGTCGAGGACGTAGCCGCCATCAGAACGGGAATACTCTTCCGCTTCGAGAAGCGCTGCGTTGCTGTACTCTATGTCATTGAGTACTTCTTCCGAAAACTGGTCAGGCGGGATAAAACCGTAATACCAGTTTTTCTGGTCGAAGTAATTCTGCAGCTCATAGGAATAAAAGAGTCTTCCGTGCCTGGCATAGATCTCATTGCGGGCATAACAAAGTTCCTGCAGTGAGAGCATCTTCGCCTCGTCCAGAGAAAGATAGCGCTCATCGCTGTCATAAAAGATATAACTGTCCGGATCCACATCATACTCACTGTAGTCAGACTGCTTCGATGCAATGTACTCGTAGATGTCTGCGTAAGCGTAACTCCCGTCCGGTTCGTAAGCTCCGAGCGCCTGCTCCCGGTTCATCAGAAGCTGAACGTTGGCCTTCTCGTAGCCGTTGAGCATATCATCGAGGAAAGTACCGGGCTCGTAGACCGGAGAATACCAGTACTGCTCATCAAAATACGCCTGTATCTCGTCCGAGAAAAACGTAGCCCCGTAACGCGCATAGATCTCATATCTTGCAAAGCAAAGTACCTTTGGCGACATATCGGCGATATTCTCCTCGCTAAGATAGCAGATCGCACTGTCCTGCAGGATATAACCGTATGCGTTATCGGCCGCCGCCTGCCCTGAAAACAGACCGGTCAAAAAAAGAGAGGCCGTCAGTGCAAACAAAAGAATACTCCGACGCCCGAAAAACCGCCCGCAAAACGCCGGCAGATATTTTTTCCCGTCAGGACATCCCATAGCTTACACCTCCTCTCCGATCCATAAATGATGTAACTATTTTAGCATTGCAGACGTAGTAAGAAAAGAGCAGGCATTCGAAAAAATATGAAGATTTTTCTAAGAGGAAAAACCTTTCAGGCCAACAATTCATCTAAGGTTATTTTAAGACCGGAGATGACCCCGCAGGGGATCTCATCCTCAAACCCGTAAATGGCTGCCGGTTCCTGCGGCCATCCGAAAAGATGGACGATCACGATCTTCTTTCTCAGATCTATGATCCAATATTCGCGGACACCGCATTCCCTGTACTTGACCAGTTTCTTTCCAAGATCAAGGTTTTGCGTTGAGGGTGAGAGCACCTCGATTACCCAGTCCGGAGCACCAAGGCATCCTTTATCGTCCAGCTTAGAAAGATCACAGATCACAGACAGATCCGGCTCCACATAGATACTGTCGTCACCTGCCAGCCGTACATTAAAAGGAGCTTCATAGACTTTGCATTTTCCGCCTTTTGACCGGAT
>JBGUOI010000266.1:0-4652 GCA_045118075.1 Porcincola sp. | reverse complement strand
GACGCTGATCTAAACGAAATACTGGTCGGTTAACTGCCGGTCACCGAGCGGTCAAAACTGATTTTGCGAAACAATCTTGACACTATCTTTTCATTTAGTGGTATAATCATGAGGATTTGTTGTTCTTCATTTAGGAGGAAACACCATTTAGGAGGAAACACCATGGATAATAAAGAAATGAAAGCTCAGCGGATGCTGAGCACGGAAGGGACTTTGCTTTCGGATAATACTTATAATATGGCGATCGGTCTTACGCTTCTTTGGGGTATTGTGATCAACATCGGAATGGCTTATTTCCTGACACCCTATATCATCAAGCTTGATCCGAGGATCGTGATCATCGGTTACCTGGCGGCGAGCTTCGGAAGTTTGTTCGTGATTGCAAAATCACATAATCCGGCCATCAGTTTTCTGGGATTTACGGTTCTTGCCTGCGCGATGGGCATGCTGCTGACATTCTTCCTGACGGCTTATACCACCAGCACGATCTACAGTGCGTTCCTGGCAACGGGCATTATCGTGGTCTCGATGCTTATCGTCTCGACTTTGTTCCCGGCTTTTTTCCTGAGTCTTGGTAGAGTCCTGATTTTCGCGCTTATCGGATCGATCGCCGTTGAGCTGATCGGCGGGTTGATCTTCCACCTGTCACTCGGCATCATGGATTATGTGATCGTCGTCATATTTGCCGGATATATCGGCTTTGACTGGGCCAAGGCGCAGGCTTATCCGAAGACGCTGGACAACGCAGTTGACTCGGCGGCGGATATCTATGTTGACATTGTCAACATCTTCATCCGCATCCTGAGCATTATGGGAAGGAAAGACAACTGAGTACGGAGAGGGGTTCACGCCCCTCTCTTTTGTTTTTTCCACCACGTCAGGTAGCGCATCACACAAAAAAGTGCACTTAGGGTCCAGGTGAGGCCGGCGGTCCACCAGATGCCCCACACGCCGACGCCGGGAATGGCGGTCATGATAAACGGCAGGCCGATGCGGCCGACCATCTCGATGATGCCGTTGATGAAGGAGAAGAGGACATCGCCTACGCCGTTTAAGATTCCGCGGGTGATGTAGATCACGCCGAGGAAGAAGTAGAAAAAGCTCGTGAGCTTTAAGGCGCTTCCGCCAAGTGCGATGACATCGGCGTCTTTTACGAAGGCTCCGATAAAGCTGCGGCCGAAGATCTGCATAACGACCAGCATGGCCAGTGAGAATACGGTCACGGCCGCGAGGCTGTCGCGGAAGCCCGCACGGATGCGTTCGATCCTGCCGGCTCCGTAGTTCTGGCCGGAATAGGTGGAGAGCGCCTGGCCAAGAGAGCCGTAAGGCATCTGGATAAGCTGTTCTAAGCGCGTCGTTGCGGTAAACGCAGCCACGGCGGTGGTGCCGAAGGAGTTGACAAAGGACTGCAGCGCGGTGGTGGATACCGCGATCAGTGACCATTGCAGCGCAAGCGGAAGGCCAAGTCGAAAAGCGCTGGCGGAGATCTCTTTGTCAAAGGCAAAGTGCGACCGCTCCAGCTTGAAGTAGGGGTTGGTCCGGAAGGCAAAGATCAGGCAGCTGATGCCTGAGATCATCTGGGCGAGCACGGTGGCCAGCGCAGCGCCGAAAACGCCCATGTGAAGTACGCCCACGCAGAACAGGTCCATCAGGACATTCAAAAAGCACGCAACGATCAGGAAGATCAGCGGTGTCCTGGAATCCCCGAGAGCCCTGAGCATGGAGGATGAATAGTTGTAGATGGCGACCAGGGGGACGCCCAGGCAGTTCATCCGCATATATATGATGGCGCTGGGGAGCATGTCTTCGGGGGTGCGCATAAAGCGAAGGATCACCGGTGCGGCCAGGTAGGCCGCTGTGCACATGATCAGAGAAGTGATCAGCATGATGTAGGCAGAGTTGGTGATCGATTTTTTGACTTTTTCAGTCTGGTCAGCTCCGAAGTACTGGGAGGTGACGATGCCTGCTCCGCCGCCGATGCCGGCACAGACGGAGAAAAACAGGAAGGTGACGGAGCCCGTCGAACCGACGGCGGCCAGGGCGGAAGCTCCGATCAGACGGCCGACAATGATCGAATCGGCCAGATTATAAGCCTGCTGAAAAATGTTCCCGATCAGCATAGGGATCGAGAATCGGATCAGCAGGCCTAAAGGGTTGCCGGTGCTCATGTTGAGCGTTTTGGATCTTAGCATAGGTAAAGCACTTTCTTAAGATGAGATGACAGGGGAAGTGATCCCCTGTCATTAATGCAGAGCGCCGGCGGCGCACGTTTTTACGGTCTGGGGCTTAACCCTGTCAGGTTTGATACTCCGCCCAGCGGCGAAGCCGGCCCCGTTCCCATATCAATTACGCCGTTTTCTTCTTCCCACTGTTCTTCGTCTTCTCCGGCAAAGAGTTCGCTTTCGTTTTCGAACTGGGCCCAGAAGTCTTCATTCATCTGGTCTTCCGCATCGGCATCCCAGAACTCGGGGATCTCGGTCTCGTCCATGTAGTAGATGTCCTCATCCATGAACGGCACATCGTCGACCGAACCAGCGGGCGCAGCATCACCAAACGGATTGAAGAGAATCTTATTCTCGGCGAACTGGTAGATCTCGAGTCCGAGCAGGGCCAGGACGGCCAGCAGCAGAACATATTTGATGCTTGCCACTCCTTTGCGTTTGCGCAGGGCAGCAAAAATGCACAGCAGCGCCTGCAGCCCGGTGCAGAAAAGGTAGCCCGGAAGCATCAGGCCGGAAAAAGCATAAAGCAGGGCTGCCAGGGCCGGCATAAGATTGCCTGAGCGGAATACGCCGATGATGTTGAAGATCAGGGCGGCCGATACCGTGATCAGATGGAAGAGCAGCACGGGCTCTTTGATCGAGAGGCCTCCGATGACTACTTTTTCGAAGAAATTGGCGCTTCTTCCGGTGATCCAGCACGGAACCGCAAAGCACAGGTAACACGTCGTCAGGATACCGGCAAAGAACAGCAGCGTCATCCCGTAATCGGCCGGGTTTTTCTCGCGGATCTCGGTCACATAGGAAGTGTCGATCCAGCCGGCGGTATCATCATCATCGGGATCGGACGTTGATGCGGCCCGGGAAGGCGCCGCCACCGGAGCCGGCGCAGCTGCAGGGGCCGGAGCTGCTGTCTGAGCAGCAGGCTGAGCGGCTGATGCTGAAGAAGTGTCTTCAGCTGCAGTCTTTTGCGTATAATAGATGGTCACTGTCCCGTTTAGCCTGGCATCGCCTTCGGTAACGACCGGCTCGCCTTCATCGGAGACGGCGACTTTTTTATAAGGACCGCCGGTCACGGCAACTTCCGTGCTGACGATCTCATAATTGGCCAGCAGTGTGTGCACATGGGCACAGTCCGCCTTGCGGATGGATCCGATCTGGGCGCCGCCGCCCATCACGCGGATGACTTCCGGGCCGGAAGGATCGTCCCTGTCCTCGAGAAGACGGGAGTGGTCGATCACGTACTGGCGCTGATAAATGTTTTTGTCGGTAAGTCCGCCCGAGACAAGCTCCTCGCCGGAAAGATCGTAATCCGGATCCGGAACGGACAGCACTTCAAGCGAGCCCCTGAACTGGTCCGGAAGGTCGATCCGGAACTGCTCAGTTGATATATTGCCGTTTGCAGCCATAAGAGAATGCTCCTTATTATATGTCTTTTATAAATATCTCCTCATAAATTTAGTTGATTTGGCTGTAAATGTCAATGAAAGGACTGTGAAGATATGGTGAAGAAATGAGGCGTGATTTAAGGCGGGAAAGCAGCGGCAAAAAAGGCGTGATACAGGACTGTCCCTTGTCACACTTTTGTTGAATTTAGAAATTCTAAATGTTACTATACAATAAGGGGAGGGGTCAGACCCCTTGAATACTTTAAAGTGCAAAAGCACGTAATCAACACAGAAGAAAGAAGGCTAAGCATATGGATAAGCTTAAAATACTGGTAGTAGATGACGAGAGCAGAATGCGCAAGCTGGTGAAGGACTTTCTGGTGAAGAAAGACTTCGAGGTGTTTGAAGCCGGCGATGGAGCTGAGGCAATCGATCTGTTCTTTTCCGAGAAGGATATTGCGCTGATCATCCTGGATGTCATGATGCCCAAAATGGATGGCTGGGAAGTCTGCCGCGAGGTCCGTCAGCACTCGAAAGTTCCTATTATAATGTTGACCGCCCGGGCGGATGAGCGCGACGAGCTGCTCGGCTTTGAGCTGGGGGTGGATGAATACATCTCCAAGCCGTTCAGCCCGAAGATCCTGGTCGCCAGGGTAGAAGCGATCCTTAGAAGGACGAATGCGATCGGCGCCGAGGAGGTGCTGACAGCCGGAGAGGTGATGATAAACAAGACAGCTCACGAAGTAAAGATCGCCGGTAAGAGCATAGACCTGAGCTATAAAGAGTTTGAACTCTTAACCTACTTTGTGGAAAACGAAGGGATAGCACTCTCGAGAGAAAAGATTTTGAACAGTGTCTGGAACTACGATTACTTCGGAGACGCCAGAACGATCGATACTCATGTGAAGAAGCTGCGCAGCAAGATGGGAGAGTACGGAGAGTATATCAAGACTATCTGGGGCATGGGTTATAAATTCGAGGTTTGATAAGAGGGGTCTGACGCTTTTCGTACTTCAACGTGCGAAAAGGGTCAGACCCCTTGGTT
>JBGUOI010000265.1:0-15298 GCA_045118075.1 Porcincola sp. | reverse complement strand
CGAATGAACTGTATGAGGAAGATGCTTCTGTCAGTATGGAAGCGCTTCTGCAGGCGGCTCTTGACAGGGGCGATGAGGCTCTTGCGGCGACGCCTGAGATGCTGCCGGTGCTCAAAGAGGCCGGTGTTGTCGATTCGGGCGGTCAGGGACTGATGGAGATCCTTCACGGCGCCTATGACGTATTCTGCGGCAAGGAAGTCGACTATAAAGGAAATGCCGCGGAAAGACGCATGGAGACAAGCAGAGGTCCGGCAGTCTATTGCACGGAATTTGTCGTCTCTTTAAATGATGAGTATTCAAAAGATCCGCTCAGTGCAGGCGCTGCACTGACCGCTAAATTTGACGGGGAAGATGAAGAGACAGCCTTTCTGGCAGAGAATACACTGCTGAAGGTGCATGTCCATACTCAGCACCCAGGACAGATCCTTGAAAAAGCAATGGAATTCGGATTAATTTCCCGCGTTAAGGCGGAAGTGATCACTCATGGCCATATGCTGACAGTCTTTACACCCTCCCAGTTGGAAGAAGCTCTCAGTTCCGGTCGGGAAAAGACTGATTCGGAACCGAGAAAAGATGTCGGTTTTGTAGCGGTCGCTGCCGGAGAAGGTTTGTGCAGCATCTTCAAAGACCTTGGTGTCGACTGCATGATCGAGGGCGGACAGACGATGAACCCGAGTACGGACGATGTTCTCGGAGCGATCGAAAAAGTTCATGCCAGGACAGTTTTTGTATTCCCGAATAATAAGAATATTATCCTGGCGGCGAGCCAGGCGCAGGATCTGGCAGAAGACTGCAAGGTGATCGTCATACCCACGAAGACGATACCCCAGGGCATCACGGCGCTGATCAATTATTCTCCGGAAAAAACCCCGGAGGAAAATGAGAAGATCATGTACCAGGAGATCAAAAACGTGAGAACCTGCCAGCTGACATATGCGGTAAGAGACACCAGCATCAACGGCACGAGAATCCATGAGGGAGACATTATGGGTGTCGGTGATAAGGGTATCCTGGCTGT
The DNA here is from genome assembly GCA_045118075.1 of Porcincola sp. Lineage (GTDB taxonomy): Bacteria > Bacillota > Clostridia > Lachnospirales > Lachnospiraceae > Merdiplasma. The sequence goes on along the minus strand of JBGUOI010000265.1, from coordinate 14,280 downwards.
CGGCGAAGATATCGTGGATACAGCCATCCGTTCTGCGCAGCAGATGATCGATGACGATACTGAACTGATCAGCGTCTACTACGGCGAGGATGTCACAGAAGATGATGCGCAGAATCTGGCCTCTAAACTCGAAGATGAATGCAAGGGAGTGGAAGTGGAACTGAATGCCGGCAACCAGCCGGTGTACTATTACATCATCTCTGCGGAGTGAATCAGCCATGAATTTAAATGAACCGATCACCATCCTGAAAGGTATCGGAGAGAAGTCTGCCGAACGTTTTGCGCAGGCAGGCATCCGGACGATCGGGGACCTGATCAGCTATTACCCGGTCAGGTATGAAAAATATGATGAGCCCGGAATGCCGGGTGATTTGACAGACGGCCGTATTGCGGCCGTCTGCGGTTTTATAGAGAAACAGCTGACAGTAAGACGCTCCGGCAGGATGCAGATCACCGCCGGAAAGATCATCACGGGTGATAAAGCCGTTTCGGTCACGTGGTTTAATATGCCCTATCTGCGGTCCGGATTAAAACCGGGTGTCACCAGGGTGTTCCGGGGAAGAATCTCCCGGAAAGGGAATCGAACCGTGCTTGTACAGCCTCAGGTGTTCGATACAGAGATCTACGCCGAAAAAACGAAGGCGCTTCAGCCTGTTTATCCCCTTGTAAAAGGCCTTACTGAAAACATGCTCAGGAAGGCGATATCACAGGCAATTGAGATTTCCGGGGGCGGAGCAGACCCGCTGCCTGGGGACATCCGTGAGAAATATAAGGTCAGCGTCCGGTCTTTCGCCATGGAGCAGATCCATTTCCCGACCAGCATGCATGAACTGGTGATCGCGCGTGAGAGACTTGTTTTTGACGAGTTCCTGCTTTTCCTGATGGGTATCCGGAAAATCCGGGAGAATACAAAGACGCTCTGCCACGGATATGAGATGGAAAGATCCCCGCTGACAGATCAGGCCGTGAGGTCACTTCCCTTTGAACTGACCGGGGCACAAAAGAGGGTATGGTCCGATATCGAGAAGGAGATGACCGGACGTCAGGTCATGACGCGGCTGATTCAGGGAGATGTCGGATCAGGCAAGACCATCGTGGCTTTCCTGGCTCTTTTAATGTGCGTGGGTAATAACAGGCAGGGCGCTTTGATGGTTCCGACCGAAGTCCTTGCAAGGCAGCATTATGATGCATTCTGCGCCCTTACTGAAAGAAGCGGCATCGACTGTCCCTGCGTGCTTCTGACCGGCTCCATGAAAGCAGCCGAAAAGCGTGAAGCGTATGCGAAGATCGCTTCAGGTGAGGTCAAGGTCATCATAGGAACGCATGCCCTTGTTCAGGAAAAGCTGTCTTTTAATAATCTTTCTCTGGTGATCACCGATGAGCAGCATCGGTTCGGCGTGCGTCAGCGTGAAACTCTTTACGGAAAGGGAGAGATGCCGCATACCCTGGTCATGAGTGCCACTCCGATCCCGAGGACACTGGCCGTAATTCTTTTCGGGGACCTGGAGATCTCTGTGATCGATGAACTCCCGAGCAGCCGGCTGCCGATCAAAAACTGTGTGGTAGGACCCGGTTTCAGGCAATCAGCGTATCAATTTATTATCGGACAGGTCAGGATGGGGCATCAGGCTTATGTCGTATGTCCGATGGTCGATGAGAGCGAAATGGTAGAGGCAGAAAACGTAACAGAATACGGCCGGAAACTGTCTGAAGTATTTCCGGAAGAGATCACGGTCGGAGTCCTTCACGGGCAGATGAAGAGTGCTTTGAAGAACAAGATCATGGAATCATTTCTTTCAGGTGATATCAAGGTTCTTGTATCCACGACCGTGATCGAAGTCGGGGTGGATGTCCCCAACGCAACCGTAATGATGATCGAGAACGCAGAGCGATTCGGACTGGCTCAGCTTCACCAGCTGCGCGGCAGAGTAGGACGGGGCAGCGCTCAGTCTTACTGCATCATGATCTGCACGGATGACCGGGAAGAAGTCCGGAAAAGACTTGAGGTGATGAACCGTTCCAACGACGGCTTTGAGATCGCCAGGGAAGACCTGAAAATGCGGGGTCCGGGAGATCTTTTCGGCATCCGGCAGCATGGAGAGGCGTCTTTCCTGCTTGGTGGTATCTATCAGGATGCTGATGTTTTGCAGCGTGCCTATATGGCATCAGGCGAAATCCTTGCCAAATTGCACGAAAGCATACCGCCCGAATATCAACTTTTGATGGAAAAATTAACGTCATATATGGACAACGGAATGAAAAATCTGAACATATAGTAGAAAAAACGTTTGTTCATGACTATATGTTGAAAAATTTACTTCAATGCGTTATGATGCTTAGCGTACTTAAATTGTATATTTAATTGTTACAGGAGGAATTTTAAAATGAAAAACGAGCCCAAAACAGCAAAGACAGAAGTTAAGACTGCTGCTGCGACTGCTCCTAAGGCTGCAAAGATAGAAGAACCCGTGCAGAAAGCAGCCGAAGAGAAGAGCGCAAAAGCTGCCGTGAAAGAGACCGTTAAAAAGGTTGAGACAAAGGCCGCCGAAAAGGCTGAGACAGTTAAAACCGAAGTGAAGAGCGCTGCGAAGAAGACCGCTGCTGCCGCTAAGAAGACAACGGCTGCCGCCAAGAAAACAACCGCTGCTGCTAAAAAGACCGCTGAGACTGCCGTAAAGAAAGTGGCTGCTCCCAAGACAACGGAGACTGTTTACTTCCAGTTCTTCGGCAATGAAGTCAACAAGGATGATCTCGTAGCCAGAATCAAAGACATCTGGACAAAGGATCTGAACAAGAAAGCCGCTGATTTCAAGGATGTCAAGATCTACGTCAAGTTCGAAGAATGCGCTGCTTACTATGTAGTTAACGGTGAGGTCGAAGGACGTATCTCTCTTTGATCAATAAATGAATTAAAGCTGACAGGGATATCATTCCGCTGTCAGCTTTTTTGACATTAATAACGGCAGGGAGAGATCCCTGCCGGCATACTTTTTATCTTAATAGATCGGATGCATGTTTTCGCGCCAGTCCAGGTCGCCGTTGGCGAGTCCGAGCACCATGGATTCGGCAGTGGCGATATTGGTTGCGATCGGTATGTTGTATCGGTCGCAGACACGGGTGATCGCGAAGATATTGGCTTCATTCGGACTGTTGAGGATCGGATTGTAGAAGAAGATAACAAGATCAAAATAGTTGCGCTCGATCATATCAATGAGCTGCTGGTCTCCGCCGACACTTCCGGACAGGAACTTATGGACTTTCAGGTTTGTCACTTCCTCGATGCGGCGGCCGGTCATCTCAGTGGCATATAACTCGTGCTTTGCCAGTATATATTTATAGGCAAGGCAGAAATTTTCGATCAGGTTCTTCTTGCTGTTATGTGCGATAAATCCGATATTCATAATTATACCTCTTATCGTTCGGAAACTATGGAATAATTATAGTCAAAAAGAGCGGATAAATCAATTCGTAATTCCGTCTCGGACGTGGAAAAACAGTATTATCGGGAATGCAATTGACAGGTATCAGGATTTATCACTATAATGAGATTTGCCGGTTAATTAAAGACTTTTTTATTGTGTTTTTTCCGGTAAAAAGAAGATCGGAGAGTGCCCGGTATGAGAGTGATTGCGGGAAAAGCCAGAAGGCTTCTTTTAAAAACGGTAGAAGGAACTGACACCAGGCCGACCACGGACAGAATCAAGGAGACACTGTTCAATATCCTCCAAAGTGACCTGTACGGCTGTTCATTCCTGGATCTCTTTGCCGGAAGCGGCGGCATCGGCATCGAAGCACTCAGCCGCGGAGCCCGCGAAGCAGTATTTGTTGATTCATCCCAGAAAGCAGCTGCAGTCATCAGGGAAAACCTTCAAAAAACGCATCTGGAGGAACAGGCAAGGGTGATCTGTGCTGACGCAGGGAGCGCACTGCCGCGCCTCGAAAACCACGGCAGGTTCGATATCATTTTTATGGATCCGCCATACGGAAAAGAACTGGAAAATAAGGTGACGGATTATCTTATGAGATCGGCCCTGGCAGATGAAGAGACGCTGATCATAATCGAATCTGCTGTTGACACGGATTTCTCGTGGGTAAATGAGTCAGGTTTTGAAACAGTACGGGAAAAAAGATATAAAACGAATAAACATGTGTTCCTTAAAAGAAAATAGGAGAACTTGAATATGAAGAGAGCAGTGTATCCCGGCAGCTTTGATCCGGTGACTTTCGGACATATCGATATCATCCGAAGATCCGCCCTTCTGGTAGATGAACTGATCGTCGGCGTACTGGTAAATCATGCAAAAACCCCATTGTTTTCTGCACGTGAACGTGTTAAGATGTTACAGGATGTGACTTCTGATATACCAAATGTAAGGGTCGAATCGTTTACAGGTCTTTCCGTGGATTTTGTCAGAAAATGTGAAGCCCAGTTTATCGTCAGGGGCCTGCGCGCGATCACTGATTTTGAGTTTGAGCTGCAGATGGCGCAGACCAATAAGGTGCTTGGAGAAGGAATCGATACGATCTTCCTGACAACGGACTTAGCATATGCCTATCTCAGTTCTACTACGGTAAAGGAAGTGGCTTACTACGGCGGTGATATCAGTCATTTCGTTCCGCCGGTTGTCGCAGAGCGTATCATGGAAAAGATCGCGGCGGCAGATGAAGTTGAAAACAGGACCTGAGGGGAACATACTTATAGGGGATACGATAAGGAGAGAGTAAAATGAGCAGCAGAATTGAGCAGATCATTGAAGAAATCGAAGAGTATATCGACAGCTGTAAGTTCCAGCCGCTGTCATCGACTAAGATCGTCGTGAACAAGGAAGAACTTGAAGAGCTTCTTCGTGAGCTTCGCATGAAGACTCCCGATGAGATCAAGCGCTATCAGAAGATCATCAGCAATAAGGATGCCATTCTTGAGGATGCACAGCAGAAAGCGGATGCAATCATCGCAGACGCCCAGGCAAAAGCGGACAGAATCGTCAGTGAGAGTGAAGTAATGCAGCGTGCCCTGGAGCAGTCACACCAGCTGATCGAGGATACGAATGCTCAGGCTCAGGACCTGATCGATAAGGCCACCAATGATTCAAACAATATCAGGCTCAGCGCGATCTCCTATACGGATGAAATGCTGGAAAATCTTGAAAAGATCATGACCAGGACGATCGATTCGGCCGGACAGAAGTACAGCAATTTCATGAATTCCATTCAGTCATGTCTGGATATCGTCAACAAGAACAGACAGGAACTGGCTCCGGATGCTCCGGCTTCTTCATATTCATCCTTTGATGACGAATTGGAAGAGGAAGATGAGGATATGGAGGAGTGATCTTCTCTTACTGACCGGCATCTGACTATACATGATAAAGAAAAGAACGGCCTGCCTTCGGCAGGTCGTTTTCGTGATAACAGAAATCTACCGTTTAAGGAGGAAACGCGATGGCAGAGGGCCCGGTCAGACTGGACCGTCTTCTGGCTAATGCCGGTGCAGGTTCAAGATCACAGGTGAAGAAACTTATCCGCTCCGGTGCGGTAACCGTAAACGGCTCGGCAGCGGATCCTGAGCGCAGGGTAGACCCGTTTGTGGATGTGATCATCTTAAACGGACACCGTATCGGGGCGCCTGCCATGACCTATGTGATGCTGAATAAACCTTGTGGGGTCATATGCGCGACCCGTGATGATCGAAACCGCACGGTGATCGATCTGGTAGAAGAGATCCCGGAGGCTGGAAAGCTTTTTCCGGCCGGCCGGCTGGATATCGATACCGTCGGCCTGGTGCTTCTGACGGATGACGGAGCTCTGTCACATCAGCTTTTATCGCCCAGGTCCCACGTTGAAAAGGAATACGAAGCAGAATTGACCAGGCCGGTTAACGGGGAAGATGTTCAGATGTTCGCATCCGGTATGGATATAGGCGATAAAAAACCTTGTCTTCCGGCCGTTCTTTATCCCTGCCTGAAAAATGAGGGTGAGAGGGCGTCTGCACGTGTGGTGATCAGAGAAGGCCGTTTTCACCAGATAAAAAGAATGTTTGAAAAAACCGGCAATACGGTTGTCCGCCTGAAAAGGCTCAGGATCGGTCCGCTTGTTTTGGATGAAGATCTTGCGGAAGGCAGCTTCCGGTATCTGACTGCTGAGGAGATCCGGATGCTGAAGTCCCCGGGGGAAATAATATGAATAACCAGTTTTTACCGGTGACGCCGGAGGAGATGAAAAGGCAGGGCATAGAAAGGCCCGATTTTGTTTATGTGACCGGGGATGCTTATGTTGATCATCCGTCATTCGGACATGCGGTCATCTCGAGGGTTCTGCAGGCCAACGGCTTCAGTGTATGCATTATTCCGCAGCCGGATTGGAAGAATCCGGAAAGCATCTCTCTTTTCGGGGAACCGAGACTCGGATTTCTTGTTACTTCCGGAAATATGGATTCGATGGTCAACCATTACACCGCGGCCAGGAAACACAGAAGTACGGATGCGTATTCACCGGGCGGGAAAATGGGATTGCGTCCTGACCGGGCAGCCATCGTCTACTGCGGACTTATCCGTTCAGTGTTTAAAAAAACGCCCATAATCGTCGGCGGAATCGAGGCAAGCCTGAGGAGGATGGCCCATTACGATTATTGGAGCGACCAGCTTCGCCGCTCGCTGCTGATGGACTGTCCGGCTGACCTGATCTCATACGGGATGGGAGAAAGATCCATCGTTGAGATCGCACAGGCTTTGGATGCCGGAATCGAGATCGGCGATATTACTTTTGTGCGGGGGACCTGCTTTAAGACGAAAGACGAAACCCTGCTCGGGGATGCGATAAAGCTCCCCTCCTATGAGGAGATGCTCAGGGACCGGACTTTGTATGCGAAGAGTTTCAAAGTACAATATACAAATACGGATCCGTTTTCCGGGAAAAGTCTTGCCGAGCGGTATGATACCGTCTGGGTCGTTCAAAACCCCCCGGCACTTCCTCTGTCGACACAGGAGATGGATGATGTCTATTCTCTTCCCTATGTCCGCCGGTGGCATCCGGTATATGACAAGGAAGGCGGGATCCCGGCACTTGGCGAGGTGCTTTTCTCGCTGACCAGCTGCAGAGGATGTTTCGGGGGATGTCATTTCTGTGCGCTGACTTTTCACCAGGGAAGGATCATTCAATCAAGAAGCCACGAGTCGCTTCTTGCGGAAGCGGAAGCGATGACGAAAGATCCCCGCTTCAAGGGATACATTCACGATGTGGGAGGGCCGACTGCCAATTTCAGGCATCCCTCCTGCCGAGCGCAGCTCAAAAGAGGTGTCTGCAAAAACCGCCAGTGCCTGACACCGTCCCCGTGCCCGAACCTGGAGGCGGATCATTCGGATTACACTGAGCTGCTTCGAAAACTTCGGAACGTGCCGGGAGTGAAAAAGGTTTTTGTCAGGTCCGGAATACGTTTCGATTACCTGCTTTGTGATAAGTCGGATGAATTTCTCGAAGAGCTGGTCAGGTGGCATATAAGCGGACAGCTGAAGGTCGCCCCCGAGCATGTCTCCGGGAAAGTTCTTGCAGCGATGGGAAAACCGGGGCATGATGTTTATGAGCGCTTCACAAAGGCGTACCGCGATATGAACCGGAAACTCGGCAAAGACCAGTACCTTGTTCCTTACCTTATGAGCTCCCATCCGGGATGCAGTATGAAGGAAGCGGTAGAACTAGCGCTGTTTTTGAAGAAACTGGGGCATATGCCCGAACAGGTCCAGGATTTTTATCCTACGCCGTCAACGATTTCGACCTGCATGTTTTATACGGGGGTCGATCCGCTGACGATGAAGAAGATCTATGTTCCGAAAGATCCCCATGAAAAAGCCATGCAAAGGGCCCTGATCCAGTATCGGGATCCCAGGAACCGCTCGCTCGTGGAAGAAGCATTGAAAAAAGCGGGACGGGAGGACCTGATCGGATACGAGAGCAAGTGCCTTATCAGGCCGCTTCCCGTGACCGGGAAAAAAGAAAATCAAAGAAAGAACCGCAGGAAAAGAAAATGAAAAGAGCCAGAAAAGGAACGTACGGTTATATCCGTTATGAAAAGATCAAACGAGGCGCGGTGACAGTGATCATGTTTGCCATCCCGCTTATCCTGTATTTCACTGCTGTGAATCATTTCGGAAGCAACCGGAATATATTTACGATCGTGGCGGTTCTCGGATTGATTCCGGCGGCAAAGTTTTCGGTCGACTGGATCATGATTCTAATGCAGAAAAGTGCGCCGGAAAAAATCGTTTCCCTGACTGAGGAAAAAGCCGGCAGCCTGCCCCGGGGGTATGAACTTGTCGTGACTGCCTATGAAGGAAGGATGCCGCTTGATGCCGTCGTTGTATGCGGAAATGATGCTGCCTGCTTCTCATCGCAGGGCGAGAAGGATAAGTTTGCTTTTATGGAAAAACATATCAGCGGAATTCTCAATGCAAACGGTTATTATTCCGTTAATGTGAAGATCTTTAATGAAGAGCGGATGTACGCGGAACGTATCGGACAGTTCGCAGCAAAACCGGAGATGTTCCGGGAGAATGCCCCATCCGGGGAAGATGAGGATCCGAAACAGCGTGAGGAGATGATCCTTTATGTCATTAAAAGGATCTCGCTGTAATGTGATTTGAAAGGGAGAAGCAGACGCATGAAAGAAATTCGGATCAGCAGCCTGACGGAAGGAAAGAAGCTCGACCGCATGCTCGAGAGTTGCCTGGGGGGCGCCGGAAGGAATTTCATCTACCGGATGCTTCGCAAAAAGAATATTACGCTGAACGGGAAAAAGGCATCCGGCCATGAGACTTTGAAGGCGGGGGATGTGATCCGGATATGGTTCTCCGATGAGACATTTGAAAAGTTTGCCTCACCGGAAGAAAACAGTCCGTCGAAGTTCGGCAGCTGGCCCCGTACAGACCTGGATGTCCTGTACGAGGATGAACATGTCCTGATCGTAAACAAACCCGTGGGCATGCTTACCCAGAAGGCTGAAAGCTCTGATGTCTCCCTTAATGAATACGCGGTCGGACATCTTCTTGATAACAGCAGCATTACTGAAGAAACGCTTAAACAGGTGAGGCCTTCCGTGTGCAACCGTCTTGACCGGAATACCGGAGGAATCGTATGCATCGGCAAGACCATGCGCGGCCTTACTGTATTGAATGCCATGTTCAGAGAAAGGTGTGTACATAAGTACTATCACTGCCTGGTTCCCGGACGGGTCGAAGATGAGATGAGACTGGAAGGCAGGCTCAGGCGCGACGCTTCATCCAACATCTCTGTGGTCGGCGGGACGGATGATGAGGGGATGGACATTAAGACCATCGTAAGACCGTTAAGAATCTGGACCGATCCTTTCGGATCGGAGGTATCTTTGCTTGAAACCTTGCTTGTGACCGGAAGAACGCATCAGATTCGGGCGCAGCTTTCCGCTGCCGGATTTCCGCTGGTGGGAGATCCCAAGTACGGGGATCAGAAAGTCAACCGGCTTTACAGGAAACAATATAACGTAAATTCTCAGCTTCTTCACTGCGTGCGGCTTGATTTTCCTGACCCGGAAACTTATCCCCCGATTTCACAGCTCCCCGGTATTTCCGGGAAAAGTGTGACTTGCCTGGAAGGAGAGACCTTCAGGATCGTCATTGATGACCTGGATCAAAGAAACAGCTGATATCTTCGGGAAGGAGGCATTTCCTTGGCGGATGGCAAAATAAGAGGACTTCGCGGCTCAGCGCTTGAAGAACTCATCAATATGACCAATGAACAATACAAGGAGCAGGGAATCGCACTTATGCAGAAAGTGCCGACACCCATTACTCCGGTCACGATCGACCAGGAAACACGCCATATCACCCTGGCCTATTTTCAGCAGAAAAGTACCGTTGATTATATAGGCGCCGTACAGGGGCTGCCGGTATGCTTTGATGCGAAAGAGTGCAGTTACGATACATTCAGCCTGCAGAATATCCATCCTCACCAGATCGACTTTATGGAAAGGTTTGAACAGCAGGGCGGCATTGCTTTCCTGATCATTTATTATACTCATCTCGACCGGATGTTTTACATGCCTTTTATTGACGTGAAACGTTTCTGGGACAGGGCAAAAAACGGCGGACGCAAGAGCTTTCGCTTTGAAGAGATCGACCAGTCCTACGAACTACATCCGAGAGGAGGATTTACGGTCCCATACCTGGATATGCTTCAGGTCGACCTGGACCGTAGAGAGGAAAGTTGACAGGATGAGAGGTATCCATTATAATACGCAGTGATTTATCACGCTACTACGCTAAAGCGCCGGAAGAGGACGTTATCCGGCCAAGAGGTGAAACATGAACCGAAAGATACAGCACACACCGGAAGGTGTCAGGGATATCCTGAACGGCGAATGCCGGCGCAAAATGGCACTGGAACAAAGGATCCATGAGGTCTTTGCAAGCTTCGGCTGCCGGGATATCGAGACCCCGTCCTTTGAGTATTTTGATGTGTTCGGGTCTGCGATCGGAACGACACCGTCAAATGAACTGTATAAATTCTTTGACCGGGACGGGAATACACTGGTTCTCAGGCCCGATTTTACACCTTCCATCGCGAGGGCGGCTTCCCGGTACTATTCTGAATCTTCTGAACCCATCCGGCTGTGCTATCACGGAAATACTTTTGTCAATCATTCCAGCTATCGGGGAAGGCTCAAAGAAAACACCCAGATGGGAGTGGAGCTGATCGGCGACGGATCTGCTGAAGCGGACGCCGAGGTTGTTGCAATGGCGATACGAACCCTTCTTGCGGCGGGACTTAAAGAATTCCAGGTGAGCCTCGGCAATGTCAATTTCTTCAGGACGCTGGCAGAGAGTGCGGGACTTGACGAGAATACCAGTGCCGAGCTGCTGGAACTTATCCGGAATAAGAACAGTTTCGGTGTATGGCAGCTGCTGACTAAAGTGGAAGTGGATGCGGCTGCTGCGTCAGTTTTTGAGAAACTTCCCGTACTGACCGGAGGCAGGGAGATATTGGATACCGCGTCGGAAATGATCAGTCATACTTCAGCAGCGGAAAAGACCGGCAAGGTGCTCGCAAGATTATCCCGGGTCATGGACCTGCTCAGTGTGTACGGACTGGATCAGTATGTGAGCATAGATCTCGGAATGACAAGCCAGTTTATGTACTATACCGGGATCATTTTCCGCGGTTATACCTACGGAACGGGTGAGGCGATCATCAAGGGCGGACGGTATGACGGCCTGCTTGAACAGTTCGGAAAGTGCTCTGCGTCCATTGGATTTGTGGCTGAGATCAGCGGACTGATGAATGCCCTGTCACGGCTCGGAAACCGTGAAGATGGGCATAACGGGATGGTCCTGGTCCTTGGGCTCGGCGAAGATGCAGAAAGTGCTATACGGCTTACCGATTCGCTGCGCCGGGAAGGGAAATGCGCGGAACTGAGGATACTCACAAGCAGCCTTGAGGATAAAGGGGATGACTATTATCTGTCCCGGGGCGGTTATGTGAAAGTAATCAGGACGGGAGACGGGGAGGTGCGGTCATGAGGTATCTGACGGTGGCGCTTACCAAAGGAAGACTCGCCAGACACAGTATGGCGCTTTTTGAAAAGATCGGGGTCCAGGTTCGGGAGATGAAAGATCCTGATACGAGAAAACTGATCTTTGTCAATGAAGAACACGGCCTGAGATTTTTTCTTGCAAAAGGACCGGATGTGCCTACCTACGTTGAATACGGTGCGGCAGATATCGGAATCACCGGCGAGGATACGATCCTTGAAGAAAACCGGAAAGTACTCGAGGTGCTTGATCTCGGATTCGGGAAATGCCGGATGTGTGTATGCGGTCCGGCCAGTGCCGGCGAACTTTTGAGACAATCTGAACAGATCCGTGTGGCGACCAAGTATCCGAGGATCGCCAAGGATTATTTCTATGATGTCCGCAACCAGACCGTAGAGATCATTAAATTAAACGGATCGATCGAACTGGCTCCCATCGTGGGGCTTGCGGAAGTGATCTGTGATATCGTGGAAACAGGATCCACCCTGCGTGAGAACGGTCTGACAGTACTTGAAGAGGTATGTCCGCTGTCTGCCAGGGTCATCGTAAACCCTGTAAGCATGCGGATGGAAAATGAGAGGATCACCTCGATCCTGCGCTCGCTTAACAGCCTGATCAGCCAGGACTGACGAACGGCAGCTCAGGGAAGGGAATAACAGGAGGAGTGACAGATTATGAGAGTTCTTCGCTTGACCGAAGAAAACAAAAAGCAGGTACTTGGCACGCTTCGTGCCCGCTCAGGAGGCGTCTCCGAAACGATCACGCGCGCGGTGGAACAGATCCTTGCGGATGTAAAAGCCAGAGGCGATGAGGCGTTATTTGAATATACGGAAAAGTTTGATCATGTCAAACTGGATGCCGGCAGCGTGATGGTTCGCGATGAAGAATTCGATGAAGCCTACCGTATGGTCTCACCCGAACTGATCAGGGTGATACGCGCCGCTATCGTTAATATCCGAAGTTTCCATGAAAAGCAGAAGAAAGACAGCTGGTTTGATTCTTCGCAGCCCGGGAAAATGCTCGGGCAGAAGATCACTGCGCTTGAGAAAGTGGGGGTCTATGTGCCCGGCGGAAAAGCTGCTTATCCGTCCTCAGTCCTGATGAATATCGTACCGGCCAGGGTAGCCGGGGTCGGAAGAATCATTATGACGACTCCGCCCGGGAAAGACGGGAAAGTTGATCCCGGAACACTGGTAGCAGCAAAGGAAGCCGGTGTGGATACCGTTTTCAAACTCGGAGGAGCCCAGGCTGTAGCGGCACTCGCATACGGGACGGAAACGATCCCGAAAGTCGACAAGATCACCGGTCCCGGGAATATTTTTGTGGCGATGGCCAAAAAAGCTGTTTACGGGGAGGTAAGCATCGATTCGATCGCCGGCCCGAGTGAGATCTGTGTACTGGCGGATGAGACCGCCGACCCTGTGTTCGTCGCTGCAGATCTTCTTTCCCAGGCGGAACACGATGAGATGGCAAGCGCGATCCTGGTTACAACGGACGAGACACTTGCCCGGAAGGTGTCGGACGAGATCGATGTCTTTACACGGAAACTTGAGAGAAGGCAGATCATTGAAAAATCACTGGAAGATTACGGTTGGATCCTGGTGGCTGATAATATGGATGAAGCCGTCGCCATGGTCAATGAGATCGCAAGCGAACATCTGGAGATCACTTGTGCCGATCCGTTTCCGCTGATGATGAAGATCCGGAATGCAGGAGCGATCTTCCTGGGAAGCTACAGTTCAGAGCCGCTCGGTGATTATTTTGCCGGCCCGAACCATATTCTTCCGACAGGAGGAAGCGCAAGATTCTTCTCCCCGCTCAGTGTGGATGATTTTGTCAAAAAATCAAGCATCATCTATTATTCAAGGGAAGCACTCATGGAAGTGAAGGATGACATCATTTCGTTTGCAAAGGCTGAAGGGCTGACAGCCCACGCCAATTCGATCGCTGTGAGGTTTGAAGATAAACAGGAGGAAGAGTGATGAGCCGCAGGGCACATGAAGAACGCACGACAAAGGAGACCCGGATCAGTGTGACCATAGATCTGGACGGTAAGGGCGATTATGAGATCAGTACCGGGATCGGGTTTTTCGATCATCTGCTGGAAGGATTTGCGAAACACGGCCTGTTTGACCTGAGCGTGCTGGCTGAGGGAGACCTTCATGTTGATGACCATCATACGGTGGAGGATACCGGAATCGTTTTGGGAAAAGCGATCGCCAAAGCGCTTGGTGACAAAAAAGGAATCGTCAGGTACGGCGACAGGATGCTGCCGATGGATGAGGTGCTGGTCGCCTGCGCGGTAGACCTGGGAGGGCGTCCGTATCTTTCCTTTGATGATGTTTTTGACGGGCAGATGCTCGGGAGCATGAATTCGGAAGTGATCCGTGAATTTTTCTATGCATTAAGCTACAGCGCCATGATGAATATCCACCTGCATGTGATGGAAGAGGGCAATGCCCACCATATGGCGGAAGCGATGTTCAAGGCTTTTGCAAAGGCTTTGTCCATGGCGGCGGCCCATGACCCGAGAATCGAGGATGTCCTCTCAACGAAAGGAGCGATCTGAAGGTGGAACAGATCTTTCTTACCTGGGAAGAACTGAAAAAGGGGCCGGATAAGCTGGTTCCGGTGATCACGGCTGATTATGAGACGAATGAGGTCCTCATGCTCGCCTACATGAATAAGGAGGCTTATGAAAAGACCCTGAAAGAGGGCCTGA
>JBGUOI010000264.1:0-4494 GCA_045118075.1 Porcincola sp. | reverse complement strand
GGAAAGGGATTGGGCCGAGAGGGAAGTGAATGTGGGCTTTTCCGGCGGTGAGAGGAAAAAAGCGGAGATCCTCCAGCTTTTGATGCTTGAACCTTCATTGGCGATCCTTGACGAGACCGATTCGGGCCTGGATGTTGACGCGGTCCGTACCGTTTCGGCCGGGGTGGAAGCCTTTTGCAGCGACGGAAAAAGATCCCTTCTGATCATCACACACAGTGCAAGGATCCTGGAGGAACTGAATGTTGACCGTACCCATGTGCTGGTGGACGGCAGGATCGTCGATGAGGGAGATGCAGGTCTGGCTGCGTCGATCATACGGGACGGATTTTCAGGATATGAGAAAGCGTGAGAGGGCCTTCCATGAAGCAGAAGACATTTATAGATGATATTAACCGGCAGTTTTATGACTTCCGGTATGAAGAAAAAGATTATTTCAGGGTGCGCTCCGGCCTCGATCCCACCGTTGTGGAGGAGATATCGTCGGAAAAGAACGATCCTGAGTGGATGCGCGATTTCCGGCTGCGCAGCCTGGAGATTTATAACCGCATGCCCATCCAGAACTGGGGACCTTCCATCGAGGGACTCGATATGGACAACATCGTCACTTATGTGAGGCCGAACACACGGATGAGCGCAAAGTGGTCCGATGTGCCCGATGAGATCAAGGAAACTTTTGAAAAACTCGGTATTCCGAAGGCGGAGAGACAGTCACTGGCCGGTGTGGGCGCCCAGTATGACTCCGAGCTTGTCTACCATAATGTCCGCAAGGAGGTAGAGGAACAGGGAGTGATCTATACCGATCTGGAAAGTGCCATGCACGGCCCCTGGCAGGATATGATACGGGAACACTTCATGAAGCTTGTACCTCCGACTGATCACAAGTTCGCAGCTCTTCACGGAGCAGTGTGGTCCGGCGGGTCCTTTGTCTATGTGCCGGCCGGCGTTAAGGTCGAGATTCCTCTTCAGTCTTATTTCAGACTCAATGCCAAGGGGGCCGGCCAGTTCGAACATACCCTGATCATCGTAGATGAAGGCGCGGACCTTCACTTTATCGAGGGATGCTCCGCACCGAAATACAATGTGGCCAATCTTCACGCGGGCTGTGTGGAGCTTTATGTCAGGAAAAACGCGAAACTTCGTTATTCTACGATCGAAAACTGGTCGAAGAATATGTATAACCTGAACACAAAGAGGGCCCTGGTGGCGGACGGAGGCAGTATGGAGTGGGTATCGGGATCCTTCGGTTCTCATGTTTCCTGCCTCTATCCGATGACGATACTTGAGGGAGAAGGAGCCTCCATGAACTTTACCGGAATCACTTTTGCCGGAGAGGGACAGGATCTGGATACGGGCGTCAAGGTGGTACATAATGCGCCTCATACGACTTCCAGCATCGGAACGCGCTCCATCTCCAAGAGCGGAGGAGTCAGTACTTTCCGAAGCAGTGTACAGATCACTTCCAGAGCCGAAAAGGCAAAAGCTTCTGTTTCCTGCCAGTCCCTGATGCTGGATGAGATCTCCCGTTCGGATACGATTCCGGCGATGGACATCCGGACAGGCGATGCTGACATCGGCCATGAAGCCAGGATCGGAAGAATCAGTGATGAAGCTGTCTATTACCTTCGCTCGAGGGGGCTGTCCGAGGAGGATGCCCGGACGATGATCGTCACCGGTTTTTGCGAGAGTGTTTCCAAAGAACTGCCGCTCGAATATGCGGTGGAGATGAATAACCTCATCCGTCTTGAGATGAAGGGAAGTATCGGCTGAAAGGACAGGGAGATGAACAGTACAACAAAAGTCAGGATAAATCCGCTTCCGGTGAGAACCTGGAACCGTTTAAAACTCAATGATTCATCTGTCGAACTGCCCGCTGCCGGCATCTATACCCGGAAAGGGCAGGCCCCGCAGGCACTTCCCACCGGTATGGGGAAAGAACTGGCAGAGTATTTCCAAAGCCTCGGAGTTATCGCGGAGGAGACAGAATTAACGACGGACAGCAGTTCATTTCAGTGCACAGTCAGGCCGGACATAGGAGAGCTGGCGGCGCGTGAGCTTGTCTTTCATGTGAGAGAAGGAGCGGATGCCCTGATCCGGATCGACATGGATCCCTCCGGAGGATATTGTCCCCAAAACTGCCATGAGAAAAGCGAAGATGACCGGAACGGTGATGAAGGTGCGGTCACAGCCGTGCGGACTCTCATCCATATGGAAAAGAACGCCCGTGCGGCCCTGATACAGGTTCACCATCCGGGCAGCGCCGATATGATCCTTTCGGATACAGGCCTGCTCCTGGAGAATGGAGCTGATGTGAAAGTATTCCACGTATTTCCCGGATCACCGGACGATGAAAAGGGCGGAGGATCAAAGATCTTTACGGCTCTGCGGGCGGATCTTGCCGGCGCGGGAAGCTGCCTGACGCTCAGGGGCGGATACCGGCTCGGCAAAGAGTGCGTGCTTGACATGAACTATGTTGTTAACCACCTCGCCCCGTCGACACACAGCGACCTGGATATGCGCGGTTCCCTGCACAGGGGAAGCGCCAAGACTTTCCGGGGAACGATCGATTTCAAGCGCGGATCCGGAGGGTCGAAAGGCGCTGAACTGGAGGATGTTCTCTTCCTGGACGATAACGTGGTCAACCGCACCATTCCGCTTATCCTCTGCAGCGAGGAAGATGTGGAAGGCGATCACGGCGCTGCTGCCGGGAAGATCTCACCGGAGGCACTGTACTATCTTTGCTCCAGGGGACTGGATAAAGATGCGGCCAGCCGGATGCTCGAAGACGGGCGGATCAGCTCCGTGATCCGCGCTGTGCCGGATAATAAGGTAAAAGAGGAACTGCTTAAAAAAGTGTTCGGGGAGGAGGCTGTGTGATGAACAGGATCGACCGGAGCGGACTGGATATCGGGAAGATAAGGGACGATTTTCCGCTGCTTGGAGCTGTCAGCCTGGCTTATCTGGACAACAGCGCTACGTCCCAGAAACCGCTTTGCGTAATGGAAGCGGAAAAGGACTATTACAGCCGTTACAACGCCAACCCGATGAGAGGGCTTTATTCGATCAGTGTGCAGGCGACTGATGCCTATGAGGAGGGACGCACCCTGACTGCAAAACTGATCGGGGCTTCCGGGAGCGAGGAGATCATTTTTACCAGAAACGCATCGGAAAGTCTGAATCTGGCGGCATACAGCCTCGGAACGTTCCTGAAAGAAGGGGATGAGGTGATCATCTCCGTATGCGAGCATCACAGCAACATGCTTCCGTGGCGGGCTGCCGCGGCCAGAGCCGGGGCAGTCATCCGGTATCTTGAGCCGGATCAGACGGGCGAGCTTAAGGCGGAAGATCTGGAAGCGCTCCTTAATGAACGGACCAGAATCGTGGCTCTGACGCATATGTCCAATGTTTTCGGTTACCTGAACGATATAAGGGCTCTTGCCGAAGCTGCTCACCGGTACGGGGCATGGTTCGTGGCGGACGGCTCGCAGAGTATCCCTCACGTTCCGGTCAATGTCCGTGAGCTGGGGATCGACCTGATGGCCTTTTCGGCACATAAGATGCTCGGTCCGATGGGCGTAGGCGTATTGTGGGGAAGAGCACAGCTTCTCGAGATGATGCCTCCGTTCCTTACCGGCGGTGAGATGATCACCAGAGTAACACGCGATGACTGCACGTATGCGCCGCTTCCGCACAAATTTGAGGCGGGGACTGTGAATGCGGGCGGTGTGATCGCGTTTGCAGAGGCCATCCGCTATGCGGACAGGATCGGCAGGGATAAGATGGCCCTGCGCGAGGAATACCTGACCGGGCTGGCTGCCGACGGGATGAAAAAGATTCCCGGGGTGACACTGATCGGCTCGGAAAAAGGGGAAGACCATCACGGCGTGCTGACCTTCCGCATCAAGGATGTACATCCCCATGACGCGGCTGCCATCTTTGACGCGGACGATGTGGCGATCAGGGCCGGCCATCACTGCGCGCAGCCACTGCACCAGTACCTGGGCGTTCCGTCAACGGTCAGGGCCAGCCTGATGTTCTATAATACCGAGGAAGAAGTGGCCCGTTTCCTGGAGACTTTGTCGACCATCAGGGAACGGATGGGATATCCGAAGATAGAGGAGTGATCCGATGAATACTTTTTACAACGAGATCCTGATCGATCACAACACGCACCCCGGACACCATCATACGGTTCCCGGCGCCAACATGGTACTGGAAGGGGTCAATCCCAGCTGCGGAGACGATATCGTGCTTCAGCTCAAGGTAGAGGACGGCGTGATCCTCGACGGCGGTTTTGCGGGTGACGGCTGCGCGATCTCCAGGGCGAGCGCGGATATGATGCTGGACCTGGTCATCGGAAAGACTGTGGAGGAGGCGAAGCGCCTGAGCAGCCTTTTTTTGAAAATGATCCGGGAGGAGATCACTGAGGAAGAACTGGAAGAGCTTCAGGAAGCCGGAGCCCTTCAGGATATTTCTCATATGCCGTCCCGCGTAAAA
>JBGUOI010000263.1:0-3251 GCA_045118075.1 Porcincola sp. | reverse complement strand
ATTCTGCTGCTCTAAATATTCTTTTACAGATCTACCGATGACCTCATCGTCCTCCGCATAATACACTTCAATCATGATGGTCTCCTTTGACCAGCGGCGTTCTCAGATCATCTGAAAATGTTCCAATGCCTCTTCGATAGCCTTTTCTTTTTCTTCCGGACACCCCGGCTGCCGACTTTCGTCAGATTTGGGTTTATTGTAGTTTTCCCGCTCAATAATGCCATGTTTGCGTTTCACCTGTGCTATATTCAGATATGAAACATGGAATCCGTATTTACCCTGCACCCACTCCTGGATCTCCTGATAAGTCGCCTTACTCTCTGCCGCCGTGACATCCATCTCATCCATATCGACCTTTACGCTGATATGGTTCTTCGCCTTGGAAAGTTTGGACAATAAACATACCGTCTCGACGTGCAACATCAGTATTATTATGTCAAATTGTACAGACTGAATGTGTCCAAATCTATCACGACGACGGGGATTTTTGATCTGTTCTTTCCCTGTCATGTCATCACGCTCCGAAAATGATCTTCAGGATCTTCATTTTCACCAGACCGTCGCAAAAACGGATCATGGGGAAGATGGCCTCTGATACTTTCCGCAGCTTCAGCATTATAGTTTACCTTATTTATTTTTTTAACTTCCACCCTTATGATCCAAAAAGTGGAAGTTAGGATTAAAAACAAATCCTGTGGAAGTTAATCATAAAAACAGTTCTTTGTCCCTGCATCATAAGGAGCGGGAATGGAGTCAAGGGACAGCACGCTGAGCGCTCTGCGCTCGGGCAGCCCTTGACGCAATGACACGGATCACCCTGTCTGATCAGAAAGATGCTCTGCATCTTTCCCTGCCTCCCGGCGAGGGCGGGTCCGGGCAGCGCCCGGTACTGTAACTCTTATCTGGTGAACCACTATTCACTTTTCTTCTCTGTTCTGCTGTATGATTTATCTGATCGATCCCAGTCCTCTTTTTAAGGAGGACCAGTTATGTTCTACTGTAAACATTTATCGCTGCAGGATCGTCAGGCTATCGCAGGCGGACTGGACGCCGGATTTTCCTTTAAGTCGATCGGTCGGGTGATCCATAAAGACTGTACTACTGTCGCGAAGGAGGTGAAGAAGAATTATTCTGTTGTCCAGGTGGGATGCTGGGGACACCGCTTTAACAACTGCGCATACAGCATTACCTGCTCACAATCGCACGTTTGTAAAGACTGCACCAACAGGCGCTTTATTAAAAAGTGCCGCTTCTGCAATCAGTGCAGCGGTCATTGTGAACGCTATAAACCTGCTGTATGCCGGATTCTTGAGAAACCACCCTACGTCTGCAATGGGTGCAAGGACAGAGCGAGCAGATGCACAAGGGAAAAACATATCTATATCGCAGCTGAAGCTCAGAAGAAATACATCAGGAACCTCTCCGAAGCCAGGACCGGCATCTCTCTTTCTGAGAGTGAGGTCCGCGCATTGGATGAACTGATCTCTCCCTTGATCAGACAGGGACAATCCATCCATCATATCTATGATGGCCACAAGGATGAGATCATGGTCAGTGAAAGCACCATCTATAAGTTGGTTGATATGGGATTATTCTCTGCCAGAAATCTGGATCTGCCCAGAAAAGTCCGGTTTGCACCACGCAGAAAAAAGAAGGAATTCAAAGTCGAGAAGTCCTGCCGTATCGGCCGCGACTATCAGTGTTTTCTTTCCTTTTGCTCTTTTCATCCGGATCTTCCGATCACTGAAATAGATACTGTAGAAGGTGTCCGGGGCGGAAAAGTCCTTCTTACGATTCACTTCGTAAAGGCAGAATTCATGATTGCTTTCCTGAGAGATCATAATGATTCCAGATCTGTTATCGATGCTTTTAATACTTTATACGATCGTCTTGGCCATGAATCTTTCGTTTCGATCATGCCCATTCTTCTGGGTGATAACGGAAGTGAGTTTTCTAATCCTTCTGCTTTGGAGAGTGCACCTGACGGCACCGGCAGAACACGGGTCTTCTATTGTGACCCATCCTCTCCTTACCAGAAGGGATCCGCTGAACGTAATCATGAATTTATCCGCTTCTTTATTCCGAAGGGGAAACGCTTTGACCCGTATACGCAGGACGACATCGATCTGATGATGAGCCACATCAACTCTTATAAACGTCCTGGCCTTGGTAATAAGACTCCTTATGAAATGATGAAGTTCCTCTATGGAGAGGATGTCTGCCGTGTGATGGGGATCATTCCGATCCCGCCTGATGATGTCACGCTGAACCCATCCGTTTTCAACCATACAAAGGAGGCAGGCGATGACTTATCAAGAGCATGAAGACTTTATAAATCGACAGGTCTACAAGGCTGTTATGCAGGAAATGGAAGAAGTGATTCCTATGCTTCCGGCAGAAAGAAAAGCCCTTCACCAATGGGTAGGGAAAGGTCATGATCCTGAAAGAAATCCCTGGGGATATCTGGATGAAGACAGCTGGCCGATGAATTATGTAGAAGCCTATAGACGCCACAAAGGCTACTACTTCGTCATTTACTACCACATCACAGAGGAGTAAGCGCCACACTTCTCCTCATACTTAGGACTGGGATCGTTTACCTCTTATATAGCCAATACAAGCGGGTGGATTTTACCATGAGAAAAATCCTATGTGAAACCGACCCTGGCGACAGCATGTCTGAAAAAGGAAAATCCCCAGGAATTTAACCGTATTTTACCATCTTCGGCTTGAAAAAGACAGAAGTGGTGGGTATTTTGAAGTATTATAGTAGATGTTAGTTGAAAAAAGCGGAAGTTACTTATCTATTTGACCCCCAGAAAAAACCTATCAACGATACTTCCACATTTCACAGCATTAGTGCTCCGCATAGGGATGTTATAATTCACATCGAAGGGTAAAAAAGAAGAAGGAAATCTCAGATGATCGGGAGGCACAGAATGATTTACACGAATGATTATGAATCCCCTTTAGGAAATATCCTGCTTGCCGGTGACGAGCAGGGATTGACAGGGCTTTGGTTTACGGAGGGCGGCAGATATATCGGGCTTGGTCTGAAGAAAGGAGCCGTTCAGCGTGAAACAGACTATTTTTCTCAGACGAAAGAATGGCTTGATATTTATTTTTCGGGCCGCGATCCCGGATTCTTTCCGAGAATTCATCTGGTGGGCTCTGATTTCCGTAATCGTGTTGGAGAGATCATGTGTGAGATTCCTTATGGAAAGACGGTTACATACGGGTGGATTGCCGAT
>JBGUOI010000262.1:0-6613 GCA_045118075.1 Porcincola sp. | reverse complement strand
TTCTTTGACACGAACGAGGCCGGGAAGTTCATCCACGAGGCAGAGGTCAAGAAGTTCCTGCACGCGCTAGCGACGCAGGAGAAGTATCCGTTTTCCACGCCGGAGCTGCGGAAGGAGCTTTCCCATACCCTCTGGTATCTGAACCGTATCCAGAGCGTAGAGGCATTGGAAAAGCTGCTGGCGGCTGATCCTGTTTTCAACGAATACTACGTTGTAAAGGTCGTGGGCGACGGCAGCTCCAATGAGGACGAAGACGCTTCCGCCAAAAAGAACTTCGACCGCGTAAAACAGGCCATAGCTGCGCATGATAAAACCATTACCCTGACTGTAGGACAGCTGACCGTCGGTGTGACGGTTCCCGAATGGTCCGGCGTACTGATGCTCTGCAACCTGAAAAGCCCGTCTTCCTATATGCAGGCGGCATTCCGGGCACAGAACCCCTACATGCTCACGGTGAACGGAGAGACCTTCCAGAAAGAGACGGCCTATGTATTTGACTTTGACCCGGCACGGACGCTGATCATCTTTGATGATTTTGCCAACAACCTGAATGCTGATACTGTAAACGGGCGTGGCACATCGGAGGAACGAAAAGAAAACATCCGCCGGCTCCTGAACTTCTTCCCCGTTCTGGGTGAGGATGACGAAGGCCGGATGATCGAACTGGATGCTGCTGCCGTACTGTCTATCCCGAGAAAGCTGAAATGCCAGGAAGTGGTCCGCTCCGGCTTCATGTGCAACTACCTGTTCAATATCGGCAACGTCTTCGGCGCTCCGGCTGCGATACAGGCTATTGTGGAGAAGCTTCAGACCGCCCACGAGGATAAGCACAAGGACAATCAGGCTGCTCTCGACAATATGTCTGATATTCACGTGGGAGAGGATGGCGAGGTCGAGGTCCCCGAAGAAATCGTCATCGGACAGGCACAGAACTATTTTGCGGACAAGGAATATGAGGACGTTCCCGTCATTCAGGAACAAGCCGCAACCCTGCTGGAAAACCAGGAGGCGGCTGCCGTCACCGGAAGCGCCGCCGCTGTTGATGATCAGATGAAGAAGATCGCTGACAGCGTAAAAGAGGCCGTCAAGGAACGTGTCGCCCCGGTCATGGAGGACTATGATCCAAAGCGGGCTGCGAAAAAGCGTATAGAAACACAGGTAGAGCGGGAGATCGATCATACCTTCCAGCGTATTGCTGATGATTATAAACAGGAAGAATCCATCGCAAGGGCCGAACTGGAGCGCCAGCGGCAGGCAGCGCAGACTGGGACGCAGATGAGTGATGCCGAGGAAGCCTTCCAGAGACGCATGAAAGCCTTTCTGGAAGCTACGGTCACGGCGGCGCAGGAACAGATCCAGCAGACGATGGACACCAAGCCGCAGGAGGTTATCGAACATCTGGAACGCAACAAGGCCGAAGCAGCGAAACGCGACGCAGAAGAAGAGATACGTGCGCATTTGCGCGGGTTTTCGCGTACCATTCCAAGCTTTATCATGGCTTACGGCGATGACGGCCTGACGCTTGCCAACTTTGACGATTACACCGAAGATGATGTATTTCTTGAAGTTACCGGTATTACGGAGGCTGATTTCCGTTTCCTGCGTGACGGAGGAGATCGCATCAACCCAGAGACCGGTGAAATGGAGCATTGGGATGGCCACCTATTCGATGAGACCGTTTTCAATGATTCCATCAGGGAGTTCCTGCGGAAAAAGCGGGAGCTGGCGGATTATTTTGACGAAACGCATACCGAGGATATCTTTGACTACATCCCGCCGCAGAAGACAAACCAGATCTTCACGCCGAAGCGGGTGGTGAAAATGATGGTAGACGAACTGGAGAAGCAGAACCCCGGATGTTTCGATGACCCGACGAAGACCTTTGCGGACCTGTACATGAAGTCCGGCCTGTATATCACGGAGATCGTAAAGCGCCTGTACAATAGCGCGGCGATGAAAGCAGCGATCCCGGATGACCGGGCTCGTGTCCGGCATATTCTGCAGAACCAGGTGTATGGAATGGCTCCGACACGGATCATCTACCTGATCGCGACAAATTACATCCTCGGATTCGATGAAACACTGAAAGAGGAAACGCACAACTTCGTCGAGGCAGATGCTGCAGAAGCATCGAAGAACGGGACGCTGGCGGAGCAGGTGGATCAATATTTCGGATAAAAGGAAGAAGGAGAACGATTTCAATGGATGCACACAAGGCTTTAATTACGGATATCTTTAACAATTCAACCCTTGTTGAAGTCCCCTTTTTTCAGAGATCTTATGTTTGGAAGGAAGATCTGTGGTCCAGACTGCTTGAGGATATGGAATATGTGGTAAAAACCAGAAGGCCACATTTCCTTGGTTCTATAATTCTGAAGACAGGTAGGAGCCCACAGGCAGGGGACAAGTTCTCATCTTGCCGAACAATCGTAGATGGTCAGCAGAGGCTCACGACTTTCTTGATTTTTCTCAAGGTCCTTTGTATGAAACAGGGGCAAATGGTGTTTTTTGATCATCAGTTTCGTATTATGGGGCAGATGATAGCACTTCGTCACGGGAAAAATGATTCCGATGCTTTTGAAAAAGTCATGGCTACAGAGGAACCGGCGGAATTATTGAATCCGGCACCGGGGTCCAGGGTGATCGAAGCATATAACTTTTTTGTCAAGAATATGGATGCGGCGAAAATGGATATCATGGCGATTATCATGAATACCCAGTTTGTTCGTATTGATCTCGATGCGGACGAAGATGAGCAGCAAATATTTGATACGATCAACTCCCTGGGTGTGAACTTGACAACATCAGAACTGCTTAAGAATTTTTTTTTCAGCAGAGAAACCATCAATGAATATGAAAACAAATGGGCTGCAGTTTTTGAAAAAGATGATGAAGCAAAGGTATACTGGGATACCGAGATTGAGACTGGACGCATTAAGAGAGCCTTGATTGATATCTTCTTTGATGCGTATTTCCAGCTCTTTGTTCAAGATAAGCGCTACAACATCTCCAACGAAGATAAGATCACTTATGCAAGGGTCGATAATCTGGCGCTGTCCTATCAGCATTTCATTAACAATTATTGCGAAGGCAATAAGAACGCTGTCCTTGGACAGATGAAAGACTATGCCCTCTGCTTTATGCAGACATTTCGGCCGGAATTATGCGGGATGAACACACCTGCCGGTTTCGGTATTGAGCGGTTGAATGTGGTCATTTTTGGTCTGAAGACATCAACAATGATCCCATACATCCTTTATGTTGCGAAGAACGTATTTGATGAAGAAGAGCGGAATAAGATGTACGGCATTCTTGAAAGCTATATTATGCGGAGAATGATCGTTCATGCATCGACAAAGAATTACAATAATCTTTTCACGTCGCTGATCCTGAATTCGGTTCTTGATGCGGAGTCACTGACTGACCGTCTTAAGAGCAGCAACGATGCCACAACATATATTCCGAATGATGCTGAGCTTCATGGCGGGTTTGATAGTTCAAAACTGGTGAACCTGCAATCTCGCGGAATCATCTACCTGATTGAAAGCAAGATCCGGCCTGAGAACAGTGCTGTGGCACTGCTCGGATTTGATAATTATAGTCTGGAGCATCTGATGCCGAAGAAATGGCGCAATAACTGGACTCCATGTGCGACGGAGGAAGAAAGTAACAATAGAGATTCGCTGCTTTTGACGATGGGAAATCTGGCGATTATTCCACAATCACTGAATGCGTCTATCCGTGATGGCAACTGGCAGACTAAAAAAACCGGAAAGGGAAATAAACCGGGGCTTGATATTTGTGCAGCTGGTCTAATCACGGTGCATGATGTGCTTCAAAAAGAGGAGTGGACAGAAAGCGACATCAAAGATCGAGCAGTTTGGCTTTGTGAACAGGCAACGGCTATATGGGCATTGTAAAAAATATCGGCCTTTTCAGGCCGGTCATAGAAAGCATAGGACTGCACAGGGGAATGGGGTAAGAAACTATCATGAGCCAGAATGATGTAAGCAAATTTATCGCGCTGATCCTACGGCATAAGCCGGAGACCATCGGCATCACATTGGATGAACATGGCTGGGTAAATGTAGGGGAGTTGATCGCAGGAATCGCCGCACAGCAGCCTTTTACCATGGAGATGTTGGAAGAGATTGTAAAAACGGACAATAAACAGAGATACTCCTTTAACGAGGACAAAACGCTGATTCGTGCCAATCAGGGGCATTCTATTCCGGTGGATGTGGAACTGGAGGAAAAGACGCCTCCGGATATTCTCTACCACGGAACAGGACTCAAGTATACGGAATCCATCGACCGGCAGGGATTGATTCCAAAGTCCAGGCTGTATGTCCACCTGTCCGCGGATTATGATACCGCTGTGAAAGTAGGACAGCGGCATGGAAAGCCGGTCGTATATCAGGTGAAAGCTGGAAAGATGACTGCGGATGGATATAAGTTTTATCTGTCGGTCAACGGTGTCTGGCTGACAAAAAGGGTGTTGCCGGAGTATTTGTTGAAAACGGTGCAGAAATAGGCGTATAAACACTGCGGTTAAAGCTCAAAAACCCGGCGGTTTCTGTCGAAAAGAACATTTCTTTAGAATAGCTCTTGAAGAAACACGCAATGCGTGTTAATATATGGAGTATGGATACGAGAGAAGAACTGATAAAACTGAAAGAAAAGACCGGGTTCAACTGGAAGAAGCTGGCTGATTATTACGGGATTCCATATCGCACCATCCAGGACTGGTATATGGGAAAGCGGAATATGCCGGATTATTTGCTCCGGCTTATGATTTACAAGTTTGAAATGGAAAAGATAGGAGGCGGAAATGAGGACTGATGATATCCGCCGGATGGCGCATGACATTATTGATCGGTGTGCTGTTGAAAATGATCAAATCGAATACAAAAAGTCCGCATCGGATGCTGTCAAAGACGGGATTCTGAAAACAGCCTGTGCCTTTGCCAACAATTACATGAACCGGGAGATCGGCCTTCTCTTTATTGGCATTCAGGAAGAAGATGATGAGGCCACCGGACGCAAAGCTGTTCCAGTCCGCCCCATATCGGGGATTCCGGAGGCAAAGATCGAAACAACGGAAAATGAACTGAAGTCCCTTTTGGGCCATATTCGTCCTAAGCCTGCATATCATCTTTTGCAGGATACAATCGACGGCAGGTTTTATATTATTCTGGCTGTGGAACCTGGGAATAACGGCCCTTATGAGACCGATCAAAAGGCAGAGAAAGATCCGAAAATCAGGTTAAAAGCGGGCAGGTATATTCGCGTAGGGCGGGATTCGCGGATTCCGAACAAGCGGGAGGAGTTTGAGCTTCTTAAGAAGTTTGCAGATTTCCACTTTTCCTCGGAACTGAACGAGACGGCGACGCTGGACGATCTCAGCTATGAATACATGAAGGAATATCTGGCTCGGACAAATGCTGCTGCGGATATACGGGCGCTGTCAAAACTGGATATGGCACGGGCCATGAACCTGGTCGATAACAGTGAATACGGCGGGCTTCGTGCCAGGAACTTTGCGGTGCTGATGTTTGCCGAGCAGCCGGAGAAGTTTATACCGTATGCTTATGTTGAAGTGATACGGGAGGTTGTCGGAACCGATAAGATGGAGTCCAGAAGTTTTAAGGGCCCTGTCTGGATTCAGACGCAGCGCGTCCGGGATTATTTCCGTGATACGATCATGGCTTCGTATACTGTCCGGGAGCCGGGCAAGCCGGGAGCGCACAGGGTTTTCAACTGGCCGTTGGAAATGTTTGAGGAGCTGGCTACCAACTGCATTCTGCACAAGGAATATTCCCGAAAACAGTACATCGGGATCTATGTATACAGGGATCATCTTTCCTTCATAAACCATAACCGTCCTGTACCACCGGTAACCATAGCGGACTTGAATGAAAAAGTGGTCTTTGACGACAGGCGGTACCTTAACGATGAATTAAAGGACATGTTTTTCAAGCTTGATCTGATCCAATCCTATGGATCGGGAATCCGCCGCGCGAAGAAAGCGATGGAGGACAACGGCTCACCGAAGCTTGTATTCAGTCCGGACAACGACACTGACGATTATACGCAGGCGGTGGCTTACATCAATGCGGAGTTTGCAAAAATCCGGGAGGAAGAAGAACAGGGTCGTTCGGTCAACACTCAGGAAACTACCAAGGAAACTACCAACGAAACTACTAAGAAAACTACCAGAGAAAAGATTGTTGAATATCTGAGGATGAATCCGAAGTTAACGGCGAAAGAATTATCAGAAAAACTGGAGATTAGTAGTGACGGTGTCCGGTATCACCTGAATCAGATGAAGAAAGATGGTGTCATTCATCGTGAAGGGCCGGACAAAGGAGGATCATGGATAGTGAACTGACACGGAAAAATGAGATTGCTGAGGCTATTCAGGTCTGTGATGCGTGATACTGTTTTGATACTGAAAATCTGTAGAACCTTTGGGAAGCGGTCGGTTTCATAGAGAAAACGGCTGAAACTCCGAGTAAAAACTAAACATATATGTTTAGTAAATACAATAACTTGTGGAGTACGAATAGTATTTCAAATTGGTTGGATGCCCTATTTATAGGGCTTCCGACCA
>JBGUOI010000261.1:0-8211 GCA_045118075.1 Porcincola sp. | reverse complement strand
CGTCTCATGCAGGTCCTGCACCGGATAATCGCTCAGGAGCCGCTGGAAGTTTCCGAAAGCCACCGCGCTTTCGTAAAAGACATCCTCCGTCTCCGGTCTCTCGTAGCAGACCGCGCCGGTCACCAGGCGGCAGGCGCGCCAGTATTCTCCCTCTTCATCCACCGTAAAAGTCCTGCCGTCCGCGGTGCGGATGACATGCAGGACGCGGCGCTCCGGATCGATTCCATCCGCTTTAAGTTTCCCGGCGATCCACTCCGTAACACCCACCAGGTTTTCCATTACCTGGTCCGGCCTAACAAAAACATGACGGTTGATCTTCTGGAGAATAAAGGCATCATCCCTCGTACAGACTTTATATGTGTCATTGATATGCCCGTTTCCGTAAGGTTCGCACGATAAGATCTGCCCGTCACGGGTAAACAAACATGCCGTCTTTTCCGGTATCGTCATCATTCATCATCCTTTCACACCGCCGCTTGTCAGGCCGCTTGTCAGATGTTTTTCAGAAACCAACAAAATAATAATAAAAAAACCGGCTGTTCATTGTCAAGGATTCTATGACAAGGGTTGATCCTGTTTTATCAGCGAATGACGCAGGACAGTCTCTGCTTTCGCCTCCCCGTTCACCGGTGAGCACTCGCTGTGATCAAAGTGACAGGTCACCGGACCGCTCCCGAAATCGAAGGTCTCCTCCAGCTGCATCCGGCGGCTCGGATGGATATGAAGCGCCTGGTCAAAACGGATCATTTCCCTGATGTTTGCCAGCTGCGTTT
Organism: Porcincola sp.; assembly: GCA_045118075.1. Classification (GTDB taxonomy): domain Bacteria; phylum Bacillota; class Clostridia; order Lachnospirales; family Lachnospiraceae; genus Merdiplasma. Next base: position 7,438 of record JBGUOI010000261.1, on the reverse strand, counting down.
CGTCAGCCCGGACAGCGGCAAAATCTGCCAGAATCTCATAACGCTTCTTCCCGGACGGCTTATTTTTATCATACCCGTTTTCACGGTAATAATCCGCCAGGGCATCAAAGAGCGAAAAAGCATCCGGAAACAGCTTCTCCACCAGCGACAGGCTGCGGCGGAAGCCCTGTGAATTCACATACTCCTCCACCCGGTCACTGATCCGGTGCAGCTTCTCCAGATCCTCGTAAGAAAGCCATTTTGTTTTCAGCACCTCATACGGTGCGTCCTGGGAACAGACCAGTCCGTACTCCTCCCGACGGTCATAAAGCTCCGTCCCTTTAAGCAGCTTAAGGAAGCCAAGCTGGAATTGGTTCGGTCTCATCTCATAGACAGCCTTAAAAGATTCGCGAAAACTGTCCATTCCTTCAAAGGGAAGACCTGCGATCAGATCCAGATGCAGGTTGATATTCTGGCGCGGTTCCAGCATATGCATCACATGGCGGATGCGGTCCAGCTGCGGATACCGGTGTACACTGCGAAGAGTTTCCGGATTAGCCGACTGCACCCCGATCTCCATCTGAATCAGGCCTGGCCGGAACGAGGAAACGAGTTCAAGCTCATCATCTGTCATCCGGTCCGCCTCGATCTCGAAATGGAAATTCGTGATCCCGTTGTCATGGTCCCTGATGTAAGTCCAGATCTCTGTCGCAAACACAGGATCCGCATTGAATGTCCTGTCCACGAATTTGACCTGCTTCACCTTCTGGTCTAGGAAAAACTGCAGTTCCTCCCTGACCGTCTTAAGAGAACGGTACCTGGTTCCTCTCTCCCGCCCGGACAGGCAGTAGGCACACGCGAACGGGCACCCCCGGCTGGCCTCGTAATAGATGATCCGGTTATCAAAAAGAGAAAGGTCCCTGTACAAAAACGGGATCCGATCAAGATCAGCCGGCCGGGCAGTCCCGGTATGTACGATCTCTCCGCCGCGCAGAAAGGACAGGCCGGCCAGGCCCTCCGGGTAATCCTCCGGGCCGATCAGGCTGCCCTTTAAGGCAGTGCACCTTACCAGCTCAGAAAAAACGACTTCGCCTTCTCCCCTCATGCAAAGATCCGCACCATCCTCTTTTAACAGCCGGTCGGGATACCAGCCCGCCTCCGGCCCGCCGGCCCAGATTCTCACCGTATCTTCCCGGATGCACCGGATGTCCCTGATCAGGCGCCGAACCCGGTCCACATTCCAGATATAGGTGGAAAATCCGATGACATCCGCTTCGCAGGCCATGATCCCGGCCAGGACATCCTGGTAGTTGTCATTGATCGTAAATTCCGCGGTCTCGATCGTTATCTTCCCGGACATCTCCGGCACGGAAGCGTACGCATAAGCCCTCAGGCTGTAAACCGCCGGGCAGGTGTGAATGTATTTGGCGTTGACTGCTGCCAGTAATATCTTCATATTTTCTCCGAAAAACCGAATCTATCTGTCAAATATCCTTCTTTTGTCAAAAGAATAATCTGTATGCCTTAATTATATCGGGTAAAAGGTGTTTGTAAACCATACGAAAAAGCCGGAAGCAGCTGCTTCCGACCGTAGGTTTCGCTGTTGTTTTGTCCGGAGGAGAGTTCTTTACTTTCCCCGGTCATAGACATCCTGCAGCAGGGATTGCATAAACGCCTCTTCTTCGGAAGTCTCCATCTGCGGGGCCCAAAGGTTCTGTCTTCCGGACCGGGCATTCCGGACCGAATTGATCACCAGCCAGTCAAGGGCGCCTGCCAGAAAAAACAAGCCTCCGGCTGCGCTTAGGTCAGCACCGGAAAAAAAGATCAGCAAAGCAGCTGCCACCATGCTCACCGGGATAATGATCATCGCGCATTTGGCTGTGGAACTTAAGTTCTTCAAACTCCGGGCCTTTTTCTTCTTCCCCGTTCCGGTGTCAGCTTTTTCCGCTTCCGCGCCTGATGAGCGGGTTTCTCCGGATAACGGTCGGTCTGATGAACCTTTTCCCGCTGACTTAGCCGTGTTTTTTGTCCAGTCCTGTTCAAGTTCCAGGGACCTCAGGCTTGCTCTCGGGACCTGGGCAGCCGGATCAGTCATTTCCCTGAGCGCATCGCTAAGGAGCGCTCCCGGTGAACTGATCTCCCGATAGAAATCGTACCCAACCTTGACTGCATCGCGGTCAGCATGATCGAGCCTTTTTAATATATACTCTGCCAGGATCAGCGCATCCGGCTTTACCGGCTCGGGCCTGCCCGGTACACAGCAAAAGCTTGCCGCGCCGGTGTCTGGATCCGCAAAGATAAACGAAGGATCAAACAGGATATCTCCCGGTTCCAGAAAAAAGCGTTCGGCTTCCCGGACCGCGCTTCTCATATCCTGAAAAAGGCGGCGGATCATTGATATGCTCATCGGCATATGATCATAGATCTCCGTAAGCGGGGTGAGGTTCGTGACTTCGTAATACAGCTGCAGATGACCGTTAAGCATACGGCTGGTGACCGGAAAAAGATACTCTATTTTGTTTTCTTCCATCATCCGGATCGCAAAATCTTTCGTCTGCTTCCAGCTGCAGGTAACGATCAGGAAGCAATGGTCAAATTCTTTTCGATATTCTGTCTTCATTCGCTTTTCCTATGACGTTTTCAGTGCTGAGACTACACGCTTGATTCCTCTCACCTTCCATATCAGTGACGGCGGATGGAGGATGATCCTATCTCCGGCGGCACTGATCGTACGGCTGCCGGATGCCGTAAATGGCTTCAGAAAGGCGGGATAGTCAATAGCCCCTGAACATGATGCACTCACATGTTCCGGACTTGCACTCACGCTGCTGGTTAAATTCTCCGCCCGGATCGTCCCATTCTGTATCAGCGAACCGATCAGCCCGGGCAGAGCAGCCCTTTCTTCTTCATACATGACCAGATTGCCTCCCATGCTCAGCGCTTCGCTGACAGTTCCCTGCAGCAGGGCTTGGTCATGCAGATCGAATGCAGCGATCAGTATCGCCATAAGTACCGGCAGTATCACTGCCATCAACATGGCCGCCTCCACAGTAAAAGCAGCTTTTATCCGGTGTTTTCTCTTTTCCATATCTTATTTCCTTTGTAAATCCACCGGGTCCCGGCTCATCCCGAAAGGATCGTCAGCACCATCCCTGCCAGGAGAAACGGGACAAACGGAAAACTTTCTTTTCTGTCCTTTTTACGGGCCAGCAGTAAAAACAAAGCGTAGAACCCGGCCAGAAAAAAAGCGATAAAAAGCATTCCCAGAACTGTTTCCGGGTCAGTCATCATCCCGCACGCAAGCAGTACCAGTCCATCTCCAAGCCCCAGTGCCTGCCCGGCAGCCAAAGACAGAGCAGACAATAAAAGTCCGGGAAGCAATCCGGGCAAAGCCCCGAGAATCATTGTCATTCCTCCGGGAAGGCGGATCAGGAGACCAGCCAGGCCGCCGATCACACAACCCGGCCACCAGATAGAGCATTTCCTGATATCATAGGCCGCATTGAACAGCAGGAAGATAAGGCAGAGTACATTGCCCGTGCTCATCCCCTGCAGGATCTTCGGCGTCAATGGCTGCCTCCCGACGTTATTTTTAATTCTAGTGAATATGTAAAAGTATATGATTTAGTTTCGATTTACCCCCTTTTTATGCGGGTTTCTAAAATCTACCCCCCTATGCATTCGTGCATAAAAAAAGACTCCTGGCTTACTTATTCATCACCAGAAGTCCTTTTAAATGTTTTTTTATTGTTCTAGAAGTATGTCCGGGAGCTACTATCACACCAAACTCACCATTTCTTGACCTGTGGTAACATCACTTTTCTCTCGGTCCCGTCCAGGAAACGAACTGTGAACTCTCTTTTGGTATGTACGATCAGGCGCTCTAAAACCATTCTCGTCAACTCCGGCAGCGGTTTTTCTAAGGGGCCTTCGCCGGTAAGTTCGATCATCTGTCTGGCACGCAGCTTCTCCAGCGGATTGCCTTCTTCCTTCATGGCTTCCCATGCGCCAAGAAGCTCATCCCGATCTTTAACGACGCTGTTCCATGCAATCAGAAAAACCTGATTTATGACTTCGTCTCTCACCCAATCGTTATGACAAGTCGATTGTCTCCCTTTCATACACCGGTTTCGGCATACCCATGAAATGACAGATTTCGCAGTCCATATTTGTCTCCTGTAATAATCCCCACAAGAACCGCATATTATTTTTGGGTTAAAAGGAGAGTCGACTGAAGTATTCCCATAACGCAAAATCCCTATTTCTTTACAATAACGGTATCTTCGTTCTACTTCCAACTGCGCGGCGTTCCATTCTTCTTTGGAAATGATAGCCTCATGAGAATTCTCCACATAATACTGTTCCACTTCGCCTCTGTTTTTCACAGCCTTCTTTGTCAGGTAATCTGAAATATAATACTTTTGAAGCCTGGTATCTCCAATATATTTTTCGTTTTTAATCATATACAAAATGGTCGTGCCTTCCCATGCGACCTTACCTTTGGGGCCGGGGATCTTCTCCTCGTTCAAATGCTTTGCTATTTCATTAACTGTCCATCCTTCCAGAAACTCCCGATAAAGACGTTTCACTATCTTTGCCTGCTTATGGTTAATGATCCATTTCCCATTCTCGTCAGTATCATATCCCAGGAAGTACTTCGTACTCTGTTTTATGATCCCGTTACGATAATTATGGCGAATTCCAAACTTACAGTTTTCAGATATGTTCCGCGATTCTTCCTGGGCCAGGGAGCTTAAAATTGTAAATAACAGCTCGCCGTTCGCGTCCAATGTGGAGATATTCTCTTTCTCAAAAATGATCCCGATTCCTAAGTTCTTGAGCTTTCGGGAATAATGAAGGCAATCTTGCGTATTCCTGGCAAACCGTGAGATCGATTTGGTAATCACAAGATCAATCTTCCCCGCCTCGCAGTCTGCGATCATCCGGTTGAATCCTTCCCGCTTTTTGGTGTTTGTTCCGCTGATACCATCATCCGCGTATATGTCCACCATTTCGTAATCCGGATTTTTTGAAATATACTTGGTATAGTAATCCACCTGGTTCTCAAACGAACTGGCTTGCTCCTCATGATCCGTTGACACTCTACAGTACGCCGCTACTCGTAGTCTCTTCGCCGCGGATGAACTTTTTTCGCTTTGGCACTTCTTTTTGGCAGGAATAACGGTAACTTTTTTCTCCATCTTGGTGTTCCTCCATTAACAAAAAATAACCATCCATTTTGGGCAACCGTTCCAACGCTTCCAGTGGAACCGTCACTCCCTTACAAAATTCCTTTTTATGTTTCGATTTGCCGCCACACTCAAAAATGATTTTGCCTATTGAGGTTGAATGCTTGTATAAAGGCCATCCGCAAATGGCACAATAGAGACGTTTATAAAACCAGAAATTATCCGGAGTGTAAGGGATGCTTTTGGGATACCCCGGTTTTTGATTTTCTTTGAGCCATTCTTGTTCAGTACAAAAGGTGAATTGCTCATGTACCGGCTTATCCGGGTCTTTTTTGATATAGATGTTCTCGGTAATTTCCGGCCAGGCTTCAATGACTCTTTGCGATATGTAAAGCCCCGAGCAGCGTTCCTGATTTGGTTTTATCTTCCGAGGGCATCTGAAAAATTGTTGTGACATGTTTTCTTTGCGGGCGGACTGAGCCAGTTTCTCTCCACATAATCCGCAGTAAAGCTTATTCTTATAGGGATAATTGTCTTCTGAAAAAGGTAACATAGGAAAGTACCTGGTTTTTTCTTCCATCCTTTTGGTATAAGCGGTATTGGCTTCTTCCCAAAGCTCTCTGGAAACAATCGCAGGGTGATGATTTTCCACATAGTATTGGGGCAACTCTCCCCTATTTATCTGACCACGTCCATTGTCATCAACATAAGTCCGCTGCATTATATAATCCCCTTTGTAACAGACGCTTTTAATCAGCCTGTAAATGTCATGATGGACAAAGTCCCTTTTCTCCCGCTTTTTATAGCCTGCTTTCTTACACATCCTCAGAATGGTATTTGTGTCATAATTGTCTCTCACCCATCTATAGATCTGCCGGATGATTTTCGCTTCTTTAGGGACAATCACAAAAGTATCCTTCTTTTTTCCCTTACAGAATCCAAACATGCGCTCCAGATTAGTGCGAGGTCGGCAATCTTCATATCTTCTTTTCCAGGACATCTTCGTAAGCTCTCGGTTCGATTCACTCTCACCCTGGGCAAAGGCAGCGTAGATGGTCATTAAAAGCTCTCCGGCCTGCGTCAGCGTATTGATGTTTTGAAGCTCAAAAAAAACACCGATCCCTAATTCCTTAAGCTCTCTGGTCGCTTTCAGAACGGTCTCGGTGTTTCTGGCAAACCGGGTGATCGATTTTGTCATGATCAGATCCATCTTGCCTTCCCTGGCTTCTTCCATCATCTTTTCAAAGCCCGGACGTTTTCCTTTAAACCCGGAAAAGCCATGATCATAATAGATCCCTGCAAAGTCGTAATCCGGATTTTCCCGGATCAGCTTTTCATAATAATCGATCTGGTTTTCGATCGATGTCTCTTGATCAAGTTTATCCGTAGATACCCGGCAGTAGGCAGCCACTCGAAGCCGCTTATTTTCTTGTGCTTGTGGCTTAATTACCGTTACATTCACGTCTCTCCCTCCCTTCTGGTAGTGTCGTATATTAAATCGTCATTCCGGAAATAGCAAGAACAACCCTCCCTTGTTTGCAAAAAAGGGGCAAAAGAAAAGCCCGCAGGAGTTATATCCCACGGGTTATGATATCTGTTGTTGGGAGGCAAACTTACTTCACTACGCCTCTGACAATATTGTAGGTTTTTCCGGTGGCGCTGTCGGTGATCGTTCCTGTATATCTAGCCTGAAAAAAGCCGTTATATACATAGTATAGGCCACCTTTACCATCAATCCGCTTAACTACTCCGGTTCTATATGTATAAAACGCCCCATTTTTAACGAAGTACCAGCCGCCTTTGCCATCGATGCGTTTCGTCAGACCAGTTTTATTCTGCCGGTATACTCCGCGTTCTACATAGTACCATCCTCCTCTACCATCGATGCGCCTTGTAAGACCAGATTTATTTGTTTTCATGGTACCTTTCTCAACGTAGTACCAGCCACCTTTTCCATCAATACGCTTTGTTATACCAGATTTATTTGTGCATAATACGCCATTTTCGACGTAGTACCAACCTCCCTTACCATCAATGCGTTTTGTGATTCCTGTCTTAGCAGAAAACTTGCCATTTTCTTTATATACCCATCTTCCATTTTCCTTGACAAGACCCGTATAAATGGTTTTCTTTTCCTTTTTGCCGCAAAGAGCACACGTTCTTTCCATCAAACCAGGCTTCGAGGTGGTAGCGCTTTTTGAAATTGTCCAACCAGAAAACTTATGAATGTTAGGTGTCTTGGGGATCACTCTTGTTTCGCTCCCTCCACA
>JBGUOI010000260.1:0-3912 GCA_045118075.1 Porcincola sp. | reverse complement strand
AAGGATATCCCGATACTGATAATTGAACTTTTTGCAAGGTCTTTCCATACATCCTTCATCGTCTCTTCCTCCTATAATCCAAGATATTTTTTAAATTCCGGCAGATACGTTCTTGAAACGTAATCTTTACTGCCGTTTTTCAGCTTTAATAACATGGTTCCGCTAAAACCCGGTTCAATGCTGTCCAGATAGGAAAGGTTGACCAGTGTGGATTTTGAGATCTGCATAAATCCTTTTCCAAGCTGCATAGCAAGTTCATACAGCCTTTTTCTGGACCGGTATTTCTTTTTTTCACCATAAAGGATCGTCTCTGTGTTCTCGACTCTTACCATATAGATTTCCATCGGCTTCAAAATCACCAGATCCCCTTCGGTATAATAGGCAGTGATCGGACTCTCGCTGCCCCCAAGGATATCAATCACCTGCTGGATCTGTGGAGTGACTTTGTCTGTATGGATAATGGCATGCGGTTCGGTATATTCTGCAGAGACATCTACGCTGACCTTCATCCTCTGTGATCCTCTCTTTCTCTAAGATGAACCCATCATACATCATCTTTTCGGATATGTCCCGCAGATGGCGGTAAGTGGCAGAAAACAGCAGGTAAAATGCATGCGTTCATAATATAGTTTTTCGTGCTTATCCCATGGCATCGGGCAGTTATCCATACTAGAATATTTGTATGATCTGTTTCATAAAAATGCTGTCACGCAGCAAAGTCAAGATAACTTAAAGGAAATGATAAGGAGAAATAAAAGTATGAAGAACCTTTCGGATATATTTGCACCGGGGCAGGAACCGATGAAGACACCGGAAGAAAAGCGGACCGAAATGCTGGCATACCTGAAAGACCGGGAAGGCGCCACAGAGGAAGAGAAGGAGAGATTTGCCGATATCTGGTCAGGAACCGTCTCCGTATCCGCTGTGCCGGATGATGAACTGCGGGATATGATCAGGAAACGGGCACGCCTTTTCGACATAGCGGAGGATTGTTATGACCTGAGCCTGTACAACCATGCCCAGCTTTTGCGGATTTTGAAATCTGCAGGGTTTGGCGGCCCGATCGAAAATGTCCTGGCAGAGAGAAACCAGGACAGTTATTCGGTGCAGATCAGCTCCGATCCTGTGACCATTGCGCAGTATGCATATGAGCCGGTTATGTCAACTCACATGGTAACGGTGGTCGGCTGGGATGATACTTTTTCCGCAGAGAACTGGCCGGAGGACCGCCGACCTCCCGCAGACGGGGTATGGATTTTCCAAAAACAGCTGGGGACCGGAATGGGGAGACGCCGGATATTTTTTGATCTCCTATTACGATATGTCCCTGAACGGCATCTGCACCTTTGAATATGTCGTGGAGGAAGACCGCCTGGATCTGGATACGCTGGCGATCCTGGCTTACGACAACATGCCTGCGGAAACCATCAGCTCTACGCTGTTCCCCTCCCCGGTCTATGCAGCCAACGTTTTCACGGTGGAGGCGAACAGTGTCCTGCAGTATGTATCCGCTATGACGGGCGACCTGGATGCGGCGGTAACTGCTTCTGTCTACCTGCTGAACGGGGACGCCGTGCAGCCTGATGACGGCGTACTGCTTGACAGTGTTACGGAAACGTTCCGCTATGCCGGATACCACAGGCTGAACCTGAAAGGCGCCGAAGACCATAATTCCGACGCGGGTCAGTACAAACCCTCAGTCTCGCGTTATGCCAAAGGGATCGTCAATCCCGGAGAGAGCTTTGTAAGTTTTGAATCCGGAAAATGGACGGACTGGGCGGATGCGATTGCCTCATTCGGAAACACCGGCAGCAATGCCGATGTGGCCTATGACAATCTGCCGATCAAGGCCTATATCTATCCCCTGGATGAGGTGGAAAAGGCCCATAACCTGTCCGAACGGATTCCCACAAGCGGCGGAGAGGCTGCGATCTGCCCGGAAGACGGTTATCTGCTGCTTGATACAGTAAAATAAGAATTTTTCATTTGCTGATTATCGCCGGCATCAATCCCTCATCTAAATCGACTGACGTCAGGGCGTTCAGCATATTCAAATCTGTTTTTCGAATGTCTGATCTATTTCAAAAGCTGAATGCTTGTTATTTTCTTTACATAGTTGTATACGGCCTCCCATTCTGACATCCATGCGATATAATGTGAAAAAAGGTGAACGGAGTTCGCCTAAAGCAGAGCGAAAATACTTGTTCAAATGCATATGGCTGTTTATAATGATATTTGTTAGATTGATTTAACATTCAGCCCTTCGTTTCAAGATATTGTCATTGGAATCCCCAAGAGGGAGACGCAGCATAGAACAGGAGACAGCAAAGATGATATTGATCGTTGAAGGCATTGTTATGTGTTTTGTACTGCTGATCGTATGTGTGATCGGTATAGCAGACGGTCCGGTCGGACTTGTAGTTTTTTACGAGCAGGAAGTGAAGGACCGGGTGACAGAACTCGGCCTGACAACCGAGAATAAAATCAGGAAAACCTCGATCATCACATTGATCGCCCTCTTAGTCCCGATGCTGGTTCTGGTGCCGCTCATGGTCTACGGCATTAATGGTGCCTCGGGCTTTTGGGATGGCTGCCGACAGATGCTGGTCATACTCATGATCAGCGGCTTATTCGACCGTATCTTTATCGACTGGTGGTGGGTAGGCCATACAAAAGCCTGGATCATTCCGGGCACAGAAGATCTGATGCCGTATATTTACGGAAAGACACTTGTAAGAAAGTGGCTGGGAACACTGGTTGGGTTTCCGATCTTTGCGGTAATTCTGGCCGGCATCATGCAGCTGATCTGTGCATAAAAAAAATGGAGGGATAAACATGGCCATTACAGTGAATCTTCGTTATACAGGAACAGACGGCAATGCCCGGAAGTTCGCCGAAGAGATGACTTCCGGCGGAACGGTGGCTGCTGTCAGAGCCGAGGCCGGTAATCTGCGCTACGAGTACTATCAGTCCTTTGACGACCCGGAAACCGTTCTGCTTATCGATAGTTGGGAAGACCAGGCAGCTATTGACGCCCATCACGCCTCTCCCATGATGGCGACGATCGCTTCACTCCGCGAGAAGTATGATCTTCATATGACCGCGGAGCGTTTTATCAGTATTGAGGACAACGAGGAAGATGGGAAGTTTATACGGAAATGAGAAAGGGTCGATCAGGCTTCCTTACTCAGGGAAAATGAAGAGGAATAAATCTAAGAATAAGCTTTCTCCGTTTCAGATCATTTTGCTGGCGTTTGCCGGCGTTATCATTTTAGGAGGAATTCTCCTGATGCTTCCGATATCGGCAAAGAGCGGGAATATGACGTCTCCGGAGTGTGCCTTCTTCACAGCGACATCTGCAGTATGCGTCACCGGCCTTGTGATCCGGGATACCGCTTCTTACTGGTCGCCCTTCGGCCAGGCGGTCATCCTGCTCCTGATCCAGGCAGGCGGTCTTGGCGTGATTACTGTTGCCCTTTTCATTGAGACTCTCAGGGGCAAGAAACTCTCGCTGCTGGAGCGGGACCTTGTAGAAGACAGTATCTCTGCTTTTCAAATCGGCGGCACCACACAGATGATGCACTTTATTTTCCGGGTTGCCTTCATCATTGAAGCGGCGGGAGCGCTTCTGATGATGCCGGTGTTCTGCAGGGACTTCGGACTTTCCGGGATATGGATGGCTGTGTTTCATTCCATCTCTGCCTTTTGCAACGCGGGATTTGACCTGATGGGGACGCACAGCGGCGCGTTTTCATCCCTGACAGCTTACAGCAATAATGCCCTGATCGTTCTGCCGATTTCATTTCTGATCATCTTCGGAGGGCTTGGATTTCTGACCTGGCAGGATATCGTAGCCAGGAAAAGGAACCTGAAGCGGTACAGGATGCAGAGCAAGGTGATCCTTGCGGCAAC
>JBGUOI010000259.1:0-6237 GCA_045118075.1 Porcincola sp. | reverse complement strand
CACAGCGAACGCTTTTATTTAACCCGAAAATAAACGCGCGTTCACAGACACATGATGATGACCGAACATACACCGTCCGCCGGGTTTTCAGAGAGGTAACGGAAATGAAACAGATCATCTATTATCCGCAGACACAGGAATTCCACCTGTCCAATGACCGGATCAGTTATCTGATGAAGGTCATCCGCAGCGGCCACCTGGCCCACCTGTACTTTGGCGCTGTTCTTCCGGAGAAGGAAGATTACGGCTATTTTCTGCAGCTTAAATCCACAAGCCATACCAGCTACCTGTTCGATGATGATTACATGACATCGCTCGAGCATGCAAGGCTGGAATATCCCGCCTACGGGAATACCGATTACCGCGTTCCCGCTTATGAGATCAGGCAGGAGAATGGCAGCACGCTGACAGATTTCAGGTATGTCTCGCATCAGATCCTGAAAACGAAACCGAAACTTGAAGGCCTTCCCGCTCTCTATACGGAAGGGGAAGAAGAGGCGCTTACGCTGGAGATCACCCTCGCAGATGATGTGATCCGGACTAAGATGATCCTCTCTTACACGATCTTTGAAGATTTTGACGTGATCGCCAGAAACGTCCGGTTTGTGAATGAGGGTGACGAAAAGCTGCATATCACCAAAGCTATGTCCCTCTCCCTCGACTTTTTCGATGCAGATTACGATCTGATCACGCTCGACGGAGCGTGGGCGAGAGAGCGCCATATTCACAGAAGAGCGCTGGTAAGCGGCATTCAGGGAACATACAGTGCCAGAGGATGCTCCAGTGCGGAGCATAATCCATTCATAGCGCTGGCGGGAAAGAATACTACCGAAAACGCCGGCCAGGCATACGGGTTCGCGCTGATCTACAGCGGAAACTTCGAAGCCTGCGTGGATGTGGACCGGCTGGAGAAAGCGCGCGTGCTTATGGGTATCGGCGGCTTCCAGTTTGACTGGCTTTTGACTCCCGGTGAGAGCTTCCAGACGCCCGAGGCTGTGGCGGTCTGGTCGGATAAAGGCCTTAACGGAATGTCACAGGCACTGCACAGCGCCTTCAACAAAAGGCTGGTGCGCGGCCCCTGGCGCGAAAAAGAAAGGCCGATGCTGCTGAACAACTGGGAGGGGACCTATTTCAACTTTAACGAGGAGAAACTCCTGGATATCGCCCGCGATGCCAAAGATCTGGGCCTGGAGCTCTTCGTCCTCGATGACGGCTGGTTCGGTCACCGCGACGATGCTGCTTCCTCGCTGGGAGACTGGTTTGATGATAAACGCAAGCTTCCTTCAGGTATAAAGGGACTGGCAGAGAAGATCCACGAAATGGGTCTTGATTTTGGCCTCTGGATCGAGCCGGAGATGGTAAACCGTGACAGCGAGCTTTTCCGCAAACATCCGGAGTGGACCGTAAGAGTGCCGGAAAGACCCATGTCCCACGGAAGAGGACAGTATGTGCTGGATTTCTCCAATCCGCAGGTGGTGGACGCCCTGTTCGAAATGCTGGAGAAGGTCCTTCGCGAAGGAAAAGTTGACTATGTGAAATGGGATATGAACCGGGACATCACGGAGCCCTACGGTTTTATGCTCGAGAGCGAGCGGCAGGGCGAGTTCTTCCACAGGAATATCCTGGGAGTCTACCGGCTGTACGAAAAGCTGATCGAAGCTTTTCCGAATATCCTTTTTGAGTCCTGCGCCAGCGGCGGCGCACGCTTCGATGCCGGCATGCTCTATTACGCACCGCAGGCCTGGGCCAGCGATGACACCGACGCGCTCGAGCGCCTGAGGATCCAGTACGGATCCAGCCTGGCGTATCCGGTCTCATCCATCAGCGCGCATGTATCCGCCTCGCCCAATCACCAGCTCGGAAGAGTGACACCCTTAAAGACAAGGGCAGATGTGGCCTTCTTCGGAGATTTCGGCTATGAGCTTGATCCGGGAAAACTGACCGAGGAAGAGAAAGACCAGATCAGGGAGCAGGTAAGCTTCTATCGTAATTACCGGAGACTGTTCCAGTTCGGCACTTTCTACCGGCTGCTCAGTCCCTTTGAGAAGGAGCGCCGTACCGCCTGGATGGTGGTCTCGGAGGATAAGAAGCAGGCAGTGGTTGCTTACTACAAAACAATGGCCAGGCCTAATCCGAACAGCATAAGGATCCCGCTCGAGGGACTGATCGGTGATCAGAAGTACCGATGCTCCAGGAACGGGGAAGTTTATTACGGACAGGAACTGATGAAGATGGGCTTCCTGCCGGATCTTGAATACACGGGGTCTACAGTCCGCAACCCGGCTGTGAAATATAAAGATTCAGGAAGAGACAAAGGTGATTTCACTTCCCAGCTGTATGTGCTGGAAGCAATTGAGTGAGGGAGAAGCCATGCAGGGAAAAACAAAGAAACCTTTCTGGCAGGACAAACGGTATGTGCCCTATCTGTTTGTCGCGCCGAACATGATCCTGTTTATGGGATTCATGATCATTCCGCTGTTCATGTCGTTCTATTACAGCACGGTCAAGTGGAACGGCTTGGGCAAGCCGAAATTTATTGGGGCTTGATAACTTTACCTATCTCTTCGGAGATAAAGTGTTCCTGAAATCTCTGGGAAATACATTCCTGTTCAGCGCCATGACCGTTCCGGTCATTATGGTCCTGGCTCTGTTCTTCGCGGTTCTTCTCAATGAGAAGTTCCCGCTGCGCGGCGTTGTCCGTTCGGCGATCTATCTTCCCGCTGTCGTCTCCACGGTTGCCGCCGGTGCCGTTTTCAACTGGCTGTTCCAGGACCAGATCGGTATCATCAACTATCTGCTGAGCCTGGTCGGCATTCCGGCAGTCAAGTGGTCGGCCGACCCGAAATTTGCAATGATCATGGTCGCTTCGGCCTTCATCTGGCAAAGAACCGGCTACAACATGGTCATCTACCTGGCGGGACTCCAGGGTATCTCAAAGGAATTGACCGAGGCAGCGTCCATCGACGGCTGCACCGGCTGGCAGAAATTCCGCTATATCACGCTTCCGCTTCTGAAGAACACGCATGTATTCGTCTTTATCACCTGCCTGATCAACGCGTTCCGTTCCTTCGACCTGGTCTACACCATGACCAAGGGCGGCCCGCTCAACTCTACCAAGACGCTGGTCATGTATGTCTATGAGCAGGCGTTCAGCAAAAACTATTTCGGCCGTGCTTCCGCGGGCGGTGTGGTGCTGTTCCTGATCCTGTTCGTATTCACGATTATCCGCAACAGAGCGGAGAGGGAGGGCTGAGATGAACGTAACAAGCAAAAGCAGTAAGGTGCTTCGTATTCTCGGTATTATATTCATTTTCCTGATGGCGATCATCGCCCTCTTCCCGCTGTACTGGATGTTTGTCACGGCGGTCAAGCCGCAGGATGAGATCTTTAATTTCCCGCCCACCATCTGGCCGTCCAGACTGGTATGGAGCAACTTCGTGGGCGCCGTGCAAAGAGCAAGTTTCCTGAATTATTTCCGGAACAGTCTTATCACGACGGTCAGCTCCGTGACGATCACGATCTTCATCAACCTGCTGGCAGGTTTTGCCTTTGCCAAGTACAAATTCAAAGGCAAAGAGTTCATGTTCATGATCGTTCTGAGCACACTGATGATCCCGATGCAGGTCATCATGATCCCGGTCTTCATGATCTCAGCGAAGATCGGTATCCGCAACACGCTTCTTGGTGTTATCATCCCGCCCTGCGCGGAAGCCTTCGGCTTGTTCATGGCCAGGCAGTTTATCAGTGAGATCCCCGACGAGCTGCTCGAAGCGGCCAGAATAGACGGATCCACCGAATTCGGGATCTTCCGGCACGTGATCGTTCCCAACGTAAAGCCGCTGACGAGCACACTGATCATCTTCACCACGATGTGGCGCTGGAACGACCTGCAGTGGCCTTTGATCATGCTCTCAAACGAGAAACTCTACACCATCCAGCTTGGACTTTCCAACCTGAACGGCGCCCTGTATGTCAACTGGAACGATATCATGGCAGCTTCGCTGATCGCGATCATGCCGGTAGTAATCGTCTTTTTGATCTTCCAGCGGCAGTTCGTGGAAGGCATGGTGGCATCCGGCATTAAAGGCTGATGATGCCCGCAAAACCCAGGTAATCATTATATTGTTTTTATAAAAGGAGGAGACTATGAAAAACAAAATGATGAAGGCTATGGCCATGGCTATGGCAGCAACCATGCTCCTTGGAGCAGTGACCGTTTTCGCAGAAGAGATCGAAGTTCCCGAGACTGTGGAAGATCTGGTAGCCGAAGAAGGCGCTAAGATCGAGTTCGCTTACTGGGAAGGTTCTTCCGCAGAAGAAGCTGCCTGGAAGGCAGTCCTTGACAAGTTCGAAGAGGATCATCCCGAGATCGAACTGACCCGTCAGACCTATCCGTCCGCTGACTTCCGTGACCTGCTCGACACCAGGATCGCCGGCAACGACTGGCCGGATGTTATCCGCTACACCTATCAGAGACTGGGCAAATTTAAAGCTGCCGATGTTATGCTTGACCTGACACCCTATGTTTCCAAAGCCGACTATGATGATTACGCCGATGGCTTCATCTCCGGCTGCTCCTATGAAGGCAAGATCGTAGCTCTTCCGCATCACACCGACGTGCTGGCTACCTTCTACAACGTAAAGATGTTCGAGGAGCAGGGCTTCCGTATTCCGGAGAGCATTGAAGATGCTTACTCCTGGGAAGAGATCGCCGACATGGGCAGACAGCTCAAAGAAGCTTATGACCTTCCTTACGGCATGGCCGGTATCTGGGAGAACAACTCCGGTTATCGTTTCCTTCCCTGGATCTACATGAACGGCGGCGCTCTTCTTAACGAAGACCAGACTGAGATCACCATAGACTCCGATCCCGTCAGGGAAGCTCTTCAGTGGTATGCTGACCTTCGCGCAGATGACACCATGATCAACACCGGTTTCACCGCTCCGATGGTAGCCAACAACGTATTCGTAGCTCAGCAGTGCGGCATCGACTTCGCCGGCAGCTGGCATATGTCCACCATGGAAGAGAACATGCCCGGCAACTGGGCCATCACCTATCTGCCCCAGAAAGACGGCAAGACCGGCAACGATATGGGCGGCAACGGCCTGTTCTGCTATGCAGGAACCAAGTATCCGAAGGCTGCTGCGATCTTCGCTAACTACATCACCAGCGCCGAAGGCATGAAGCTGTTCTGCGAGACCGGTAACTTTATCCCGGTCAGAGAGAGCATCATGGGCACCCTTGAGTACACCAACTATGCTGACCAGATGAAACTGTTCAACGAGATGGCTGCTACGATCGATCCCAAGATGGCTTCCGATGAGACTTCTGTTGCATTCCTGCAGCTGAACAACATCTTCAACGAGGAAATGGACTATCTCGTAGTCGACGGTTCCTCCACAGTCGACGATGTGATCGCAAACTGCCAGGAGCGCATGAGCGAAGAGCTGGCTGAGCTTGAGTGATTAAAAATACCTGATTAAAAGGACCTGACATTATGTTCATTTGGATAGCCGCAGCATTTGCCGCCTTCTTTGTAAAAGGACTGTGCGGATTTGCCAACACACTGGTGTTCAATACCATCCTTTCCTTCTCGGGAAGCAATATCAGTATCTCACCGGTAGAGCTGGTGCTGGGCTATCCATCCAATATCATAATCGCCTGGCGGGAGAGAAAGAACCTAAGACCGGCCGTGGTCATTCCGATCTCCGCCATGGTGATGGCCGGATCGCTTCTGGGTGTATTCCTTCTTAAGAATACCGATGTGCGCCTGGTCAAGATCATTTTCGGCGCCGTGGTGGTCCTCGTCGGCGTCGAAATTTTATTTCGCGGAATGCATAATTCCGGTCCGTCTGAAGTAAGCAGCGGGAAGATACTGACTCCCGGGATGCTCTTTTTCGGCATCCTGTCCGGTATCCTTTGCGGAATGTACGGAGTGGGAGCCCTCCTTGGCGCCTACATCAGCCGGGTGACTAAAGGAAGCAGCGCATTCAAAGCCAACATCTGCGCAGTATTCCTGATCGAGAATACTTTCCGGCTAATTACATATACCGCTGCGGGCATCCTGACCGCCGGGGCCCTATTAATGGCCCTGAAGCTGGTGCCGTTCATGCTGCTGGGGCTGTTTGCCGGAATAAAGGCAGCATCCTTCCTCGATGAGAAAGTGACGGCCAGGCTGATCACGGTAATGCTGATCGTGTCGGGAGCGGCACTGATCGTGACGAACTTATAAGACG
>JBGUOI010000258.1:0-4116 GCA_045118075.1 Porcincola sp. | reverse complement strand
CAATGCCGCGTTCCATGCGGCTCACATGCTGCTTGGAAGCAAACCCTAAAAGTTCTGCCAGTGTTTCCTGCGTGATTCCTCTTGATTTCCGGCACTCCTGAAGTCTTTTACCAAAATCCATCTGGTTAAAATACATTTCCTGTCCTTTCCGCAGAGCAGGAGAAGACTTCATCTCCGTACAAAGCGGACAGGTATGCATTTTCTGTAAGCAGAGCATCTCGCATCCAAGATGCTCGATGAACGTTTATTGATTTACAATGAAAACTGACCCGGGTTTTGCATTCAGAACTGACCCACTTTAGCAGCATGAGGCCGTTCTGTAACTACAATCCGGATACACTGTACCTTGAAAATCTAACACTCAGAATTGACCCACCTGATCATGCAACATACAATCCTCTTCGTGCGCAAACAGCCACGGAGGGGAGGTGAAAGAAGGTGTATGGATTGCAAGATTGGGCAGCTGTCCAGAGGGTCTACAAGCAGACCCACTCAAAACGTGAGACTGCAAAGATCCTTGGGATATCGAGAAACACTGTCAGGAAACTCCTTGAGTTGAAGGAAGAACCGGCGTATGGACGCAGCGTATATCACTCCTGCCTGGATGCGTATAAAGAGATGGTGATCGATCTGAGGTGTAAACCGAACGAGTTCAACGGAACACGGATCTTCAAAGAGATCAAGAAAAAGGGATACACCGGAAGCATCGGAACTGTTTACCGGTTCCTGCAAAGGGTAGATGAGGACGTTGGACGGATCAGCTCCAAGGCAACCGTCAGGATCGAAACGCCGCCGGGAGACCAGGCGCAGTTCGACTGGTCCGAGTATTCCATGGTGGTCGGAAGCAGGGAGCGAAAAGTATACTGTTTCGCAATGATCCTGGCGGCATCCAGAAAGAAAGCGGTCTGCTTTTCACTGAAAGCGGATGCGGCGGCGATTTATGAAGCGGTCCAGGAATTGTTTGCTGATCTGGGCGGGGTGACTCTGGAACTGCTGATCGATAACCCCAAAGCGTTGGTGATCGAAAACAATCCGAAGAGTGAAGATGAGATCCGGTACAACCCGCAGGCCCTTATGCTGGCGAAACATCTTGGGACAGAGCTGAACGCGTGTCCCTGCTACTGGCCCCGTAAAAAGGGAAAGATCGAAGCCCCCTTCCGCTACATCGAAGAGCAGTTCGTTAAGGGAAATACATTTGCAACCATGGAGGAACTGAATCGGCGCGGCAAGGAATTCATAAACCGGTGGTGTGACGAAGTACACGGGACCACGAAACGGATCCCCAACCAGCACTACCTGCTTGAGGAGAAAGCCGCGCTGCTCCCGCTCCCCAGAACCCGTTACCGGATCAAAGCGCTCCAGACGCGTATCGTCAGCCCTGACAGCTTCATCAGCATTGGCGGCAGTAAGTACAGCGTTCCGGTGAAGTATGTTGACAGATCGCTCCAGTTCCTTGTTACATACGGGTTCCGCATTGAGATATACGATATGAAAGGGGAACGGCTGCTTACGCTTGAAGCTTCCGACCAGAAACACGACGTTGTAGCGGATCCGGTGCATTACGAGGCAGTCTCGCCGCCGGTCAGCACATCTATCCCGCAGATCCGCCGGGATTTCACCAGGCGGTTTTCAAACGGCCAGCGTTATCTTGACGCCGCCGGCAGGAAGTATGACCAGCCGACGCACTACGCAAGGAAGATCATGCTCCTGTCGGATATCTATGACGACCAGACACTGGACCGTTTTATCGGATACTGCATTGAACAGGATAAGCTGGACATCAAGTCGTTCAAAGAGATCCTCAGGGATTACAATGCCGGGAAGCTGGCACTGCCCTTGCCCGCAGCGGAGATGCCTCCAGGTCCGGTGTTCAAAAACGGCTACCGGGATGATGATCCTGCCCTGACGCGGGACTGCAGCTATTATGAAACAAATGCCATGGCGGCGGAGGTACCCGGATGAAACAGCAGTCTTACCAGACGAATACGGAATACATAGAGTCCATGATGAAACGGTTCAAGCTGGTCGACATGCGGGAACAGTACAGGGACCTGATCCGTGAAGCGGAATCCTCTTCCATGGGTTATGAAGACTTCCTGGTCCGGCTCCTGAACGTCGAAGAAGAAGGGAAACGGGGCCGGAGGACGGACAAGCTGCGGAAAGAGGCATGCTTTGAGACCGAAAAGCGGCTGGAGGACATCGATTACAGCTTCAACCGGACCCTGGACAGCGGAAAGATCACGGAGCTGGGCAGGCTGGATTTCATTGAGGCAGGTGAAAATGTCATCATTATCGGCCCGCCGGGCGTCGGGAAAAGCATGATCGCGACAGGGATCGGCATGAATGCCGTCGGAGCAGGCTACAAGGTGCTCTTCGTCAATGCGAAGGACCTGATCGACCGCCTGTACGAAAGGATGCAGGACGGGACACTGCGTGAAACGCTGGAAAAGCTGAACAAAGTCCCTCTGCTGATCATCGACGAACTCTCGTATTTACAAATGGACAGAGAAAGAGAGAGTCTTTTCTTCCAGGTGATCCGCCAACGGTACGAAAAGAACTCCCTCATTATCACGACCAACCTGCCGATGGGCAGGTGGGACGAGCTGTTTACCGGCAAGCTTGCCGCCACGGCGATCCTGGACCGCCTGGTGCATCATTGCCACATCCTGAGTATAACGGGCGACAGTTACCGTGTCAAAGGGTCAAAACAGAGTGTTAAATGAAAGGTACGTGTTAGATGAAGACAGATAAAGAAAGAAGACGTTTCCTGAAGCAGGAATTAAAAGAATACGAAAAGACAACGCCCATGACAGACGAAGAAAGATCCGTCCTGCATGAATGGGTCAGGGCCGGGAACAGTGTCCACGAAAACGCCGCAATGGCTGTATACGAGGGCGGCCGGCCGATAGATTTCCTGGATGTCTACCGGGAGGAAGAAGAGATCCGTCGGGCACTGGCTTCCCGGACATACGAAGAGGGAAGTAAATATCTCCTGGAGGAATACGGCATTGACCGGGACGGGGTAATGACGCCGAAACCGCCGACGTATGATGAATTAAAGAAGAAAGCCTGCCGACTTTACCGGGCCTGCTTCCTTTACCGGGAATTCCTCGCTGCCAACGACCTGGGGGAAGAAGCTTATGAATACGTGCGTGACCACATCGATGAGGAGTGGCCGTTCGAGTCTTTTGACTGGGACATTGCCCCGTAGGTACATCCGCGGCGCCGGGCCGCGGCCATCCGGTTCTTTGGAGGAGGCCGGGGGCCGGGGCTGGCCCCGGTAAGCGGAACCGTCAGTTCCTTATGGAAGTGAAGCGTCCTTCCTGCGCACAATAAAGATCCGATAACGGGGATCACTGAGTCTTGTCCGGTTCCCCGTTATCGGCACAGCCTTGATGCGCAGGAAGGCAAGCCTGTCAGGAGGATCGTGGAATAAACCGCAGTGCCCTGTTTCCGGGCACGAGGATTTATGCCGCGAAAGCCTCTTGACAGGTGAAGAGCGTAACGAAGAGGTTAAACACCAGAGGCAGGAAAATTTTTTCATAAGGTCAGGAGGAACGGAATGGGAAAAACGGTAATCGGGGAAGAAGCATTCCCGGAAATCGTTAAGATGTATAATACCGGAGGCAAAACGGCAGCATACGATTATCTCCGGAGCAGCTGCGGCATTAAGCACCCGTACTTTGTGATGAACCGTATCAGGGAAAGCGGGAAGTATAACTATAACCCTGACACAGACCAGTTTTCCGATGCAGGCATCAGTACGGCAGACAACGTTTTCATGGACCTGGATGAGCTGTGCGGCACTGCCGTCGCCGCAGCAGCCAGCCCGGCCGGGTGCGCTGATGAAACAAGACCGGCTGCTGCAATGGAGAAGCTGATCCATGAACTTATCAATGACCGGCTGCTTACGCTGAGCCGCTACATTACGATGGACTCGTCGACAAGGACGATCCTTATAGACCGGACGTCATTGTCAGCTGACGGGTACCAGGTACTAACTCATTAACAGGGTGGGTCAATTCACAGTATAAAAATCAGGATTGACAGACAGAATTAACCCACCTTAGCAATCCGCTTTGCGGTCACTAAGGTGGGTCAAGATTCAACGTAAAA
>JBGUOI010000257.1:0-4536 GCA_045118075.1 Porcincola sp. | reverse complement strand
CTTTCTCCTTCAGGGCCGCCTCGGCTTCTTCCCGAAGAAGTCTGACCATACCGACACCGTTCTCGAGCTGCAGGTATCCGTCATAGGATGCTTCCTCCGGGATGGGTGCCCCGGCCAGGAAATACCACTCATCACCGGCATGGACCAGATGAGTTCCGTACCTTTTCATATAGTGATCCTGCCATTTTTCGATCATGGCGATCACGCTTCTGGCATCTTCCTTTTCAAAAGGCTCCAGCGGATAAAGTCCTTCACGGAACCTGGTCAGGCCTACCGGGACCACCGACACGCTTTTCAGCGAGGGAAGATATTCTTCCAGCATGGACAGCGACTTCTCCAGCTGCTTTCCGTCATTGATGCCTTTGCAGAGCACGATCTGACCGTTCATCTCAATTCCGGCTTCTTTAAGACGTTTTACTTTGTCAAAGATATCCCCCGCAAATCGGTTGCCGAGCATCCTGCAGCGCAGTTCGGGGTCCATCGTCTGGAAGGAGATGTTGATGGGTTCGAGATGATAACGGATGATCCTGTCGATATCATGATCGGTCATATTGGTCAGGGTCACATAGTTGCCCTGCAGAAATGAAAGCCGTGAATCATCATCCTTGAAATACAGAGTCGGACGCATTCCCTTCGGCATCTGGTCGATAAAGCAGAAGATACAGTGATTACGGCAGGACCGGTATTCATCGAGCAGCGGGTTCTCGAAAACGATCCCCAGATCGTCTTCGTATTCTTTTTCGATCTCCAGCTCCCACTCTTCCCCGGACGGTTTCAGAATAAGGACAGTCAGGTACTCTTCATTGATCAGGTAGCGGTAGTCAAAAATATCCTCCACCTTTTCCCGGTTGATCTCGAGAAGGATATCACCCGGCTCGATCTCCAGTTCCTGTGCTATAGAGCCCTCTTCCACCCGGCTTATAAGATGGCCGCCCAGGCGGTTCTTTTTACTGTTCATAATTTGTTCTTCTCTCATGTATATGATTTGATCAAGATTTATGATACTATAAAGAAGATGCGAATGCAAAGAGTCTGTCTTTAGATAAACGGAGGTATAGGATGCAGACGGAATACGAGCATATCGAAAACCCGATGCCTGTCGGACCGCTAAAGCTGGCGGTGCTGGAAAGTTTTGAAGAACTCGGAAAGGCGGTCGATAGATACCTGGTCGACTTCAGGCACAACTCCCCCATGAGAAATGCTGAAAATGACATTGCCCTTCCCGGCTATTGTGCGGATAGTTACCTGCTTAAGACGCGTATCTCCAGATTTGGCACCGGTGAGGGAAAAGGTGTTATTCTCGAATCAGTCAGAGGCTGCGACCTCTTTATTCTGGTCGACATCACCAACTATTCGCTCACCTATACGGTCTGCGGACATGAAAACCATACTTCTCCCGATAATCATTTTCAGGATCTGAAGCGAATCATCTCAGCGGCAAACGGCAAAGCCAAAAGGATCACGGTCATTATGCCGTTCCTGTATGAGGGACGCCAGCATAAGCGTTCCATGCGCGAATCGCTGGACTGCTCCCTGGCACTTCAGGAACTGGCCTCCATGGGCGTCAATAATATCATTACCTTTGATGCGCATGATCCCAGGGTGCAGAATGCCATACCTTTAAGCGGCTTCGATTCTTTCATGCCCGGATACCAGTTCCTGAAAGCGCTGATCGATTCGGTGCCTGATCTGCAGATCGATTCCAAACACATGATGGCCATCAGCCCGGATGAAGGAGCGATGGAAAGAGCCGTCTATTTTGCCAACATCCTCGGAATCGGCATGGGTATGTTCTATAAGAGAAGGGACTATTCAAAAGTCGTAAACGGAAAAAATCCGATCGTTGCTCATGAATTTCTCGGAGAATCGGTCGAGGATAAGGATGTGCTTGTCATCGACGATATGATCTCTTCCGGCGAGAGCATGCTTGATGTCGCAAAACAGCTTAAGGAGAGAAAAGCCAGAAGAGTATTTGTCTGCACTACGTTCGGCCTGTTCACCGACGGGCTTGACAAATTTGACGAATACTATGAAAAAGGTTATATCAGCAAAGTGATCACCACCAACCTTACCTACCTGCCGCCGGCGATCTATGACCGCCCGTACTACGCGCAGGCAGACATGACCAAATACCTGGCCAGCATAATCGACCATGTCAACCATGATGTCTCCATCAGCTCCATCCAGTCTCCGACCGGAAAGATCAGGCAGCTGCTCGAGAGCATAAGGTGAGATCAGATCATACAAAAACGGGGGCAGCTGCCCCCGCTTTTTTTATCTTATAAAAATGAAGCCTGCGCTGAGGCCGTGCGGACCTCCCTTCGCACCTCTATGTGAAAAGATCAGGTCTTTATCACAGCAGGTGCATATGTCCGTCACGCTGATGTTTTCGGGTCTTACCCCGGCTTTCACAAAGTTCTCGAAAGCCGCTTCATGCAGATTGAGCCGGTACTTGCCTTCCCCTTTCGGAAACAGCATCTTTTTCAGCACCTCTCCGGAATAAGCGTTTTCGAACGCTTCAGCCACATCCTCACTCACTTCATAGCAGTCCGGGCAGATGGACGGACCGATACAGCAGACCAGGTCCTGCGCAGAAGAGCCGAATTCAGAGGCCATCTTTTCAACCAGTTTTGTACCGATTCCCGCCACGGTTCCGCGCCAGCCGGAGTGAGCACTTCCGATCGCACGCTTCTTAGGATCCACCGCAAATAAAGGGACACAGTCAGCAAAATAGACACACAGGCAGATACCCGGTTCATTCGTGACAAAACCATCCTCCCGGGTAAATACGTTTTGACGGATCACTCCGCTTCCGGCATCAGATGCGCCGACCCTGACGATCTTCGTCCCGTGTACCTGCAGAGCCCCCACGGTCTTTTCATGGTCAAATCCGACGCTTCGGGCCACCCTGCGGTAATTTTCAAGGACATCCTCATGGCCGTCCCCGAGAGCCGCCAGAGAAAGGTTCATGCTTCCCCTCTCCCCCGGCGTTGCTCCGCCAAGCCGGGTGGAGAAGGCATGTCCGAGCCACGGATAGGCATCCAGTGCTTCAAATGTCAGGTAAGGGACCTCCCCCTCATGCAAAATAAGATGATCCTGTTTCCTGATTCTTTGCAGTCGTCTGATATTGTCTATGCTCATATTCAAATTTCCTTCATTACCCATATCTTAATGAATGCCGAACGCGTCCCTTATATGATAAAGTTTTTTCCCGGCTATGCCAATCACATCAAACCGGCAGGGCTTATCCGACGGCACTTTATTCTGCATCATGTACACGAGCGCACTTTTAATGATCTTCTTTTGTTTAGCGGAATGAACTGCTTCAAACGCTAATCTCTCTTCCATGGATCTTCGCAGCTTGACTTCCACAAAGACAAGCACGTCCTTTTCGGCAGCGATCACATCGATCTCGCCCGAGCGGCATCGGAAGTTCCTTTCGATTATCCGCATTCCCTTTTCTTCCAGAAATCGGCAGGCCACATCTTCGCCTGCCGACCCTATTTCACGTTTATTCACCGCGGCTTTAGCTCTCTCCCGCATTATCCCCGGACTATCAAAGTATGTTCTTCAGAAAACTCATGCGATGGATCACACTCGGACCGTATTTCTTCACCGCCTCGATATGGGCAGCGCTCCCGTATCCCTTATGGGAAGCAAACCCGTACTCAGGCATCAGGTCATCATATTCTTTCATGATCCTGTCCCTGGTGACCTTGGCAATAATGCTGGCGGCAGCGATCGAGACACTTTTCGCATCTCCTTTGATGATCGGGACCTGCGGAATGGTCACCTGCGGAATGGTCACCGCGTCATTCAATAGCACACCGGGCATGATCCTGAGCGATCCGATGGCCTCGCACATGGCTTCGTAATCCGCCCGGAGAATATTGATCTCATCGATTCTCGCATTCCCGACGATTCCGACGCCGACAGCCAGTGCCTTATCCATGATCTCGTCATAAAGAGCTTCCCTCTTTTTTTCGGACAGCTGCTTTGAATCATTGAGCCAGAGGATCTCGCAGTCTTTGGGAAGGATCACGGCTCCGGCCACCACCGGTCCTGCCAGCGGTCCTCGTCCGGCTTCGTCAATCCCGCAGACCGGTCCGAGATGTTCATACTTTCGCTCATACGACCACATCACATCCAGGCGCTTCCGTTCTTTCTCAAGCGCCTCCAGGCGTTTCCGGCACATCCGCACCGCCGCTTTCACGCCGCTCCTTTCATCTTCATCATAGAGCGCGCAAAGCTTCATCACTTTGTTCGTATCCTGACTTTCAAGGGCTGCCGAAAGCTGTTTTTTTATTTCTTCGACCTTCTGTCCCATATCTTTCCTCTCAGATATATTCCTTCATCTCACCGGGCCGAAATGGCGGATCGGAAAGATTCGCCAGAAAGCCTTTCCCATGATGACAGACCGATTGATATTCCCGACGGTCGGCTCCCGGCTGTCGGCACTGTCATTGCGGTTGTCTCCGAGCACAAAATATTCGTCCTGCCCCAGCGTGATCTGCGCGGAAGCAAGACCGGGCTGTT
>JBGUOI010000256.1:0-5436 GCA_045118075.1 Porcincola sp. | reverse complement strand
ATCAGGGTCATCATTGCTTTCGCCCATATCATCTTTCGTAGTCAGATAGATCCCCTTGTTCTGCTTTGCCAGCAGACGCTGCATCTGAAACGGCGGAATAACCTGAAAACCATGAATCGCAAGTCCGTTCCTGAAAAACAGGGTATCCAGCGCCGAGCGGAGCCTTGCTCCTTCGGGAGGTATGAATACCTTTTCCTTCTCCAACTGCTCCAGAGTAATCGTATCCTGCTTTGAGAGCGGGTTCTCCCTGGAGACAGCTGCACTCAGAATACTGCACTGCAGCGGCATTATATGGAACAGGGCGGAATCGATCTTTTCCGGAAACAACATATACGCAAACTCTATTTCATCTTTCAGAATCTGTTCCAGCATGAGAGCAGAGGTTCCTTCATGCGGAAGCAGAATATACTGGGGATACTCTGCGGCAAAATTCTCCAGCAGCTGATAAAGGATCATGTCTTTATACTTGCCGGCCCATGAAAAATGGACTTCTGCCTTCGTATTATTAACGGAAAGCGCCACTTCTTCCCGCGCGGTCCTGACAATATTCAGCAGGGGATACACATATTTCATGAAGACTTCACCAGAAGGAGTAAACTCGATCGGTTTCACATCCCGGTTAATCAGTTTAGCCCCCATTTCTTCCTCCAGACGCAGAATGGCTTCTGACAAGGAGGACTGTGAAACAAACTGTTCATTCGCTGCTTTCGTGAAATTCCTGAGCCGGTAAACCGCTTCCAAATATTCTAGTTTTCGCGTATCCATCTATACCCCTCCTGCCGCTCTTTTCACCGCATGTACGAGTTTGGAAGCCGTTTTTACAGTTTATACTGCATAAAATTCCCGTTCTTTACAAACCCGAAATCAGAGTACAAAAGAACGCCCATATCCGATGCCGTGATCTGAACGGTCCCGCATCCGTAGATTCTTGCTTCCTCAACCACTCTTGACAGCAGTTCCCTGGCTATTCCTTTCCTTCGGTAAGCCGGATCCGTGAACATACTGGACAGTATTCCCATCTTCCCGCTCGGGCAGCCAAAATACGGCGGTTTCTCAACAAATGACATACCGCTCGTACCGACGATCTTGTCTCCGTCCATTGCCAGCCAGGAGACAAATGTCCCGTCTGCCATATGCCGCCTGTAATAATCCCTCAGCGCCGGAACAAGGTCGATATTCTCCTTTGCACCTTCCTCCCGTAGCTGACGGATCCTCATCCGGATAAAGGTATCCACTTCTTTTTCAGTCAGTTTTTTATAAGATATCATGTCACGCACTCCTACAGTCACAATCGATTGCGATACTCATTGGCACTCATCCCCTCCAGCTTTCGAAAGACCCTGGAAAAATGCGCCGTGTCCGCATATCCGACCATCTCACAGATCTCCCCTATGCGAAGGCTCGGATCAGCAAGCAGTTCTTTGGCTGCCTCTATACGCAGGGAATGCAGTATGTCATAAAAGCTTTTCTGCGAATAACGGTTGAGCAGCTTTGATAGATGCCATTGCGAAACATAGCAGGCATCTGCCACTTCCTGCAGGGTGAGCTTTTCTGCCTTGTGTTTCTCCATATAAGAAACCGCCTGCCTGACAATAAATCTTCCGGCCTGCTCTGGTTCACTTTTTTCTTCATCTTCCCGGACATTGGCGGCACGGCTTGCGGATGTACAGCCAACCTTCCCGGTCATGGCCTCGAGCGCCTCACAGATATCATCCATTCTGGAAGGCTTCACCAGGAATCGAGATACGCCCAGGCGGATCGCCTCCTGGGCGTAACTGAATTCGCGGTAGCCGCTAAGTACTGTCACCTGCATATTCGGAAACTCACTGCGAAGTCCTGCCAGCATGGTCAGTCCGTCGTCACCGGGCATACGTATATCCGTAAACAGAATATCCGGCCGTATCTCCCGGATAATTCGTGCGCCGCTGACAGCATCTTCTGCAGCAGCGGCGACTTCGCAGTCATAATCCTTCCACGGAACGACCTTTCTCAGGCCTTCCACGATCAGGGGTTCATCATCGATCAACACCACCCGGTACATGTGTCTGCTCCCTCTTGTTTCTAATGTTTATATCCATCTTTCAGAATCTTAGCCTTTGATCGCTCCGGCTGTCAACCCTTTAATAATGTGCTTCTGCAGACAGATATAGACGATGAGTACCGGGATCACGACCAGTACCACCGAGGAAGCCATCAGCCCGTAGTTTACGCCGGCCTGGGAACTGATCTCGTTGAGCAGCCCCGTTATAGCCCGCTCCTGCGGATAACGAAGGAAAAAGGACTGGGTAAACAGGTCATTATAGCTCCATAAAAACGCAAAGATCGCCACGGTGGCAAAGGACGATTTTGCTGCGGGTATGATGATATGGAAATAGATCTGGTAAACGCTGCAGCCGTCAATAAAAGCGCTCTCCTCAAGCTCGATCGGCACCGACCGGATAAATCCCATGAGGATGACGATCGCAAAGCACAGGTTTCCCGCTATCTGCGGAAGGATAACGGCAAGCAGGCTTAAAAACCTTTTGCCCGTTCCGGCAATGCCCATCATGACTTCCATCCGGAAAACGGGAATGATCGTGGAAAAGACCGGGAACATCATGCCTGCCATAATGAGGCTGTAAAGCAGGCTCCTGCCGCGGAAACGGTAGCGGACCAGGCCATAGGCGGCTAGTCCCGCAATCAGGACCACGCAGACCGTGACCGTTCCGGAGATCATAAAACTGTTCAGGTAAGCGTTCTTAAAATCCGAGCGCTGCCAGGCGGTCAGATAATTGTCGAGCGTAAAAGCCTCTCCGTGTGGTATCGAGAAGGAATCGGACATGATCAGACCCTTCTGCCGGAAAGAATTCAGGATGACCCAGATAAACGGATAGATCGTTGTCAGCGCCCAGAATGAAAGAAGGATGTATGTAATTATGCGGGAAGGTTTCAGCTTTCCTGTATTCATGTCTCTCCTCCTTTCTTAAAAATCTTCCGACGGCCTAAACACCCGGTTGGCAATGCCTGAGAGTACGACTCCGAGCACAACGATCAGCACGGCGATCGTCGACCCGTAGTCAACGTTCATCTTGTTGAAGGTCTGATCATACATGTAGGTTCCTGTCAGCCAGCTCATGTTCTCGGGCATGCCTGCGCCAAACATGACCCAGGGCAGATCGAAGACCTTCAGCGCTCCCGTAATGGCCAGGACCAGGCAGGTGCACAGCACATTGCGAAGCAGCGGCAGCGTAATAAACCGGGTGCGTTTTAATCCGTCCGCGCCGTCGATCGCAGCGGCTTCGTACACATCCTGCGGGATGTTGTTCAGTCCCGTAACGAGGATGACAAAATAAAACCCGACATACTGCCACATGACCGGAAGAAACATGGTGAACATGAAATGTGCCTGGTCTTTCCAGTCAAGCCATTGCACGATCATCTTCCCGCTTGCTTTCACATCGTAGGCGAGCATCCCGAGATTTAACAGCAGCTGGTTCACCATTCCGCCCTTATACAGAAAGATCAGGTTGAACATCAGGCCCAGCGCTGTCGCCGAAATGACGATCGGGAAAAAATAGACAGTTCTGAAAAACTGCGCTCCGACGCGGATAGTATCCACCAGCAGCGCCAGGAAAAGAGCTATGCCGACCTGGAATACAATGGTGCAGACGATCAGGATCAGCGTGTTTTTCAATGCCACCCGCATATACGGATCTGTCAGGAGCCGCGAATAGTTTTCATACCACGGCTCGTTCATCCCCTCGGCTGCCCTGCCCAGGCCTCCGATCTTCAGCACGGTGTTGATGACATTCTGGAAAAACGGATAATACAGGAAGATGATCAGAAATGCAAAAGCCGGTACGAGAAAAATAATCAGCGGCCGTTTTCTTTTATAAATCATCGAGCTCATGAGGTCACCGTCCTATTATAAAAGAGAGATAAAAAGACGGCTGCTGCTTTCGCAGCAGCCGTAAAATCAGGTCTGCCTCAGTTCAGTGCCAGAGCAGAGTCGATTGCTTCTTCCGCAGTCATCTTGCCTGTGACCACATTCTGGATATTGGCAAACAGGTCGCCGCGGGCCTCAGCGGTCAGGGTATCCTGGACAGCGCCGGCGATAGCGGTAATGTTCGCGTTGGTATCGGCGGCAGACTGCTGCAGGCTGTTGAGGCCGACAGGGCTGGCTCCGTTGACAAGTGCGGTCACTTCTGTGGTGACAAAGGTGCTCAGGACTTCATCGGATGTAAGCTGGGAAACGAATTCAACGGCAGCTTCGCGTTTTTCCGGATCATCCCAGGCCTTGGTGGTAATGAAGTATCCCATGGAGATACCGCCGATCGCTTCGGTCGCACTTCTCTCACCCTTGCCGGGCACATAGGCGATGGCAAAATCGTCAAGGTCAGCCGCGTTCTCAGTAAAGTAGCCGACTTTCCAGGAACCGTCGATCAGGAATGCAGCTTCGCCGGAGTTGAAAAGTTCCACAGTCTCAGCATCAGATGCTGTCAGCGTGTTCTCCGGGAAATATCCTGCTTCGTAAAGTGCCTTGATATCATTCAGTCCGGCAGCCCATTTTGCTCCGACTTCATCTTCAGAACTTTCGGGAAGGTCAAGATGATTCTCAACGGTGCCGTTGTTCATGACCATAAACTCAAACCAGTAATGCGGAACCTCGACCAGTGAGCAGGCGATGGGGGTGTATCCCTCTTCCTTGATCGTCTCGCAGTCAGCCAGGAACTGATCCCAGGTGTAATCCGGTCCGGGAACTTCTACACCGCAGTCCTCAAGGACAGCTTTGTTTACGAACATGTTCTCCCAGTAACCGGAAGACGGAACAGAGTACTGTTTGCCGTCGGCGGCAACAGCCATCATGCTCTCTTTCATGTTGGTGGCATAATCGGGATATTCGGCGCGGATATCATCGATGGAAACCACTTTTCCGGCAGACACAAACGGCTCAGCGTCAGCGTTGGTGAAGTAGAAAAGCACATCGGGTTCGGAACCGGTCTCGAAATCGGTAAGGACTTTAGCTTTCCACTCTTCGTTGGAAGTAGCAGAACCGTCATTCACCTTGTTTCCGGTCGATTCTTCATAAGCTTTGACCGCCGCTTCAAAATTAGCACGGTTGCCGTCATCTCCACCGTAAGAAGTCACTACGTTCAGGGTGGTTCCGGAAGCGAAAACCATTGTCGGAACAAGGCTCATCGTCATTACAAGTCCCAAAAACAGTGCTGATTTCTTTTTCATGGTCATTGTTCTCCTTTCGTGACGGGGAACTGTCTTCAAATCATTCCCCTCATTTTTATCAGGTTGAACTAATCATAAAATACCGGCATACAAAAAAGAAGAACCGCGCTTGTCTATTTTTGTCTGTTCTTGGTTATCATACCGGAAAGCTTACCCGGGTAAGAATTCGATCATCATCAAGCTGGCAGAGGCTGATCTTTCCGTCTTCTCCGTACA
>JBGUOI010000255.1:0-8107 GCA_045118075.1 Porcincola sp. | reverse complement strand
TGCACGGAAAGATGAATTCTATACGCAGTTGACCGATATCGAGAAAGAGATGCGCTACTACAGAAAGCATTTTAAGGACAAGACTGTGCTCTGCAATTGTGATGACCCGTTCGAGAGCAATTTCTTCAAGTACTTTGTCCTGAATTTCAACCGGCTTGGGCTGAAGAAGCTGATTGCGACATGTTACACGGGGTCACCGATTGCCAATAAACAGCTTTCCATATTTGATATTCTCGGAGAGTCAGAGGAGACACAGAACAAGCCATACAAAGCGGTCGTCACTACTGTTTATGACAAGACCGGCGACGGTGGCGTGGATATGCTGGATGTTGCAGAACTGTTCAAGTCAGGAGAAAATGAGCTGACGGAACTGGAAGGGGATGGTGATTTCCGTTCCCCGGAATGTCTGGAGCTTCTGGATGAGGCAGACATCGTGGTCACGAATCCTCCTTTTTCGCTGTTCCGTGAATACCTGGGAACATTGGTGGAGCATAAGAAGCACTTCATCATTATTGGAAATGTGAACGCTCTGAAATATCAGGAAGTGTTTCCGTTGATAATGAATAATGAGGTATGGCTCGGTGCAAGCATTCATTCAGGAGATAGAGCATTCTTTGTCCCTGATGATTATCCTCTCGATGCTGCAGGGTGTGGAATTGATGAGGAAACTGGAAGAAAATTCATAAGAGTTAAGGGCGTTCGCTGGTTTACAAATTTGGATATCAAACAGCGTCATGAAGAAATGATTCTTGTGAAACGATATTCTCCGGAAGAATATCCCAAGTATGTCAATTATGATGCTATAGAGGTAGCTAAAACTTCAGATATCCCTTGTGACTATGCAGGTGAAATGGGTGTGCCGATTACTTTCATGGATAAATATAATCCGGATCAGTTCGAAATTATCGGTGCGAGTCAACATTTGATACGTGAAATATCAGATGATATCAAAGCAAAAGCTCGTTATTCTCAAATAGGATGTTTCTATTTGGATAACAACGATGGAACCTATAGAAAAATGTATGATAGATTTGTAATCCGCAACAAACACCCGGAGGAACCGAAGGGAGCAGTGAACCATGCAGATTGATGAATTAAAAGTGACCGTCGGTGAGGTCTGTGAGGGCTATTTCAATGATGCCGAGGAAGGCGTCGTCGGTTACGATGAGCGTCTTGATATCCGCCCGAAGTATCAGAGGGAATTCGTTTATAAGGATGCCCAGCGCGACGAAGTGATCCGCACAGTCATGAAAGGCCTGCCCCTGAATGTCATCTACTGGTGCAAGGTCAAGAAAGACGACGGTTCCGATGGCTATGAGGTGCTGGACGGGCAGCAGCGCACTATTTCCCTTTGTGAGTATGTGGATGGCTCTTTCTCCGTAGATGACAAATACTTCTACAACCTGCCGTCTGATCAAAAAAAGAAGATACTGGATTACCCGCTGTTCGTATATGTCTGTGACGGCACAGATTCTGAAAAGCTGGACTGGTTCCGGATCATCAATATCGCCGGGGAACAGCTTACCGATCAGGAACTGAGGAATGCTGTGTATGCGGGTTCCTGGACTTCCGATGCGAAAAGGTATTTCTCAAAGACCGGCTGTGCCGCCGGAACACTGGCGGATGATTATCTGAAAGGCGCTTCGATCCGACAGGAGTATCTCGAAACGGCGATCTATTGGGCGGCCAGTGCTGAGGGAAAGACAATCGAAGCCTATATGGCAGAGCACCAGAATGATCCCAGCGCCGTGCAGCTCTGGAATTACTTCCGTTCAGTAATTGACTGGGTTCAGGCGATCTTCCCGAAAAAGCGCCGCGAGATGAAGGGCCTGCCGTGGGGATTGTTTTATAACACACACGGAAAGCGGACAGACCTTGACCCGAAGAAGCTGGAACTTGAAATCCAGCGTCTGATGGGTGATGAGGATGTCACCCGGAAATCAGGGATTTATGAATATCTGCTGACCGGTGATGAACGCAAGCTGTCAATCCGGCAGTTCGATATGCGTGACCGGCTGGCTGCTTATGCCGCACAGCTAAGTAAATGTGCGATCTGTGGGAAGAAATTTGAATTTGAGCAGATGCAGGCGGATCACATTATTCCATGGAGCAGAGGTGGTAAGAGCACGCCGGATAACTGCCAGATGCTGTGCACGAAATGCAATCTGGCAAAGAGTAACCACTGATTAGTGGACTTGAAAAGAGGAGAAGGGCATGGCAGTACCGAAATTCTATGAATTCTTCAGAGCGTTCCTCGTTGTGTTGCAGGACGGTGAACTGCATAAGATGGCAGAAGTGAGGAATAAGATCGCTGTCGATATGAATCTGTCCGACGATGATCTGGCAGAAATGCTCCCAAGTGGAAAACAGACAACCTTTTCCAACAGGGTCGCGTGGGCACGTACATATCTGAATAAAGCCGGTCTGATTATCACACCGTCGAGAGCGACATACCAGATTACTGATGCAGGGAAAGCAGCACTGGAATCCGGAGAAACGATTGATCTGAAATATCTCGATCGAATTGAAGGATTCCGGGAGTTCCATAGTGCCAATCCGGATAACGGGAAAAGTGCACCTGAAGCTGAAGATACGGAAGAAAAGGTCGAGATGGATGAGTCTCCGATGGAGATGTTCGTCACCGCATTTAACCGCGTGAATAACACACTTGCTGCGGAGCTTATGGATGAAGTAATGCAGCTTTCTCCGACAGATTTTGAGACGCTGGTTGTTCAGCTGCTCCTGAAAATAGGATATGGTGACGGCATAGATAACGCTGGGAAAGTAACGCGTGCAACCGGCGACGGCGGCATTGACGGAATGATCAAAGAGGATCAGTTGGGATTCTCTTATATCTATATTCAGGCAAAGCAATGGGCTCCCGACCGTCGTGTGGACAGGCCGGAAATCCAGAAGTTTGCGGGTGCCCTGCAGGGAGAGAAGGCAACGAAGGGGCTGTTTATTACGACTGCGAAGTTCTCGACCGGTGCTAAACAATATGCCGAGAACCTTCATGGCTCAACGATTGTCCTGATTGATGGAACACAGCTGATGAAGCTTATGATCAAATTCAATGTAGGCGTATCGGTAGATCATGTCTATGAAGTCAAAAGAATTGATACTGACTTCTTCAATGAAGGTCTGTGATTAAAATACAGCCGGGAAGAAAGTGTATTAGGTGCGGGTGATCGTGAAAGAAGAGACGGTGAGCAATGAGTAGAAAAATACCAAACGGAAACGGCAGGAAAAAGCCACGTACGCTTCCTTCGAATCCAAGGAAAAAGCCGGTTCCCGGAAGGCATAAAGTTAGAAGACCGGGCGTTGAAATACCTGAGGTTGAAGTGGTTAAGGGCATCGTCCCTGAAAAAACGAATCCCCTCAGTGTTCGAATCCTCGGGTCAAAAGGCCGTGCAGGAATTGTAAAAGTCAATGCAAAGGGAACGCGGATCAAACAACGCCCCGGTGTTTTAAGATCGGGGATAAGGTTTACTCCACAGGAAATTCTAACGAGATATGCTCATTCAGCCGATTTCCGGAGGATGGTTGATAGTGACCGGTATGTTTTTGCGGAAGGTACACTTGTTCTCAATTCCCCGGAATATGTAAAGATATCTGACGGAAGAGTCAGGCTAACCGATGCTGCAAAATCAGATCTTGATTCGGTCTGTGTCCGTAAAGTCCTTAAATCGAGCGGGATTCGTGGCAAAGCCCGGACAAGGAAAAGTATCGGTTTCCATGAGGCGAAGAAATCCAATTTAATCATAACAGTGTCTGTGGGTGACGCTGTAATTGATGGCGGCGGGCCACTGCCCCCAGAGTTTCCGGACGCCCTATCTTATCTGATGGAAGAAAGGCATATGACGGACGAGGGATTGGCAGCCTTGACGTGCCTCTCTTCTAAGACAATCTGGAGATTGAGGAATGGTAAAAATGAGCCAAAATGTCCGACAGTAATTGCTTTGTGCATTGGCCTTTCGCTTGATCCATATACTGGGAAATCCTTAGTGGAAATAGCACGCATCCATCTTGGCGGAGGAAGGGTAGACCGGCTATATCAGGTTTTGCTTGGTGTTGCATATGGCATTACAATCTATGAGGCGAACGCATTCATGAAAGAAAGTGGATGTCCACCACTTACAGCTAATGAGGATTAGGGGAGGAACACGTATATTGCCAAATCCAAGATCGTTTACCGAGTATGTCGGAGGTCGTTTTTACAATGAGTTATGTGATGCTGTTACTGACGTGATCGAGGAAAAGCAGGACGCTCTGGATCTGAATCTCCGGAATGTACATACGATTGACTCTATCGAAGTAACAGATGTTGAAGTGAAGCATGTATGGGTAAATGATCTTCCGGGGATGGAGATTGAATTTGATGTTGCTGTTTGTGCTGAACTGTATGTACATGAACGGGATTATCACTATGATGAATCTGAAACAGCGTACAAATGGTTCATGGTCAGCTTCCGGGGAGACCTGGAGAAGGAGCTTGATGATGTCACTGTTACCGGGAAGGATATCTATAACGGAAAGGGTAGATATCAGAATCCCTTGGACGATGCTCTTGTTCCTGTGATAAAACCGGAGCAGCTGGAGAAAGTGGCGGAGCAGTTCCTCCGGGATTATTACCCGAAAGCTCTTCTCCAGCCTATGTGGCTGGAACCGACAGAGCTGGCCGGAGAACTTGGGCTTAAGGTGATTAGAAAAAGGATCACCAAAGACGGAGATATATTTGGCCGGATCTTCTTTTATGACGCGGTGACTGAAATATATGACCCCGACCAAGACAAAATGATGAAGAAGAAGGCCCGGGCAAAGATGATCCTTGTTGATCCGGAAGCAGCGTACCAGAACAATATTGGAGCTCTCAATAACACCATTGTCCATGAATGTGTACACTGGGGACTGCATCGTAAGGCATTCATGCTGGAGCACCTTTATAACAAGGAATTGACACAGATTGGGTGCGTGGTGCGCGGCGGGATCGCTGGGAATAAAAAAGATTCTACGGACTGGATGGAATGGCAGGCAAATGCGCTGGCCCCGAGAATCCAGATGCCGAAAGAAATGTTCAAGAAACGGGTTGATACTTTGATCAGCAAGTTCCGCAGGGAGCTTGGCGAATATGACATTGTCGATATCATCCAGCCGATTATTGAGCAGCTGACCATTGATTTCGGCGTTTCCCGGACGGCAGCAAAACTCCGCCTGATTGATATCGGATACGATGAGGCGATCGGTGCGTTTAACTATGTGGACGGCAGATATGTTCAGCCACATAAAGCAACACCGGGGTTCCTGCAGAAGAACCAGACGTTCTCTATATCTGCACGGGATGCGGCTATTCTGGCATGGACGAACCCCTTCCTGAAAAGTGTACTTGAGGAAGGCCGCTATGTCTATGTTGATTCCCACTACCGTGTCCGAAAGAGCTGGGGCGATGCCGCATCACAGGTCGGCGCTTTCAAAGTGCTGGAGAACGCAAAAGCCTGTGCGGATGAACATCCGGGCACCTATGTGTTCGATCCGGACGGGGTAAAGATCTATACGCCAAAATCCTCGGTGGCGGTTCCCTTCCTCGTGAGGATCAGCATCAAAGATCTGAACATCCGCAAAGGCCCGGGCACGAATTTCACAAAGACCGGGAAGTACACAGGCATCGGCGTGTTCACGATCGTTGAGGTGGCAGACGGGCAGGGAAGCAGCTCCGGATGGGGCAGGCTTAAGTCCGGCGCAGGCTGGTGCAGCCTTGATTTTTGTCAGAAAATCTGACGCACAGCCTTGTCGGTAATCGACAATTATCACTAACACAGAAGGCCGGAATTCTCCGATTTATACCGGAAAAACTGGCCTTCTACCTATTATTATAAGTTGCTATTCCCGGCACTCAGAGCTAATATGCTACTACCCCAAGAAGGAAGGAGGGAGGCACTATGAGAAAAACAGATTTACAGTTCAGTCTGCCGTCGTTTGACGAGCTGAAATCATCTGCTTTTAACCCACCGTCACCCAGCGGACAGAAGCAGGCCGCCCGTGAGATGAATGTGATCCGGGCAGCGGTTCCCGCCAGACGGTTGAAGGTCGCGGCATATTGCCGTGTGTCTACGGATAAGGAAGACCAGAAATCATCCATCCGGATTCAGAAGGAGCATTTTTCCTCAGTGGCAGCCCAGCATGAAGACTGGCTGTTCGTCGGGGTCTACGCCGATATTGTTTCCGGTACAAAGAAGGAGAAAAGGCCGCAGCTGCAGAGGCTCCTCGCTGACTGTGCCGCAGGCCGGGTCAATCTGGTGCTGACAAAATCGGTATCTCGGTTTGCGAGGAACACCACAGACCTGCTGGAGATGGTGCGCAGCCTTACTGCGAAAGGAACAGACATTTTCTTTGAGCGCGAGAACATCGATACGCGCACCATGGATTCGGAATTCCTGCTGACGATCCTCGCATCGCTGGCGGAGGATGAGAGCCACAGCATCTCGGCAAACTGCCGGTGGGGCCTGCAGAAGCGTTTTGAAAACGGAACCTACCGGGCGGCCTCCGCGCCATACGGCTATGACCTGGTGAATGGGAATTACGCTGTGAATGAATTGGAAGCGGAGATCGTAAAGGAAATCTTCAGCCGGGCACTGGCCGGAGAAGTTCTGCGGCAGATCGCGGCAGACCTGAACGCCCGAAGGATTCGCACGAAGCGGGACGGCCAGACGTGGAAAGGGAAAGTCGTTCATCCTGAGTGGACGGGATACAGCATCAGCACGATTCTTAAAAATGTCTCTTACACCGGCGATCAGATCCTGCAGAAGTGCTACACCGACAGCAGCTTCCGGATGCGGAGAAATGACGGGCAGTATCCACAGTTTTATCTGGAAGAGCACCACCCGGCGATCATTGACAGAGAGACTTTCGAGGCAGTTCAGAAAATGATGGAAGGAAACCGGAAGGGGCCGCAGTCGGCAAAACAGTACACAGAGCTTTCCGGGATGCTCACCTGCGGATGCTGCGGGGCGAGTCTCACCCGCCATAAGAACAGGGTCGGCAATGTCTACTGGATCTGTGCGCGGCACAGGAAGAGAGCGGATGCCTGTGGCCTGCCATCACTCCGGGAGGAGGATTTCATTGAGGATTTTAAGAAACTTATGTGGGATCTTAAAGCCGATGATGCACTGGTGCGGGGATACCGGAATTCACTGGCAGTAGGGTATCAGTCTCATCCGAAGGTCAGCCGGATCGAAGAAAGGATCGCTGAGATCGACCGGGAGATGGACAGTCGAAACAACATCCGCAGCCGGGTGCGCTCGGCAGACTTTCAGACAAGGCAGAATGAACTGGCGGCGGAGAGGGATATGCTCCAATCCGATCTGGAGATGATGAAAGACAACAGAATAGAAATGACAGAGGCACTGCTCTCGCTGATACACAGCGTCGGCGGTTCTTTTGGTTTTGAAGATACATTTCAAAATCTCACAGAGACCGTGACGATCCATGACCGCAGCGTCTTTACCGTCCGGTTCCTCTGCGGCCTTGAGGTTTATTACGACGGGAGGTAACAGCATGACTACAAGAACAGCAAATGCCCCAAGGATCAGAGTCCTGCGTGGAGAAAGATCCCCGGTGCAGCGGGTGCATGCGCCAGCGCTGGAAGAAAAACGAAACCGGATCAGGGTAGCGGCCTACTGCCGTGTGTCCACAGACCATGAGGATCAGGAAACGTCCTTTGAAGCTCAGCAGACACACTTCACAAATCTGATCAGCGGGAATCCCGGCTGGGAGCTGGTAGGCATTTATGCCGACGAGGAATCCGGCACACGGGCACAGACGCGAGAGAATTTTATGCGTATGATCGCTGACTGTGAGGCGGGAAAGATCGACATGGTGCTTTCCAAGAGCATCAGCCGATGGGCCAGAAATACGCTGGATTCCCTGAAATACATCCGGAAGCTGAAAGCGCTGGAGATCCCGATCTTTTTTACCAAAGAAAGCATCAATACGATGGACGCGGGCGGAGAGGTTCTGGTCACCATCCTCGCATCCATTGCGCAGCAGGAATCAGCATCCATCAGCCAGAACGTGCAGATCGGTGTGCGATACCATTACCAGGAAGGCAAGG
>JBGUOI010000254.1:0-2943 GCA_045118075.1 Porcincola sp. | reverse complement strand
GTAAACGATCATTAAAAGGGCGGCGTGGTCATAATTACCACACCGCCTTAGAATCTGATGTATAGGATCTGCATTCAAACGGATCGTCTGCAAGGAATCGAGCTTGAATTTCCTCATTCCAAGGTAAGAGTTTTTTCACAAGGGCTTTGAGCTCCTGCTCCTTGAGCGGTTGTTTTCCGTTCACTGCATTCGCCATAGTTCTGAGGACATATTCCAAATAGGATCGAACTTTCAGGCCATTGACATGCGCAGTCACAATGATGGAATATAGCGTCGCAACGGCCCTGGCCCCGTTCTCAGTAACACAGAAAAGCCAGTTTTTCCGGCCAATCACCAGGTTGCGAATCAGACGCTCCACAGCATTGTTGCTGATTGGCATGTCCCCACGCTCCATAAATTTCATCAGGTGTGCCTTCTGGTTCATAGAATACGTAACGGCTTTTTTTAACTTGCCTGTCGTGTTTTCCTGAGCCAGAGCTTCAACCGTCTGCCAGTATTGTTCCAGCACCGGACCACATTCCTTTTTCCTGCGTTCCAGTCTTTTTTCCGCTGTCAGGTGTTCCGCTTCATACTGGCGCTCATACAGAAAGAGGTCGTTAATCAGAAGAAGGCATTTCAACTGGACGCACTTTTCCGCTTCCGGAAGTTGAAGTGCGCCTTCGGCCAGTTGATCCAGTTTGGTCTTTTGGGATCGCAACTCTGCAGGCAGAGCCTGATACCAGTATCTTCTCGTATGGGCCCAACAGCCCCCGCGTTCCAGATGCTCCATCGCCTTGTAGGATGAGCAGCCGTCCGTTATGATTCTGCCGGTGTATCCATCCAGAAATCGTTTCACGTTTTTCCCTTCCCGGCTGGGACAGTATTCAAAGCAGGCCACCTGAATCGGCTCCCACTTTCCGCTGCAATAGGCCCAGTAGTCCAGTTGAGCGCGTGGATTGCCGGTGGAATTGTGCAGCACCTGCCCAAAGGTCTCATCTGCATGGATCGTGCTCAGCCTTTTCACGGCTTCTTTCATGGCCTCCCACAGGGGATGGACCAATTCACCTGTGGAGATAAACCATCCTGCCATGACATTTCTGCGGATAGGGACATCCATATCCCGCATCATACGCTCCTGACGGTAAAGCGGGAGGGCGTAATCGCACTTGTTGATTGCAACATCTGCCAGGACAGAAGCGCCTGCAGGGCTGTGAGGGATGATCGCCGGAGGCACTTCACCCTCTTTTACTTCGGTTCTCACGCCCTCCGTTTCCCTGCTGCGCTTTGAGCCATAGCTTACCACTTGAATATCCTTAATGATGTACTGTTTCGGTGTCACTTCCAGCTCGTATCTCACGTGCTCCACACCGAGGCGCTCCATCGGATTGCCCTCCGCATCAATGCGCTCTGCCTCGGGAACATCAAATACCACCGTCTGAACAGGAAACTTTCCGCTTTCGACCATGAGTGTGATATAGTCTGCACGTTTCTGCTTAGACTGCATTTCCCGCTTGTGTTCCTTCACAATGGCGGTTTTCTTCCCGGCATTGTTTTCAGAACCAGTTTCTGAATGGAACAGGCTCAGCTGATCCATTTGGCTGAGATAACGGGTCTTCTCGCTCCTGGAACCGAACAGCATCCGCTGATAAGTCTCTATGACCTCCTTCAGATGGGCAATCTCCGCATCCTTAATCGCAACTGTGTTGTCCAACTGCCGCTGGAGAGTCTCAATCTGAGTCTGCAACGGTAGAAGAATCTCTTGCATTTCCGGAGAGATGCCGACAAAAATATCTTCTTTCATGCGACATCCCTCCGTTTCTGAATCTACACTAATTATAACACAATATAGGGAAAAAGCGATAATAATCCGAAACAAATCTTTGATTTTATTGAAATGAAAATGCGCTTGGACTGTGGGACATTTTCAGAACATTCTTGCCGGTTCCGTGTTTCGTATCACTTTCTTTTGTGTGATGCTTAACCCCTCCATGAGCCACCGAAACTGCTGTGGGGTAATCTGCAACAACTCCTGTTCGCTTCGGGGCCATTGAAACTGTTGACCGGCAAGTCGCTTATACAGCAGCACATATCCTGAACCATCCCATAGCAATGCTTTGATCCGATCCGCTTTTCTGCCACAAAACAGGAAGATACTTTCTGTATCAAAATGCATTTTGTATTGAAGCTCGACAATTGCTGCCAGCCCATCAATTTGCTTCCGCATATCTGTGTAACCGCAGGCAATATATACATTCTGAATTTTACTCGCATCAAAAATCATACTGTCTCATCGCCTTCAGCACCTCTGCGATGGCCTCCGCATCAGTTCCTACAGGGATATCCAGAACCGCCCTGTTATATCGCAGGCGAAAAACACGTTCGGCTGATGCCTCCGAGACGGGCATTTGTTGTTGTTCTGCGCTCGTAACATCGACTTTCACCAGAGTTGGCATTGCCTGCTCCTGATCGTCACCTGGTACCAGGCAACTATGATTCAATACGGCCTTACGCACCTGAGAGAGCCGATAGTAGTAGCAGGCGGGCTTGAGATTGTTTTGGATGCACCATTCACTTACGGTAAGGCCGCTCTCCTGGCATTGCTTTACCATCATGCTCCAGTCCCGCAACCTTACGGCGCGTTTTGCATCTCTTGTCGTCATAACCTGCACCTCCATAGGGTTTTTAGACTGGTTTTCATCACTCTGGCAGACTCCATTTTACTAAAACCAACTGGAATCAACTATAACTGGATCACTTGAGTCGGCTTAATTGAACTTCAACCGACTTCGGGACATTCTGCTCCATTGCTGTTGTGACGAAAACTGTTTGTGTCAATTATCACATTTTTCCTGTGAAGGCGCTAGACCACACTTTTAGTGACCGCTTTCAATGTGCAGAATAACATATACCTGGTATGCTCAGATTTAGATCTCCCGCTTCCTAACAGAAAACGGGAAGTGTAAA
>JBGUOI010000253.1:0-3222 GCA_045118075.1 Porcincola sp. | reverse complement strand
AGAGAATCCTGCCGTCCTTAAGCATTATCTGAGCTTCTGAGCAAAGCCTGTCTTCCAGCATCAACCAGGGCCTGCATTGTTCGATACTCGCTCCCGGCGTATGGACGGCCCCGGCCTCCTCATAGCGTATTTTCCAGACAGCGCTGAAGGGGGTCAGTTCCAGTCCAACAATCTCTACCTCTTTATCCAGTTTTTCATCATAGTACAGGAAGTTTTCAAAATCAAAAAACCGTTTCTGTTCTTCCGCTGGTGAGTAAAATGCCGGCCCAAAGACCCGATGTTCTTTAACTCCCTGTTCTTCAAAAATGAACATATCAATCTGAATCGGAATGCTCTCTGTTAACAGGTCTGCTGTTGCCTTTTCAATGCGGGTTGTGTCCATATAGCATTCCAGAGTTATCGTCTGTGTTTCCTTATCATATGCATTTTCCAATACTGCTTTCTGAATTTCATCTTTTCCTGACAGTTCAACACCTACTGGCATTTTAGGTTCAGCATTGCAGACAATATCTGTCTCTTTAATGCGGCAGGAGCATAATACTTCACCCTTCGAAATACCGACAGCTTCCTCTTCTGTTACGGGGGAAATGTCCATATAGATTCGCTGCCACTGTCCTTCATTTACGGAAGAAAGCAGAACGAGGCCATCCTCCTGTTCTTTTGGCAACTCATATTCCCTGTAGCTGCTTACATGGTTTTCCTCGATTTCCAGGTTAGCTTTCAATTCCTGCTGGCGGGTGATGTGGATACTCCATACTGCATAGGCAGTAATACCAAGAATAAGAATCAGTGCTGCAGCAAAAGGTAACAAGACTATGTGCTTTTTCTTCCTGTGCAGTGGTTTTTCGGGAGAGAACGACGCCATTGCAGGAACAGGGCGATATGCCTCTACAATCAATGCCTCATCGATATCGCCGAAGGCCTGTGATAATAGTTCTCGTTTCATACAGGAAAGCCCTCCTTTGCCAGAGCGGTCCTTAATTTCTTACGGAGGCGGAAAAGACGAACAGAGATCCGGTTGACATTTTCGTTTGTCATTGCCGCCAGATCCTTGACAGAGTCCGCATACCAGTATCTGCGGACAAACAGAAACCGGTCGTTGTGATCCAGTGTATACAGGAAACGGTTAATAGCAGCGCCAAGCTCTTTCGCTTCATATTCTGTTTCAACATCCACACCTGACGGGATGCATTCCTGCATCTCATCCAGAATCAGATCATAACGTCCGCCGCGTTTCACGGCGTTGTTGGCATGATAACGGTTGATCGCCAGATTTCTGGCGATTCTGCAGACGTAGCCTGACAAAGGATTTGGAGTACGGGGCGGAATGCTGTTCCATACCTGCAGAAGCGTGTCATTCACACATTCTTCCACATCCAACCGGTCATGAAGGATATTAGATGTTGTTTTCTTTATAGCAGCGCCATATTTGCAATTCAGTTCATGGACAGCCTGTTCTGAGCGCTCAAAAAACAGGTCAATTATTTTTCTGTCCTCCAAACATATCACTCCTTTCCCTTTCATC
Source organism: Porcincola sp. (assembly GCA_045118075.1). GTDB lineage: Bacteria > Bacillota > Clostridia > Lachnospirales > Lachnospiraceae > Merdiplasma. The sequence goes on along the minus strand of JBGUOI010000253.1, from coordinate 1,697 downwards.
TTATATAACAGGATTGGAAAGAGAATCTTACAATACACCATCATCTTATACTTAATTGCGGGAGGTATTGAGTTATGGTAAAGTATTACCAAGGAGTTCAGCGGATAGTTGAACTATAGCATTTTCAATCGAAGATACGATCTCCATACAGCTTTCTGATGATGAGATCAAACTGCTTGAGAAGGCAAGATCAATGCCCATCACTTTTGATAAAGAGAAGAATGCTGTGCAGTAGTCTCATCAGGTTTTTTACAATGATAATGACGAAAAGAGGTGACAATATGTTGGATGAAAAGATTATTATACAGGATGCGTCCGAGATTGATCCCAATCTGCTTAGAATGCTGGATAGAGGTTTGGAGGATATAGAAGCCGGCCGAACAGTGCCTCATGATGAAGCAATGTCTGAAGTACGAAAAATCAGAGACGCACGACGTTGTGCAAGGTCGAAAGAGGGTGTGGCCGTAAATGCATGATTACAACGTAGTCTGGTCACGGGAATCCATCTATGATGCGGCTGATATCGCGGATTATATCGAGCTTCGGTTTGGGCGTGAAAGAGCTGACCGATTTAGTGATGATATCGATCGGGAGTGCTCAACTCTCGGAAGAGATTACGGACTATATACCGGAACAGGGATCTATTACAGAAACAGGCTGATCCTGAAGAAAGTGTTTGCTCCTTCTATCATTTTTTATTGTGTTGATGGTGTTAATCAAACAGTATATATCATTCGCATACTCCGGCATGAAAGAAACTGGCAGAGGCTTCTACGGGAGGGCATCAGCTACACATTTGATTGAGGTGACGTTTGGTGCACATTTGGTGCACAAACCTGTGAAAAGCGGCGCTATGATCAAATAAGCCAGAAAAGAACAAAACTGAAAAACACCGTATTTATCAGGAATTCCGGATATGAAACGTGTTGTACAAAGGTATTTTTCATTTTCGGGACGCAGAGGCCGCTGGTTCAAATCCAGTCGCATCGATCAAAAACAAGGAGTACCGACAGGTGCTCCTTGTTTTTGATTATTCTGATCTGAATCGAATCCAGCAGCGGCCCCATTGTGTCACGAACGCCCGCGTTCGAGGACGCACACTAGAAGCACTTGGCGAGCTTGCGAGCCTTAGTGCTTCTGCGTCCGAAGGTCACGCAGTGACCGTAGGGGAGGCCGCTGGTTCAAATCCAGTCGCATCAATACAGAAAACGGATACCTCTCGGTATCCGTTTTTTCTTTGTGTTTTTTCAGTCAGACGCTTCGTCTCAGGCTTTGCTTTCCTTTCCGATCGTCTTAAGCGCGGTGATCGCCAGATCGACGGCCAGAACAACCAGCACAATTGCGATAACCGCCTGTACGATATTCCACGGATCCTCTCCTGCCACTTTGACCTTCGCGATGATCGTCAGGACCAGTGAGCACAGCGTTACGATGAGCATGAAGATCATCGGGATGTAGAACATCTTATTGTTGCGTCCGATGGAACCAAGCCATGCGCAGACACCCAGAAGACCAAGGGCGGCAAGCAGCTGGTTGGCAGCGCCGAACAGCGGCCAGATCTTCGCATAGCCGGTCAGGCCAAGGCCGATGCCCAGTACCACGGTAATCGCTGTGGAAACGATCGGATTGACAAGGATCTTTCTTCCGTCGTTGACATCCTTTACGGTCTCACCCGGCTTCAGCCAGAATTCCTGGAA
>JBGUOI010000252.1:0-2968 GCA_045118075.1 Porcincola sp. | reverse complement strand
ACAGTCCTGATGCATGAGCATCCGGACATTCAGAAAAGGAGAAATAATCATGGCAGACGAGAAGAAAGTTATCATTGACGGACAGGAACTTGAGGATGTAAACGGCGGCAGAGGCGGAGCCGGATACTATGCGACAGTCGGCAACTGCAACGGCGGATATCTTGCTCTGAGACCGCAGCCGGTTTGGGATCAGTATCATGAGATCGCTCAGCTGTGGCCGGGCTATCAGGTATTCACCTATGGCGCAACCACCAGAGGAACCGGTCTGAGCGGTGTCCCCTGCACCTACACCTATGTATGCTTCAACGGAAGCTGGGGCTGGGTAAACAGCGCATTCCTGAGATAACGTCAGTCAGAGCCCTCTGTGCTGAATAACAAAACATCGTCTTGAATAAGATACGGCCGCTCCGGATTCGGAGCGGTCGTTTTCGTATAAGATCATTCTCCGGGCAATGCGGTGCTCCTGTATAGTTTTTTCTTCAGCTGTTTTCCTCCGGCTGTGCCGTCTCGTTCTCTGCCGGCTGTACTGCCTCGCTAACAGCCGGACCTGGAGCGGCCGGAATATCTCACGTAAAAATAAATCACCTCAATGATACAGCAGGCCATCCAGCCGACCGGATATCCGAATCCGACTGTTGCCGGTGTATTCCGGATAAAATGCGCCATCACAAAAAGATAGGCCTGCCGTACTCCGACAAAGGTAAGCAGCATAATGACCATCGGGCCTTTGGAATCCCCTCTTCCACGGATTCCTCCCGCAAGAACATGGTTGACACAATTGAACAATGTGAAGAACACATTCAGTCTCAGGAACAGCACGCCGGCCTGTATGACTTCCCTGTCTTTGGTAAACAGCGACACGGAAGGTCCTGCAAAGAAAAACAGCACACCGGCGATCACTGCTGTCACCGCCAGCGTCACCACGATGCTGATCACCGTTCCCCGATTGGCTCGTTTCTCCTGCTTTGCCCCGATGTTCTGACTGACAAATGAAGTCGAAGCCATCGCCATGCTCTGCATGATCAGCATGATGAACTGATCCAGCTTATTGAAGCAGCTCCATCCTGCCATCACCGCAGATCCGAACACATTGATGTAAGACTGAACAAATACATTGGAAACTGCCGTCACCACAGACTGCGCCGCTGCAGGCAGGCCGATGGAAAGGATGCGTTTCGCCATCCTGTAATTGATGTGGAGATCGCTCCACACCAGACGGAATACTTCTTTTGAGCGTGACAGAAGCAGGATCGTCAGAACAGCCGACACAAACTGGGACAGGATTGTCGCATATGCAACACCTGAGATGCCGGCGTGAAACGCGAGCACAAAAACAAGATCCAGAATGATGTTGAGAATACTTGTGATCACAAGGAAGATGAGCGGATAGGTTGTATTTCCGACCGCTCTCAGAATCCCGCTCGCCACATTATAGATCAGCAATCCTGAGATCCCCGCAAAATAGATTGTCAGGTATGTGACAGCATCCGCAAATACATCCTGCGGCGTTGCCATAAGACGGAGCATTGGCCTGACTCCGGCAATCCCCGCTGCAGTAAACACCGCGCTGATGACAAACGTCATGGCAATGGTTGTCTCGACTGCAATGTGCAGCTTTTCATATTCCTTTGATCCAAAGTACCTGCCAATCACAACGCCCGCCCCGATGGAGAATCCATTGAAGAAAAAAACCTGGATATTGACAATCATTGTGGTGGACCCGACTGCCGCGAGCGCCTCCTTGCCGACATAATTTCCGACCACGATCACATCCACGGTATTATACAGCATCTGGAAAATGTTTCCGAGCATCAGCGGCAATGCAAACAGCAGGATCTGCTTTACAATCGATCCATGTGTCATATCCCGTGTGGTGTTATGCTTCCTCATTGTCTGATCTCCTCAAGGTGTCGTTTTCTAAAATGGCGCAGACGCATTCTCACTACTATAGCATGAATGAAAAAAATTTGTACTGCAGGATCAGGTTTTTTTGATTCTGCTTATAAAAGTCACTAAGTTGAACAAGTTTTCTGCTTGTTGACATTTGAGATAAAACACAGTATTTTCTGTGCAGCAGAACGCAGTTCAACTATGCAGGTAAGGAGGGTGTCTCACATGTTACGGATTCTCACTGATACCGCTGCGGATTTCGATCTCGAAGAAGCCAAATCTCTCGGCATAACCGTGCTCCCGATGGAAATCACAATCGGTGACAAAACCTATAAGGATCGTTATGAACTGACTCCGGACCGTTTTTATGAAATGCTGATCGAATCTTCTGACCTTCCGCATACCAGTCAGATCAACAGCTACACTTTTGAGGAGGAGTTTCGTAAGATCCAGGATGCGGGCGATAACGCCATCGTCATTCTGATGAGTTCGAAGCTTTCCGGAACTTATCAAAATGCAGTGGTTGCAGCGCGTGACTACGAAGGAATTCGCGTGATTGACAGCAAAAACGGCTCCATCGGCGAACAGATTCTGGTCCGCTATGCATGCATGCTCCTCAATAGGAACCGTGAGCTGGATGATATCGTGCACCGGCTTGAAGTCAGACGAAACCAGGTCCGTGTCCTGGCACTTCTTGATACCCTGGAATATGCAAAAAAAGGAGGTCGTCTGGGCGCTGCCGCAGCCGCTTTCGGAACACTCCTGTCGATCAAGCCCGTTCTTACGGTGGACAACGGTAAAATCAGGATTCTGGGAAAGGCACGCGGTTCAAGGAACGGAAACAATTTCCTGAACAAAGAGATTCTGGCTTCCGGAATCGAATCCAGGCTGCCCGCGGCCGTCGCCTACTCCGGCCTGGATCATTCGAAGCTGGATCATTACATCGAAGACAGCCGCTCCATCTGGGAAGGCGTGATGGATCACCTTCCGGTGTCGCAGCTGGGCTCAACGATCGGTACACATTCAGGACCGGGGACGATCGTGGTCGCCTATTTCATGAAGCAGCCGGGCTGAACCG
>JBGUOI010000251.1:0-14616 GCA_045118075.1 Porcincola sp. | reverse complement strand
GAAAGGACGGTGAACAATTACGTCAAGGATTCGTTCAGAAGAATATCTGCAGAAACGTATTCTGTTTGATGGTATGAATTATAATTTGGGAAGGCGGGTATTTGTCCCGCTGATGGATGTGGATGCAATCATGGATTGTCACGGTAAAGCATGGCTTGTCTACGAATGCAAGTACGGGGATGCCCGGCCGCAAAACGGACAGCGGCTTGCAATTGAACGGATGATTAATGATTTTACTGAAGGCGGGCGGCCTGCTGCCGCGTTTATATGTTCGCATGGTGATGAAGAACCGGTTTATCTTAAAGACTGTATTGTTACGGGCCTTTATTTGGCCGGGACGGGGTGGAAATACTACGGGAAAGGGGGTTGTCAAAAGCTGACCGCAAAAGAACTAACAGACAGATATTTGCAGAAACATGCGCCGGAAATGCTTATCAAAAAGAAAGAAGGGGTGAAGGCATGATTGACGGAATTCTTCAACGGGCGTTGAACGCTGAACTTCAGGATGCTTCAAGGGCGTTGGCCGTTGCCGAAAGCGATGCTTTGATTATGCGGCTGATAGGCGATGTTCAAGGATACCAGGACGCGAAAGGCCGGAAGCGGGCCGCGCGTTCCAGGGTGAAACAGGCAAAGAAGGCTTTGTCACTGGCAAGTGCATTGTGCTGATGGTGCGCGGTTCCATGTGCATGGACAAGGAAACTTGCAAGGATACGGATATGATGATTTGCGCGGGCCGTTTGGCGGCAGGGGTGCCAGGGGCGTAAATATCTTTGAATGGCGTCCGACCGGCCTATTCCCCGGCCCGCAATCTTCTTTCCCTCCGAATTATTTATTTCCACGAAAGGCGGTGAAAAATGGGCAAACTATTGAAGGCGGCTGAAGGCGGGAACCGTCTGCAGGCCCTGCAGGAATTGCGGGATATGTTAGCAGAACGACTTGAACTGTCACATTCTGACAGGGACGTTTCATCTTTGTCACGGCGTTTGATGCAGTGCTTGCAGGAAATTCAGGTTCTTGAAGCAGAACAGAACAAAGAACTTCCGGAAGAAAATGAACTTGAAAAGATGCGGCGTCGGTTGCGGTGTTCTTCCTGAAGAAACGGGCGTGAAGGCTGTTGCTTTCATGCCTTTTCTTTTGACAAAAGTGAATCACTTTATTATAATAAAAGTGAATCACCTATACGGTTTTGAAAGGATGGTAACGATGATAAAAGAAGAAAACACACGGATTGCAGTGCTGATAGTTCCTGAAGTGAAGGAAGTTCTGGAAAAGGTCATTGAAGAAGGAAAGGCACGAACTTATTCCGGCGCGGTGCGGTTCCTGATGGGTTTGGGAATTGAAGCGTTCAGGAAGCAGAAAAAGGACTGAAAGGCGGTGTATCATGGCTAGGCAGAAAACACGAAAAGTCCGGCATGATAATTGTGGTCGGGTGCTGAAAAAGGGCGAGTCACAACGGACGGACGGGCGTTATATGTTCCAGTATACGGATACGGTTACAAAGAAACGTGTTACGGTATACGCGGAAACGCTTCAAGAATTGCGAAAGACAGAAGATGATTTGCAGCAGGATATTCGCAACGGAATATCTATTGCAAGCTGCGATTCAACAATCAATCAATTCTTTGATGCAATGATGGCTGATAGGAAGGACTTGAAGGAAAGCACGCTTGCGCTTTATATAAGAACTTATGACCGGTATATCCGTGATACGTTCGGGAAGAACAAATTGAAAAGCATCAATTCAGTTATGGTGGAACGGTTTTATAATCAGCTGGTGGATGAAGGGTTGTCAGAAAAAACGCTTTGTTCCATTCATACACAAATCAGCCAGGTGACAAAGAAGGCTGCACGGCATGATTTGATTAGGCGGGATTTTTCAGAAGGTGTTTGTTTTGATGTTTGCAAAAAGCGTGGTATTCAATCTGAAGCTAGGACGGCGATTGATGAAAGGTCGCTGCAGGTTTTCTTCAATTACGCCAAGAAAAACGATGAATTCAAACATTACATTCCAGTGCTTCAAGTTCTTCTTCTGACGGGATGTCGTATCGGTGAAGTATTGGCTATTACACTTGATGATATTGATTTTGATAATAATGTTATCAGTATTACGAAAGAACTGGTATACATTCCTAAACACGGGGATGAAGGCGGTTGTTTGTCAGTGATGGAACCGAAAAGCAAGGCCGGAATCAGGGTTGTTCCGATTGCTGAAGATACACGAAAGGCATTGATGCAGGCATTGATTTACAGAACGTCCCGCGGCGGGTGCAAAAGCGTTATTGATGGAATATCGAACTTTGTGTTCGTTGGCAAACGCGGAACGGTGCTATGGAATACAAACGTCAATCAATACATCCGGATGATAGTGAAATCATATAATGAAGAAGAACTGAAGAAAGCAGCAAAGGAAAACCGTCCGGCAGAATTACTTCCTTCATTTTCTTGTCATTCGTTCAGGCACACATTCACGGCGCGTTTGTGTGAAGCAGGCGTTAATCCAAAGCTTATTCAGAAGGTTTTAGGACACAAGGAAATCACAACGACGTTGAACGTTTATGCTGATATCAGAAAGGATGCTGAAACAGTATCTTTCAATGATGAAACGTTCAAGAATTCACTAAGGTTTGCATGATAACAAAAGGCCGTCCCGATAATCCAGGACGGTCTATTTTTTACTGCAAATTACTGCGATTTTACTGCAAATGCACCATGTAATAGACAAGGTAAGACAAAAGAACACGAATGAATATTTCACGCAAACGTCGAAAAATGCCTTATATATGGGCCTTTTTACGTATAGACAAAAATACACAAAACTAAATTTCTTCAGTACATTGGAAGATGTAAAACTTTAAATAATAACTTGCATCATTTGCCCACAAAATGGGATGATCAGCTGCCTGGGTGGAAAACTGCACCTGGCGCAGCCGTTTGTGCGCTCCGCGGGCTGCCTGGGCGATGGTATGGGCAAACAGTTCCTGGTCCATAAAATGAGAGCAGGAGCAGGTGGCCAGGTAACCGCCGTCACGGACCAGCTTCATTCCCCGCAGATTGATCTCCCGGTAGCCTTTGACGGCATTTTTGATCGAACTGCGGGATTTGGTAAAGGCGGGCGGGTCGAGGATCACGACATCGAAAAGCTCGCCTTTTTCTTCGAGCGCCGGAAGCAGTTCAAATACGTCCGCGCACTCAAAGCGAATGACATCTTCCAGATGATTGAGCGCGGCGTTGCGCACTGCCTGGTCGATTCCGGCCTGAGAGGCATCCACGGCAAGCACGCTTGACGCACCGGCTTTTGCCGCATTTAGGCCAAAGGACCCGGTATGGGTAAAACAGTCCAGGACCTTCTTTCCGGGGCATAGCTTTGCCACGGAGGCGCGGTTGAATTTCTGGTCCAGGAAAAAGCCGGTCTTCTGGCCGTCGCGGACGTTGACCTCGAACCTTACGCCGTTTTCGATAATCTCAGTCACGGGTTCGAAAGGTTCTCCGATAAAGCCCTTGATCCTCTCAAGTCCTTCCAGTTCCCGTACTTTCGCGTCGCTGCGCTCATAGACGCCGCGGATGGCGATTCCGTCCTCCCGGAGCAGTTCTTTTAAGATATCGATGATCATCAATTTATAACGATCGATACCGAGCGCAAGGCTTTCCACGACCAGGATATCGGCAAACCGATCGATGGTAATGCCCGGCAGGAAATCCGCCTCTCCGAAGATCAGCCGGCAGCAGCCGAGCGGATCCTTGACTCCGCTTTCGGCCATCACGGCTTTGCGGTACTCCCAGGCGTCTTTTACCCTGCGCCGGATAAGATCTTCGCATACGGGATGATCTTCCCGGCGCGACATAAGCCGGCAGGTGATGGAAGAGCGGGTGTTTATATATCCATAGCCCAGGAAATATCCGTCAAAATCAAGGATCCGGACGATATCCCCGTTCTCAAATTCTCCCTCGGTCCTGGCGATCTCATTGTCGTAGACCCACAGTCCGCCGCCCTTGAGCGTACGGCCCTCTCCCTTTTTCAGAATAACACAGGCCGGATCGTCTCCGGCCTTTTTTGATAACATATGTTCCTGCATTTTTGAGCCTGCCTTACCTGAAATAGACATAACACGACGCAGCGATGCCGGCTGCGAGAATGATCTCCGTGATGATCAGAGTCGTTTTGTTGAGTTTGCTGCGGAATGCTGTCCTGAAACGGGAAAGCGTAGGGATCGCAGCTTTCGGTGTAGGCATATGGCTGTTCGTAAAGTCGTTTTTCATCTCGTTTCCTCCCCGGTTTTAGCCTATTTTCAAGTATAGCAGAAGTTGACAAAAGTGTCGAGAATTAGTATAGTAGACGTACCGCGCAGCCGGGGAGATAGCGGTGCCCTGTACCTGCAATCCGCTACAGCAGGGGTGATGCCGATCTGAGGCTGTGCTGTTGTGGGGCCAGTCTCCGGTAAGCAGTGATGACGTCTGGGTCTCGTGCGGCGGATCCCTGTGAACCGTGTCAGGTCGGGAACGGAGCAGCACTAAGCAGGACCTTCCGGGCGATGCGAGGCAGCCTGGGCCGAGCCGGCTGCCGGAATAACGCCTGTGGCAGGCAGTCGATTTGAGGTGCGCGGTTTTTAATATTGCTGATCGAAGTTTCCCGCCTTTTCGGGAAACTTTTTAGTTTATGACGAAAGAAAGGAAAACGAACAGGCGTGAAGCTGACAGATGATGAGCGGTTTATGAAGGAAGCCATCCGGCAGGCAAAGAAAGCCATGGCTCTTTGGGAGGTACCGATCGGCTGCGTGATCGTGCATGAAGGAAAGATCATCGCACGCGGGTACAACCGCAGGAACTGTGACCATAATGCGGCGGCGCACGCTGAGATCAGCGCCATCCGCAAGGCCTGCAAAAAGATGGGTGACTGGCGGCTTGAAGGGTGTACGATCTATATTACGCTCGAGCCGTGTCCGATGTGCGCCGGCGCGATCGTGCAGGCGAGGATGGACAGAGCGGTGATCGCCTGCATGAACCCGAAAGCGGGCTGCGCCGGGTCGGTCCTGAACCTGCTGCAGCAGGACGGCTTCAACCACCGGGTGGAGATCACGGCCGGGGTGCTTGAGGAGGAGTGTTCATCGATGCTTTCCGGGTTTTTCCGGGATCTTCGCGCCAGAAAATCGGAAAGCTGATTTTTATATTTGAAAAAACCGGATGGTATGCTATAATACAGAAAGTTTTTACGGAGATGTAGCGAAGTGGTCATAACGCGGTGCACTCGAAATGCATTTGTCGGCTTATACCCGGCACCAGGGTTCGAATCCCTGCATCTCCGCTGAGGGGTAGGTATAAATACCGCCGAGGGGCGGTGTTTGAGCCTGCCTTTTTTTATTCATGACGACCGGAATTCTGCCGAAGATTGAATTCTGTTGTATCGTGACGTGTGAAAGCAGGTGAGGCAGAGAGTGTTTAAAGCGGCAGTATTTGATATGGACGGAACGATCCTGGATACGCTCACGGATCTTACTGACAGCGTAAACCACTGTCTTGGCCTGTACGGCTGCCCGCCGGTATCCCGGGAAGAGACAGCCGCCGCACTCGGGAACGGCGCCGGTCACCTGGTGGAGGCACTGATCGAGGGAGGAAAGGCGCATCCGGCGTATGAGGATGTCCTGAAAGCCCATATTGCTTATTATGAACAGCACTGCACCGACAAAACGGCTCCCTACAGCGGCATCCTTCCCGCCATGAGGCGTCTTAAGGAGGCCGGGGTGAAAATGGCGATCGTCTCCAACAAAGGAGACGGGGCGGTCAGGGAGCTTTCCCGCAGCTATTTTGACGACCTGGTGGAGACAGCGGTAGGGGAAAGAGAAGGCATCCGCCGGAAGCCGGCACCGGATACGGTGATCGAAGCGCTCCGCCTGATGGACGTTCCCATCGAAGAGGCGGTCTATGTCGGGGACACCGAAGTGGACGTCATGACCGCTTCCAATGCCGGGATGCCGTGCATTCTGGTAAGCTGGGGCTTCCGCTGCCGGGAGGAACTGGAAAATCTGCACGCGTATGCGCTGACGGACAGCGCCGATGAGATGGCGGACCTGATTCTGGGCGTCAAGTGACATTTACAACTTGTTTACACTATTTCGCAGCGGGTAATGGTATACTTAAAGGTATATTTGAAAACGGGCAATGGTATTAAGGAAAGATACGTTTGAAAACGGGAGGGTCTTTGAGCATGGAGTTATTGAAAGAGAGAATCATCAGGGACGGAAACGTAAAACCGGGAGGAGTCCTGAAGGTAGACTCATTCCTGAACCATCAGATGGATGTGGAACTGTTCAACGAGATGGGAGAGGAATTTAAGAGAAGGTTCTCTGACAGGCCCATCAACAAGATACTGACCATTGAAGCGTCCGGGATCGGGATCGCCTGCATTGCAGCCCAGCATTTCCATGTGCCCGTCGTCTTCGCAAAGAAAGCAAAAAGCATCAACCTTGACGGCGAGATGCTTACCACCAAGATCCAGTCATTCACGCACCAGCGCGTTTATGACGTGATCGTCTCCAAGAAATTTCTCGGGCCGGAAGATCATGTACTGATCATCGATGATTTCCTGGCTAACGGATGCGCGGTGGACGGCCTGATCGACCTGATCCGCGGCGCCGGTGCGACCGTCGAGGGTGTCGGCATTGCGATCGAGAAAGGCTTCCAGGACGGAGGCAAAAGGATCCGTGACAAGGGAATCCGGGTGGAATCGCTGGCGGTCATTGCCGCCATGGATGATGAGACCGGTGAGATCACATTCAGCAACTGATATATCTTCAATGTCAGGCGGCGTTGTGATATAATATTTTACAGAACCGGGACAGGTTTAGGAGGCAGTTTCTTTTATTATTCAGGAGGTATGAAATGAAAATCGCAATCGGATGTGATCCCAATGCACAGACAGCAAAAGAAGACATCATCGATTTCATCGAGAAAAAAGGGTATGGTGAGGTAACAGACTTCGGCAGCGAAGATCCCATTTACGCCAGGGTGGCGACCAAAGTCGGAGAGGCTGTCGCTTCCAAGGAATTTGACCGCGGTATCCTGATCTGCGGCACCGGCCTGGGTGTCTGCATCGCCGCGAACAAAGTCAAAGGCGCTATCGCAGCAACGGTCTCTGATGTCTATTCAGCGCAGAGAGCCCGCCTGAGCAACAATGCGAACATCATCTGCATGGGCGCTTTCACGACGGGAGCCAAGGTCAGGGAGCTGCTGGTCGATGCCTTCCTCACCAACGAATTTGTGCCCGGATGCTCATCCCAGCCGAAGGTGGATGCCTACGTCGAATATGACATGACCAGGGAATGATCCAGAAAGGTGAACATGATCAATGGATAAGAAACTGTTTTTCGGCAGCAACCTGAAGATGTATAAGAACATCGCGGATACGACGGCCTATCTGCAGGAACTGGCGGACCGGACCAAAGATATCAGCCGCGATGAGATCGAACTGTTCATCATTCCTTCCTTCACGACGCTTCCCGATGCCGTAAAATGCATCGACCGAAGCCTTATCCGCCTTGGCGCTCAGAATATGTGTTGGGAGGACCAGGGCCAGTTTACCGGTGAGATCTCACCGCTGATGCTGAAGGAGCTGGGACTTGACCTGGTGATGATCGGCCACTCTGAGAGGCGCCATGTGTTCGGAGAGACGGATTACGAGGAGAACAAGAAAGTGCTCGCAGGCCTGAAGCATGGATTCCGCACACTGCTGTGCATCGGTGAGACCGGGCAGGAGAAGGAATACGGGATCAGTGCGGAGATCCTGCGCCAACAGCTGATCGTGGGCTTCCACGGAGTGGATCCGTCCATGGCGGACAGAGTGTGGGTGGCTTATGAGCCAGTGTGGTCCATCGGTGTGAACGGCACGCCCGCGAGTGCTGACTATGCGGAGAAGATGCATAAGGTCATCAAGCAGTGCCTGCGTGAGATCTTCGGCGACGCTTCGGAGCAGATCCCCGTTCTCTACGGCGGCAGCGTCAATCCGGGTAATGCCAATGAGCTGATCGTCCAGGAATCGATCGACGGACTGTTTACCGGAAGATCGGCCTGGCAGGCTGATAAGTTCGATGTGCTGATCAGGGATGCGATAAAGACCTGGAAAGCCGCGAACGAATAAGAGGAAAAGTCATAAGAGGACAAAAAAAGATGACAGGGTGTATTCCCTGCCATCTTTTTTATTATCATATCAAGATGATCACTGCTTGTCGGCAACGATAGCGGAACCGCAGAATGCGCATTTGGTCGCTTCAATGTTGATATCGGACTTGCAGAACGGGCACACCTTTGTTGTGGGTGCTGCTTCGGGAGCGGGTTTTTTGAATTTGTTGATGGCCTTGATCACCGAGAAGATGCAAAGCGCGATGATCAGGAAGTTGATGATTGCTTGGATGAAGTTGCCGACCATCAGCTGTGCGCTGCCGACTTTGATGGAAAGTCCGGAGAAATCGATACCTCCGCAGATCATGCCGATCACAGGACCGATCACGTCATCTACGAGGGAGGTGACGATGTTGCCGAACGCGCCGCCGATCACAACGCCGACTGCCATGTCCATGACATTGCCGCGTGAGGCGAATTCTTTGAATTCACTGATAAAGCTCATGATAATAACTCCTTTCTGAGTATTAATGTAAGATATAGTGAGTATAACATGGAACAGCCGTAAATTCTATGGTATACTGCTTTTTGTGAAAAAATTTCTTTGCGAAGAGGTGAACCGGATGCGCTTTATGCATATGGCGGATGTCCATCTGGGTGCGCAGCCCGATAAAGGCAGCGCCTGGAGCCGGCAGCGGGGTCAGGAAATATGGGATACTTTCAGGCTTTCCCTGGAGGATGCGGCCCGGGAGAAGGTGGATCTTCTGCTGATCGCGGGCGATCTTTTTCATGCTCCGCCGACAGAGAACCAGCTTAGGGAAGTCGATTACCTGTTTTCGAAACTCACCCAGACCAGAGTCGTTCTGATCGCCGGCAACCATGACCATCTCGGAGAGGGATGCGCATACCGCAGCTTTCCGTGGAACCGCAACGTGGTGGGATTGTTTTCGACCCGCTGTGAATGCGTGCGTTTCCCGGAGATCAAAACAGAAGTGTACGGACTCAGCTATGATTCCAACGAGATTCCCGTGCCGTTATACGATGACATCTCTCCGGTAGACGATCCTTCCCGCAGCGGATGGTTCAGGATCCTGCTCGCCCACGGCGGGGATGCCATGCATATCCCGGTCAGCCGGGAAAAACTGGACGCCTCCGGATTTGACTATATCGCACTGGGGCATATCCATAAACCGATGACGGTCATCCGGAACAAAGCGCTGTTTTCGGGAGCTTTAGAGCCGATCGACTGCAATGATACCGGTCCGCACGGGTATGTGCTCGGAGAGGTTAAGGGACGGCACCTGAAACTGACATTTGTAAAAAGGGCCCTCCGCTCTTACCGGGACATTACGATCAGCTGTACCGGCACGGACACGACGTTTTCCGTTCAGGATGCGCTGGAAAGATGCATCGAGACCAAAGGGCCGGAGGATATCTATAAAGTAACGCTCACCGGGGTTCGAGAGGCGGGGAGCGTTTATGATACAGAACGGCTTAAACAGTGCGGCAGGGTGCTTGAGGTAGAAGACCGTACCCGGCCTGCCTTTGACCTGGAAGACCTCAAAAGGCGTTATCACGGGCAGCTGATCGGACGTTTTATCGAGAGCTTTGAGGGCGAAGAGATGGACCTGAAGCATCATAAGGCACTGCAGTACGGACTGGAGGCTCTTTTGGAGAGCAGAATGAACGAATGAATATACTGGAACTGAACCTGAGACATTTCGGGAAATTTGAAGACCACACCATGTCTTTTCATCCCGGGATCAATATCGTATACGGGCCGAATGAGAGCGGGAAAACGACGCTTCACGCATTTATACGCGCGATGTTTTTCGGTTTTGCGGGCCAGCGCTCGAGAGCGGGCCGCCTAAGTGAGTACGAACTACGCAAACCGTGGATCGCGCCGGCCTATTATGAAGGAAGCATGCGGGTGGAGTATGCGGGAAAGACATACCGGATAGAGCGTTCCTTTACCCGCAGTGAGAAAAATGTCCGCCTGATCAGTGAGACGGATGCCAAAGACCTGACCGCTTCCCCGGAGGAGATGAGCAAGCTGCTGATGGGCATGAATGAGGCAGCTTTCTGCAACACCGTCTTTATCAGGCAGGGAGCCATGCCCACCGATGATACGATGGAGGAGATCCTGCGCAATTATATGATGCAGATGAAGCAGACGGGGGATGCCGCCCTGAATCTTGACGAAGCCTGCGGGAGGCTGCTTACGCTGAGAAAGCAGCGAGAGAGCGCCGAAAAGGAGGAGAAGAACCGTATCGGTGAGCAGATCTCCCAGAAAGAAATGCAGCTGGAGATGACGCTCGAACAGCTTGAGAGGCAGAAAAACGAGCTTAAAACGGTTCGGGGCGGGGAGGAGACTGCGATCGATGTGCCCGATCATTCGAGGAATCTTCCGGAGGATGACCGTTATCGGAATGAACCGGAAAAAGTACGCCGGCTGTATGCGATTCTGACCTGGATGTGCGCCCTGGCAGCTTTTTTAGGATGCATATGCGCCCTGGTGACGGATACGCTTCCCATGCGGGTGATGATGCTTGCCCTTGCGTTCATCCTCTTTGCGGTCACCGGAGCGCTGTACTATTTAAGGCCGGGCCGGGGACAGATGCCGTCTCACGAAAAGATCCCTGAAGAAAAGGAAGGCCCGGAGCTTTTGAAGACCCGGGTATTCGAGGAGGAGATACAAAGAACCTCCCGACAGGCAGCGGCTCTGAGACAGGAACTTAATGAACTGTACGATCTTTCCGCCTCGGGAAGCCGGCATGTGTCCGAGCGGGAAGCCATCGACCTGGCCCTTGAGAGGATCCGGTCTTTGTCTGACCAGATCTGCCTGGAAGCGGGAGATGATTTTGATGAGAACGCTTCCTACATCCTCTCGCGACTGACGGGCGGCCGGTATACCCGGATCGCGATCGATGAGAGAAGGCAGATCCGGGTGGAGTGTGAAAGCGGCCTGCTTGGCATCGACCAGATCAGCGCCGGTACAGCGGACCAGGTATACTTCGCGATGCGGCTGGCAGCAGGCGAGCTGATGAGCGGGGAAAACCTTCCCCTGATCATGGATGATCCCTTCCGAAACTTCGATGATGAGCGCCTGGAAGCGGCGCTGAGATACCTGGAAGAGGAACAGCGGCAGGTGATCCTCTTTACCGGACAGAAAAGAGAAGCCCGGATCCTCGAAAAGATCCGGGCCTGAAACTGATCTTACAGATCGTATTTTTCTTTGAAGTAATTGATCCGCGGGAAGGGATCGAGAAGTGAGCTGACGGAACCGTCGTGATTCATCGTGTCGATGATCAGTGCCAGGTACTTGGCCATGTCGCAGTTGTAATAGTACGGCTTCGACAGCAGGGCCGGTGACTGGTAGATCAGGTTGGTGGTCAGCACGGCATTGATATATCCTTCCTCGTAGGCTTTGTCAAAACCATCCAGGCCGTTGGTAAAGAGACCGAAGGTGGCGCAGACAAAGATGCGGCGCGCTTTCTTTTCTTTGAGCAGCTTGGCAAGAGCCAGCGCCGTTTTTCCGGAGGAGATCAGATCGTCGAGAAGGATGACATCCCTTCCCTCCGGGTCCGGTCCGAGATATTCGCTGGTGGACGGCGGTTTCCTGCCGTAAGTCACCTGGGTATAATCGATCCTTCTGAAGAACATTCCCATGTCAACACCCAGCACATTGGCCATGTAGACGGACCGGCGCATGCCGTTCTCATCCGGGCTGACGACCATCAGCTTTGCCGGATCGGCCTGGATATCGGGAGCTGCCTTATGCAGTCCCTTGATAAACTGATAGGTGGACTGATACGTCTCAAACCCGTTGAGCGGGATGGCGTTCTGTACCCTCGGTTCGTGAGCATCAAACGTGATGATCGAATCGACACCCATACTGATCAGCTCCTGGAGGGCCATGGCGCAGTCAAGGGATTCGCGTCCGCTGCGCTTATGCTGGCGGCTTTCATACAGGAACGGCATGATCACTGTGATTCTCCGGGCTTTTCCTCCGATCGCGGAGATGATTCTTTTAACGTCCTGATAATGATCATCCGGAGACATGCGGTTCTCGACACCGCTGATCTTGTAAGTAATGCTGAAGTTGCACACATCAACAAGGATATACAGGTCTTCTCCGCGTACGGATCCGAAGATCTGGCCTTTGGCTTCGCCGGTTCCGAAACGGGGCGTCGCGATCGGGATCAGATAGGAATCCCCTTTCTTGGTGGCGTCCGCTTCCGACGCGGCCGGAAGGGCTTCACCTCTTTCTTTGCGCCATTCCAGAATGTACTTGTCAATGCGCTGACCAAGTTCCTTGCAGCTTTCCAGCGCAATGATCCCCAGTTCGGCCGTCACTTTTTTCTCATTCGCGGTCTCGTGTACTTTGTCCATTAAGTCCTCCTGACATCAAGATTCGTTGTTCCAACCGTATGTCTTCTCCGAAAAAATGCATCAGTTCAAAACCGCTTGCGATCCGAGAACTGACTCTCTCCGAGTAGAGACTTTCGATCTGCTCCAGGGAGAGGTTGGTGGAAATGATCGTACTCTTACCGTGCCTGATCCGCTCGTTGAGCAGTGTGAAGAGGGCGCCGGCCACAAAGGAATTGACCAGTTCCGTGCCCAGATCGTCTATGATCAGCAGGTCACAGGTAAGGAAAAGATGACTGTCTTCGCCGGAAGATTCTTCACGCGAGAAAGTATCTTTGGCCATCCGTTCAAAAAGGGACACGGCTGTCTGGTAGATCACCAGGTGACCGCTATCCAGCAGTTCTTTCGCGATGCAGTGAGAGAGAAACGTTTTTCCGAGCCCGGTCTTCCCGTAAAAGAGAAGATATCCCGGAGCCTTGTCAAAGCCGTCAATAAAATTCCTCGCTGCCGAAACGATTCGGTGCATGTTCTCGCGCGGGCTGATCCCGGCGGCCGCATCGGGCTTGGAACTGTAACATTCAAAAGAAAATCTGCCGAAATTGTGGAGGTCGAGTTCCCGTGATAATCCGGGGTCATCAAAAACCAGTTCAATGGCCATCTGTTTAAAGCAGGAGCATCGCTCGCCGTCCACATAGCCCGTATCACGGCAGATCGGGCAGTGGTAACGAAGTTCCAGGAAATCTTCCGGAAATCCGTTTTCTTTAAGAAGGCCGCGCCTGCGGCGGCTGATATCCGAAAGAGTCTGCTCAAACGCCTCTTTGCCGGAGGCGTTTTCTTCTGAGATGAGCTGTTTGGCCCTGGCCAGTGCCGCTCGTCCGGCTTCTTCATCCAGGCTCCGAAGCCGGGGTATCTTTGCGTAGGCCTGCTCCCGGCGTAATGAGAGCGCCCGCTGCTCATCGGCCTGGATAAGGCTGTAGCGGCGCA
The DNA here is from genome assembly GCA_045118075.1 of Porcincola sp. GTDB lineage: Bacteria > Bacillota > Clostridia > Lachnospirales > Lachnospiraceae > Merdiplasma. The sequence continues at coordinate 1,155 of JBGUOI010000251.1, read as the reverse complement.
TGATCGCGTCATGCTGCGAATTTGTCAGCATCAGTCTGCCCCGCCTTTCGTTTTAGGCGCTTTTCCGGTCAGCCTGGCTTCCAGATCGGACCAGTTGTATTCACGGTGCGGTATCTGGCCAAACCGGCCGGCGTTAGCCCTTGCCGAGAGGACCCTGCCCGTATAGCTGCTTCGGCCGCTTTGGGCTGTCTGCGCCGCGGGCGGTTTATCCTGGGCGCGGACCTGGGCAAGTGTATGCCATCCGTTTTCCTTCCATTTGCCGAGGATACCGTCCACATATTTCAGGTTTGCGCGACCGGTGTGCATAATGCATCTTTCACAGGCTTCGCAGATCATGTCAAGATCCGTTCCGTCTTCATCAAGCCAGCGCTTCATGACGGTTATTTCGCCGGGGACCGGATTTCGCCCTGTGATTCCCAAAGCAGCGAGAATGCGGAAATATTCTCCGCGGTAGAGCCCGGCCTGTTCCTTGGCGGCGTTCACGGTGGTTATTCCGTCACGGTACCAGCCGATCGCTACTTTTTCCACATACCGCGCACTTGTCTTGCCGCGTTCGGCGCAGTATTCGAGCAGGTATTCGATCAGATCCGTATCGAAACGCAGCGCGTCATAGCAGTAGATCAGGTTCTCTGACATGGAATTGCTTAAGGGACGTCCCAGGTACTGCTCCGCCACAAAGAAAAGCTGGCGGATCTCTTTGTCCTGAGCAAGCTGCTGCTTTCTGGCGGCACTGATCGTCCTGGACGGAGGCGTGCGCGTTTCCATGGCCGCTGAGACTTCTTCCGCGGAAGGATCCTCCTGCGCAGGCGCAGATTCCGGCTCATTATCCGCCTCTTCCCCGTTTAAAAAGACGATATCAGTGATATTGCCCGCCCCGTCATAGTCAAGGGAGAGAAGATGCAGTTTCTCCCAGTACGAGAGGGCCCGCTTGACGTCCTTTTCGGTATGGTCAAAAAAATCCGCGATGGAGGAGACGGACAGCTCGTGCCCGCTTCCGGCGCAGCGCAGAAGATAGAGATAAAGCTTGACGAATTCACCGTTTGCGGAAGGCATATAGCGGTCTATAAATATATTTTCGATCAGCGTAACGCTGTTGTCCGGCTTGACATGAACTTTCATGATCTTACTCATACTCCTAACTGTTGATACGGCTGT
>JBGUOI010000250.1:0-2729 GCA_045118075.1 Porcincola sp. | reverse complement strand
GGCTCGAGACCATCCATACCTTTATCTACAATTCAGGCGGTTTCCTTGTGCCTGTTTGACCGACTCTGGATTACCGAGTTTGCTTTGCTGTCACAAAGGGCTTCCGGATATGATCACCGTAAAGGAGGTGGTCTTATCCATGAATACGATTAAAAGCACCAAAAAGTGGCAGGAGGACGAAGCGCTCCGCCGGTTCCGGCTGATCTCGCCGATCCTGGACGAATCCCTCGATCCGGCAAAACGGCTGCAGGTCCGAAAGGAGATCGCTGATAAGGCCGGTGTGACGACCAGAAGCCTGTACCGATACGAAGCGGCTTACCGCTCGGGTGGTTTCGCCGGCCTCAAGCCTATGAATCGGGAGCAGAGACGCTCATTCGCCTTGCCGGAAAACTTCGAGGAACTGGTCGGGGAAGCGATCCAGCTGAAAAGGGAGGTACCAGCCCGCTCCGTCGCCCAGATCATCCTGATCCTGGAGATGGAAGGCCTGGTCGCGCCGGGCATCCTGAAGCGGTCAACTTTACAGAGATATCTCTACGACGCCGGTTTCGGTAAAAAGCAGATGAAGAAGTATACCGAAGCCAGGAGCAGTTCATCGCGGCGCTTCTGCAAAGCTCACCGGATGCAGCTGGCGCAGGCGGATATCAAGTACATCATGAAGCTCCCCATCGGCCCGGGCGGGAAGATGGTACAGTGCTATATCTGCTCCATTATCGATGATCATTCCAAGATGATCCTCGGTACTGGCGTTTATGATAACCAGGAAGCCGCGATCGTCGAAGACGTATACCGCCGCGCGATCCTTTCTTATGGCGCTTTTGATGCCACATATGTCGACAATGGCAGCCAGTTTATCTCCAAAGAGTTGGTCGACGCACTCTCAAGGCTTGGGATCAGGCACCTTCGGGCAAAGCCTTATTCAGGTCAGAGTAAAGGAAAGATCGAGGTCTATAACCGCCTGATCAACAGCTATATCAACGAATGCCGCGCCCAGAAGGTAAGGACTCTTGAGGAAGCCCGTCACTGGTGGACACTGTTTGTCGAGGACTATTACCACGACAAGCCCCATGAGGGCATCCGGGAATACTACAAAAGTCAGGGGATCGATGTTCCGGCAGAGGGCATCACGCCCCGGCAGGAGTTCAACCGCGATTCCCGTCCGCTGAAATATCTGGATGCCGGTATCGTAGGGCAGGCATTCCTGCACCATGATACCCGTGAGGTAGACAAAGGCGCCTGTATCAGCTTCGAAGGCCGGAAGTACGAAGTCAGTTCCGCACTGATCGGCGCCACCGTGGAGATCTCCTGGGATCCAATGGCTTCGGAGACGGTCACCGTAAGCTATCCCGGCACAAAGCCTTTCCTCGCAAAGCCGCTTACGATCGGGGAATTCTCTGATCCCAAACCGGAGCTGCCGCAGAGCATGCTTCCGGAAGAGGTGGAATGTTCCCGCTTCCTGCAGGGCCTGCAGAAGGTGCACGACAGAAAGCGTGTCCATAACACGAACGCGATCTCCTTCGGGGAATACAGGAAGGAGGCGGACGGCAATGTATGAGCAGTTCTTTGAGATGACACACACGCCATTCACGCGGGATGTGCCGCCGGAAGCCCTGTATGAATCGCCTGCTATGAGGGACGCGCTGGGGCGTCTCGCGTATGTGGCGGACCGTCAGCTTTTTGCGGTCGTAACAGCGGATGCCGGCTGCGGAAAGTCCACCCTGATCCGGAAGTTTGCATCCAGCCTGCCGAAGGAGAAATACATCCTTCTGTATCTTTCGGACTCAAAGCTGACGCCAAGGTGGTTCTACCGCGGATGCCTCGACCAGCTGGGTCTGGAAGCACGCTTCTACCGGGGTGATGCCAAGCGGCAGCTCCAGAAGGAGATCGAGATCGTCCGAGGGATCCAGCATAAATACGTCGTATGCATCCTGGATGAAGCACACCTTCTGGAAAAAGAGATGCTGGAGGAATTCCGCTTCCTTCTGAACTACCGGTTCGATTCCATGAGCCCGATGGCGCTGGTGCTTGCCGGACAGACAGAACTCTGGGAAAACAAGCTGAGGCTCCAGAGGTATGCTGCGATCCGCCAGAGGATTGACATCAACTGTGTCCTACCGCATCTTGACCGGTCGGAAACAGAGCAGTATATACAGTCCCACCTGTCATACGCTGGATGCAACAGGGATGTCTTCAGCGATAAAGCACTAGATGAAGTTTTCAAGGTAACAACGGGTATCCCCCGTATGATCAACCGGATCTGCGAGAAAAGCCTGATGTACAGCTTTCAGCAGCAGAAACGGATCATTGACGATTACATGGTCAAATATGTAGCCGAACATGAAATGCTTGCCTAATGCTATTAGTGGGTCACGGCGCCGCTGGCCGAAAGGCGGCGCCGAAGACTCGTGACAAGCACCGACAGCCTTGTGAGCAGTTCAGCGACAGCTGTCCAAAGCAGTTCAGCGACAGCTCAGGCGAGCATTAACATCCTGTGTGGAAAGGCACTTTTATCATCTTTCCCATCTTTTTCTCACTGGGACTCGGTCTCCTTACCGGTCCGAACGCACTGAAGATCCTTGATGACAAACGCGTGAAGGCTGCAGGTTCGCTGGTCGGTATCGCTATTCTGCCATTAATTGCAAAACTGGGCATCAATGCAGGCGCGAATATCATGACGGTAATCGAAGTCGGTCCGGCTCTGCTGCTTCAGGAATTCGGCAATCTCGGAACAA
>JBGUOI010000249.1:0-3499 GCA_045118075.1 Porcincola sp. | reverse complement strand
GCGCTGCTGTCCCCTGTCACATTCTCACCTCCTTTCCTCCAGACTCATCTGTTAGACGGATCAAAAATGATTTCGTTACAAACTTTTCCAAAAAAATCGGATCATTTTTCAATCGCATTTAATCACAAAGAAGACCGGCGGTCAATGCACTCTTCCGTCATTGACTCTGACAATTCAACGCAGTAAAATAAATTTGTAGTTTTTTTCGTTGATTCTCATATTTTGTCAGAAATGGAGGATAGACAGCCATGAAGAGAAAATTAGCCATCTGTTTAGCAGTATCTGTCATTGCGTCAGCCCTTGCTGCTCCCGCTGCTGTATACGCGGATGATCTGGCCGGCAGTAAGATCACTGTCCTGCTCCCGAAACATGAGATGGATACCATCGGTTTTTATGAGCAGAAAACAAGGCAGTTTGAAGAAGAGACCGGCATCCAGGTCGAACTGATCAATATGGGCTGGGATAATGTGGCAGACCGTGTCACGGCAGAAATGACATCCGGCGGAAGCTCTTACGATGTCATCGAGTTTGATAACAGCTGGGTCGCCAAATTCGGCACAAATGAATGGCTTGAGCCGCTGGATGATTACATCACTCCCGAAATGAAGGACGGCATCGTACCCGCCCTGCTCGAAAAATTCACTTTCGACGGGAAGCTCTACGGCATCTGCTGGAACAATGACACCCGTTTCCTGATGTATAACAAAGCCAAACTGGACGAGGCAGGTATCGAGGCCCCGGCTACCACCTATGAAGAGCTGAAAGAGCAGACTGCTAAACTTCAGGAAGCAGGCCTGGCAGATTACGGTTATATCAATTCCTACATGCAGGCACAGTCCGGCGCCAACGAATTCATCCAGCTGGTCTATTCCTTCGGCGGAAAATTCTTTGACGAGGAAGGAAATCCTGTCATCGACTCCGATCCCGGCATCAAAGCCGCTTATGAATATCTGGTTGACGGTTACAACAACAGCGTTTACGATCCGTCATCCCTTATGGCTGACTACGATACCGTTGCCAATGTTTTCTATTCCGGCACCACCGCATACATGATGCAGGCCTGGGCAGGTGTTTACGCCAGCTCCAATGACGAGAGCGTTTCCACTATCCCCGGACAGGTTGAGGTAGCCGACTACTCCATCAGTGTTGACGGCGAGCACCAGGCGATCCTGACACTGCCCGAAGCCATGGCTATCCCGAAGACTTCCGAAAACAAGGAAGCTGCGTGGAAATATATCGAATATATGTCCAGCAAAGAATTTGATAAGGAAAAGAGTGAAGCGATCGGTGCTCTTCCGATCTGGTCAGAGCTGTTCTCCGATGCCGACCTTCTCGAGAAATATCCGTACTGGGAGAATTTCGGGAAACAGTCCGAATACGCAAAGGGCGAACCTGACCTTCTGTGGTTCGATGAATTCTCCAATATCCTCCAGGTTGAATCCCAGAATATCATTCTCGGCAGCGAAACGGTCGAGGAAGGCCTGGCAGCTATGCAGGAACAGTGCCTGGCAGCCATGAACAAATGATGAATCAGCAGATATAGAAATAAAAAAGAGATGAACACAGAACACACCTCTAAAAAAAAATTCACGCAGCGGCACTTAGGGCCGCTGCTTGCTTCTCCCGCCATTCTGGTCGTCATCGGCGTACTGGTAGTGCCTGTTCTCTACGCACTTGCCACCAGCTTCAGCTCTGTCGCCGCGTCCGATCACAGCCTGTCTTTCAACGGGCTGGCCAACTATGCCAGAATGTTCTCGGACAAGTATTTCAGGAACTCCCTGAAACTGACTGTTATCTTTACTGTCGTGACCGTTTTCGCCGAGATCGTTCTGGGTGTGGCAGTGGCCGTCGTCCTGAACAAGGAGTTTTTCGGCCGCGGCTTTGTGCGGGGAATCATGATCCTTCCCTGGGCGCTCCCTTCCGTGGTCAACGCCGTCATGTGGAAGTGGATCTTTCACGCCAACTACGGTGCCTTAAACGCACTGCTCTCACAGCTTGGCCTTATCGATAAATATAAGCTCTGGCTGGGTACGCCGAGGTCAGCTTTCTGGTGCGTGGTCGTTGCCAATATCTGGAAAGAGACTCCTTATGTGGTCCTTCTTACCATTGCCGCATTGTCCAACATCTCCAATGATTATTACGAAGCTGCGATGGTGGACGGTTCCAACGGCTGGAAGAGTTTCTGGAGCATCACGCTTCCGCTCATCCGCCCGGTCGTGATGATCCTCACCATCACCAAGACCATCTGGGCCCTGCAGACCTTCGACCTTGTCCATATCATGACGGGAGGCGGTCCTGCCAGCGGTACGGAACTGATGAGTGTGTATATCCATAAGAACACCTTCAAGTACCTCGATTTCGGCTACGGCGCTGCCATGAGCTTCGTTTTGATGGCTGTCTGCCTGATCCTGACAATTGTGTATATCAGGATCTTTATGAATAACCCGGATGAAGACAGAAGGTCAGCCGCAAAAAGCAGAAAGCGCAGATACAGCAAAGTTCATCAGAAGGGAGGTGTACAGCGATGACACGGAAACAGAAAAAAAGGATCGGAAGGATCGTCCTTTATCTTCTGGTGATCCTGATCACGATCGTCGTCCTGGCACCCTTCGTCTGGATGTTCATCTGCAGTATCTCCACCAAAGCGGATCTGATCGCCAAGCCTTACCGCTGGTGGCCGGCGCATCCGACGCTGCAAAGCTATAAGGACATGTTCTTCGGGACAGGTTCCACCACCACAGATGCTGCCAACCAGTTCATGGCTGCTTTCCGCAACAGCCTGCTGATCGCCCTGGTCTGTACCGCGATCTCTTTATTTATCGGGCTGCTGGCATCCTTTGCCTTTTCACGGTTCCGCTTTTTCGGAAGGACCACGGCACTTAATACGGTGCTTTTCATGCAGATGGTTCCGCCGATCGCGCTGCTGATTCCCATGTATATGATCATGCTCAGTCTCAAGCTGATGGACCACAAGCTGGCGCTGATCATCATCTACCTGTCCTTTACGCTGCCCTTTGTCATCTGGATCATGAAGGGGTATCTGGACGGGATCTCCGTGGAAATGGAAGAAGCTGCCCTGATCGACGGATGCGGCAGGCTGCAGGCTTTCTTTAAAGTCGTCCTGCCCATCAGTGCCTCCGGTCTGGCTTCCACAACGATCTTTGCGTTTATCATCGCATGGAACGAATTCTTCTATGCCTTGAATTTTACTTCCACGCTGACTTCTAAAACGCTGCCTGTCCTGATCACGGAGTTTTCCAGCAAATTCGGAAATGATTTTATCCTGACCAGCACAGCCGGCGTCCTGGCCTCTCTCCCGCCGGTCGTCATCGCGCTGATCTTCCAGAAATATATCATCAGCGGCCTGTCTTCCGGTGCAGTGAAAGGATAACATGCAAAAAACAGAACCCGGATCGAGTAGGAGGAAATTCCTCTGACTGAGGAATTTCCGACCTCTCACACCACCGTGCGTACCGTTCGGTACACGGCGGTTCAATCA
>JBGUOI010000248.1:0-2459 GCA_045118075.1 Porcincola sp. | reverse complement strand
AGAACCCAATACAGTCTGTCGTCGGGATCCGTTTTGATTATTCCCTGTATCCGCAATGAGGTCAAAAGGTTTCCTATTTTACCCATCACAAATACAAAACCTTAACAATTCGCCGAACCGTATGGATGCAGGCGCTCATCATCCCAAACCCATACAGTATTCCGGTGAATAACCGCCGATCGTTCGTCGATTCGTAAGATGTGAACTGCTGCACGGTTCCGTCTATCATAAGCGGAATAGTTCCAATCAAACTCAGTAAAGAGACATCCCGGAAAAGGGATACCACCATTCCGATTACATGCCCGGCCAGAATCCCTGTGCATCTGGCACACAGCGGAAGCTGATAACCGCCTATGAAAAAGCTGCGCTCCGGCATCTGATGACACCCGCAATACTTTCTGCACGTCTTCATGGATGACATCCAGATCCGGTCCGCCCGACTTACACCTTCCATTTCTTTCCGCATGTATTACACACCCAGTAAGACTCTGTATATGTCTGCTTTCCCTTCGTACAGAAGCCACACAAAACACCAATAGGCCCGGCGAGCAGCCATCCGCAGCATCCTTTGCTGGCCGAAAAATCCTTCCCCTCTGTATGCATGGACGTAATGATCTGGCAGTTTTCACTGCCGCATATCGGACATCTCATACTCTGGTCCTCCCTTTAATTCCAATAGTGACGATTCTTATCACTGCTCCATAATCCATATCCATTACGTACTCATTGCCCGGACAGCACCTTCTGCAACCGTTCCTTCAGCATCGTGTTCCGCTTTGTGACGGTTACATTCCGCACCGTATATCCCAATGCTCTCTTCGTACCAACGAGCACGAGTATGAGAAAGCATTAATCATGAATGGTGATGACATCCGCTGTGGACAGCAGCCGGCTGTTCGTTTCTATGATGATTATACCGCTATGCTTCCGGATTGATTAGTATGTCACGAAAAATGTTTAATACACGGTGGAACCTCCACCTGCTCAATCCTGCTGCTTTTTAAATCTGTATTTTCCTTTACCATGTCCGGTTACCGGCTCGATAATTCCGTGCTCAGCCATATCCTTCAAAAGGTCCGATGCTCTCGAAGGCTTTATGTCAATGACGTTCATCACATCGCTCCTACCAAAGATCGACTGACCAGGAAACGCCTCACGGAGCTTCAGAATATGACTTGTGGTTTTGGGCTGGAACAACTCCTCAATGTCCGCTTTGAATTTTTCAATGTCCGGTTTTGCTGCCCCAATGTCCGGTTTTTCCATTTCCTTGAATGTGCCGCTGATATGCAATGTCCGGTTATGAAGCGGATGATCCTCGTTCAGCAGCAAATTTTGCAAAAACAGCTCCAGATACTCTGTCGTCTCGTGGATACCATTTTTCAGATCATTGTAATTGGCCCTGACGAGGGAATTTCGGAAGTACCATGCATTTTCAGCAAAAATGTCGTTGGTCACATCAAAGCCAAGGGTCCTCAGATATTTGATGAAGAACACTGCCGTTGTCCGGGTATTTCCCTCTCCAAACACGTGGATCTGCCAAAGCCTGGAAATGAATACCGCAAGGTGATGGATAATCTCGTCCATTGAAAGACCCTTATAGGAAAACTTCTTCTCTTCCGAAAAGTCATAATCCAGAGTCGCTCTCAGTTCCGTGGCACTGCCGTATAGAACCGTCGCCCCATCCAGTACCCATTCCTTCTTTGTGATGTTGTAGTCCCGGATACATCCTGCATGAGGATAGATGCCAATGAACAGCTTTCTGTGAATGGAAAGATACTCATTTGGCGTGAAGCTGAAAGCTCTCTCGGACAAAAGCGCAGCAATTCTGGCTGCGACCTTGTCGGCCTCCTCTGTACGGTCCTCTGAATCACGAGCAGGATTTTCCTCATAATAAGACTGCAGAAGATCATTGGCCTCTTCAAAGGTGATCTCGCCCTCGATATTACGGACAGCGGTATGAAACAGATAATCCGATGTCTTCAGGCCATCAACTGCCTGCAGGCCAATGGCTGTATGCCAGGCATATCCTTTATACCGCTTGTTTGGCTCTGACTCTCTGAAGTATTTTTTAAAAGGGTCTTTGTTCATCCTGCATCACCTCGTCTCTATGATCTTATTTGTCTCAGCAAGAAAGATCTTCAATTTATTTTTTCCTTCTTCAGATATTTCACAGGTACTTCCTTTGTCAGCCAGACATGATTTGCCGATTCGAAGAACCGATATCCATCCACTGCCATCTGCCGGCAGTCAATTTCATAAATGACCGGTCTGCCGTGCCGGCTGCCCACTTTCTTTGCTGTTTCCTTATCTGAAGAAAGATGCACGTAGAGCCGGCTCTTCGGTAGCAGCCCCTGTGCATCAATCGATACAACGTATTTTTCACCTGTCCCATGCCACAGGATATCCGGCGGAGTTTTCTCCTCCAGTTCCACATCTACCGGTATGGAATGTCCCTGATT
>JBGUOI010000247.1:0-10479 GCA_045118075.1 Porcincola sp. | reverse complement strand
GAATACCTTTGTGGAAATATTATTCTCGCGCATGTAGCGGAGCGCGTCAGCGACTGTGAAAACCGCTTTGATTTCGTCATCCGTCTTCTCCCAGGTAAGGAAGAAGTCATTTTCATACATTTCCTTGAAATTGAGTTTATTCAGCCTGTCGATATACTCCTTGAGCTTTGCGTCCATATAAACCTCCCTTTATCGTTTTTATGATCTTTATAAAATGATCAGCTCGTCAAAAGTCGATTACGGATTGTTCCGCGCTTCGCGCTCCCACAATCCTGCTCTACATTCGCAAATCGTGGTGCTTACGCGCCACTTTTTTGCTCATGTAGAGGCGCGCCTAAGGTCTTGTCCCCACTTTCGTGCCAGCACGAAGTGGGGAAAGACTTTTTGGCGCTGTAATCATAAAATGTTATTGTCGGTTTTGCCTGCGCGGAACTGCGCAACGTCGCCGGTCTTTTCTTCCGTCGGATACAGATTGATCGCCGCCACATACATAGCTGCGCAGGTAACGAGATCCTGCTTCCAGGTAATCTCGTTCGGAGCGTGAGCCTGGCTCTCGGCGCCGGGTCCGAAGCCGACACAGGGGATCTGGTATCTTCCCTGGATCGCCACGCCGTTCGTAGAGAAGGTCCATTTATCCGTGAGAGGTCTTCCTCTCCTGGTGCTCATAGCGCTCTCATCCCCGATCCGCTCATCCCCGAACAGGGCCTTGTGGGCATCGGTCAGTGCCTTCACATGGGCAGCGCTCTCCTTGTTGATCCAGGTGGGGAAGTAGCACTCGGTCTCATAGACCTCGCCCGTCCAGGACGGACGGTCATACATGTACATGGAGACCTTGACGTCATCCCCGTACCGTTTGACCGCGGGAAGATTCCGGATCTCCTCCAGGCAGCTGTCCCAGGTCTCGCCGGCCGTCATCCTGCGGTCAATGGAGATCGCGCAAGAATCCGCCACCGCGCAGCGGCTCGGGGAGGTGTAGAAGATCTGGGAGACCGTGCAGGTTCCCCTGCCCAGGAAACGGGCATCCTCATAGTGATCCGGGTTGTATTTGGGATCCAGCATCTTGACCAGTCCAGGGAACATGGTCTGGTCGCCGCATCCGTTGTTGTTGAGCGCGCGCACATCCTCAATGATGTCCGCCATCTTGTAGATGGCGTTCTCACCGCGCTCCGGCGCACTGCCGTGGCAGGAGACGCCCTTTACATCCACGCGGATCTCCATGCGTCCGCGGTGGCCGCGGTAAATGCCGCCGTCCGTCGGCTCGGTGGAGATCACGAATTCCGGACGGATGCCGCTCTTGTTGACGATGTACTGCCAGCACATGCCGTCGCAATCTTCCTCCTGGACGGAACCGACGATCATCAGCCTGTAGCCCTCCGGGATCAGGTTAAGATCCTTCATGATCTTCGCTCCGTACACGGCGCTGGCCATACCGCCTTCCTGGTCGGAGCCGCCGCGCCCGTAGATGATCGTGTCCGTCTCATAGCCTTCGTAGGGATCCGCCTCCCAGTTGTCCCGGTTGCCGATCCCCACCGTGTCGATATGGGAGTCGATGGCGATGATCTTATCACCCTCGCCGAGCCAGCCGATCACGTTGCCCAGGCCGTCAAATCCGACATCGTCAAACCCGAGTTTTTCCATCTCATTGCGGATGCACTCGGCGACCTCCTTCTCCTCGCAGCTCTCGCTCGGATGTGAGATCATTTCTCTTAAGAAGCGCACCATGTCATCGCGGTATCCCAAAGCGGCCGCTTTGATCTTCTCATAATCAGGTGTCATAGCCGGTACCCATCCTTTCTCTTATTTCTTTTTCTTTTTGCTGTACCAGGTGTCTTTCATCGGCAGCGTATCGCGCACCATATGATCCAATGCATAGTAGGCTCCGCCGATCGCGGGAGCCGTGGGGATGGTCGTGATCTCCCCGATGCCTTTTGCTCCCAGAGCTACATTAAGAAGCTTCTCCTTTTCCACACAGACCGCATCGATCGTCGGGATATCCGTCGCGCGCAGCAGGCCGAGCGTTCCGAACTTCGCCTGGGGTACGCAGTCCTTAAGCGGGAAGTCCTCCGTCAGGGCGTAGCCCATGCCCATCAGGACACCTCCCTCGATCTGGCCCTGGATGGACAGGGGGTTGATCACCTTGCCCGAATCGTGGGCTGCCACGATCCGGACCACTTTTCCCTCATCGTCCAGAATGGCCACATGGGTCGCATATCCGTATGCAATATGACTCTTGGGGAAGGGTTTGTCCGCCCCCAGTTTGTCCGTCGGTTCAAAATAATCGTAGAAAAATTCCTGTCCGTTGAAGGAACCCGGAATCTGTCCGGGCGGTGCTCCCGCCGCGTCCAGTGCGTCCTTAAGGCCCTGCGCCGCTCCGCGAACCGCCTCGCCGGACAAAAGTGTCTGCCTTGATCCTGAAGTCGTACCCGAATCCGGGGAGTTTTCCGTGCTGTTTTTCGCGTTGCGGATCTTTGTAAGGGGAAGCCCCGTCACCTCGGAAGCGATCTGCGCGAACACGGTCCGGCATCCCTGTCCGATATCGGAAGCGGTGCAGTGGATGATAACGATCCCGTCCTCGATGCGCAGCTTTGCCCTGCCTTTATCCGGAAGGCCGACGCCAACACCGGAGTTCTTCATGGCGCAGGCGATTCCCGCATGGGAAGCATTCTCCTCATAGGCATCTTTTACCGCCAGGAGCGTTTCTTTCAGGGCAGTGGAGCAGTCGGCGATCTGGCCGTTGGGCAGTACCTTTCCGGGTTCGATCGCATTCCTCCAGCGGATCTCCCACGGGGAGATCCCCACCTTCTCCGCCAGCAGGTTGATCAGCGTCTCCAGGGCAAATTCACTCTGGCATACGCCAAAGCCCCTGAAAGCGCCGGCAGGCGGATTGTTCGTATAATAGCCGAAGCCCCGGATATCGGTATTCTGGTAGCAGTATGGCCCCACCGAGTGGGTGCAGGCTCTCTCCAGCACCGGTCCGCAAAGCGAGGCATAGGCCCCGGTGTCGAAATTGATCTCGCAGTCCAGCCCGGTAAAGATTCCGTTCTCATCGCAGCCAAGCGTGAAAGTTCCCTCCATCGCGTGGCGCTTGGGATGGAAATTGATGGATTCCTGCCGGTCCATCTTCGCTTTCACCGGACGGCCGAAACGGTAAGCCGCGAGCGCCGCAAGGTGCTGTACGGATACGTCCTCCTTGCCGCCGAAACCGCCGCCGACCATCTGGTTCTCCACCACCACCCGGACCGGGTCCCAGCCAAACATCATGGCCACCTCCCGGCGGGTATCGTAGGCTCCCTGATCGGCGCTTAAAACTTTCACCCCGTCCTTATAGGGGAAAGCCACCGCGCATTCCGGTTCAAGGAAAGCATGTTCGGTGAAAGGCGTTTTAAAGGTCCGAGTCACCGTATAAGCCGATTCGGCCAGTGCCTTTGCGGCGTCACCGCGGGTGACATGCCGGCTCTGGCAAAGATTCCCTCCCGGATGGAGGTCCGGCGCACCGGGTGCTTTCGCTTCCGCGATCGAGCGTACCGGTTCAAGCACCTCGTAATCGATCTTCACCAGTTTTGCGGCTTCTTTCGCAATAAAGCGTGTCTCGGCCACCACAAGTGCGATCGCGTCGCCGACTGATCGGGTGATGTCCCCCTCGGCGATCATCACATCCCAATCCGGCTGGATATGCCCCACCTTGTTGAAGGGGACATCTTTTGCGGTGAGCACGCCCAGAACACCGGGCATCGCCTCGGCGACGGAGGTGTCCAGCTTCATTACCCTGGCACGGGGATGGGCACTTCGCACGGCGACGGCATGGACCATGCCGTCCATGTAGATATCATCGCAGTAGATACCCCTGCCGAGCACCTTGTCCCTCGCATCTACCTTAAAGACATTCTGTCCGGCACCGCCCTGCACATTTTTCTCCCGCATCGGGTCGATCTGCTCATCGCCGCGCAGAATGGCCGCTGCCAGCTCGATTCCCTCAATGATCTTGCGGTATCCGGTACACCGGCAGACATTGCCGCGGATCGCCGCTTTGATCTCATCGGTCGTCGGAGAAGGATTCTTATCCAGCAGCGCCTTGGCGGAGATCACCATGCCAGGGATGCAGAATCCGCACTGGACCGCGCCCTTCGAGCCGAAAGCGTAGACGAAAGTCTCTTTTTCCCGCTCGGAGAGCCCTTCCACGGTGAGGATGTTTTTCCCGAACGCTTTAGCGGTCGTCAGGATACAGGCGCGGACGGCTTTCCCGTCCACCAGGATCATGCAGGCACCGCAGGCGCCTTCACTGCACCCGTCCTTGACCGATGTCAGGCGCAGCTCATCCCTCAGGAAGCGGATCATGGAGATATTCTCCTCTGTTCTCACTTCCTGCCCGTTGACTGTAAAAATATACCGGTTGCTGCTGCTCTCTTCCATAACTTTTAATCTTCTTTGGCAAGCAGATAGCTGTGTTCGGTGATCACGGCTCCGATCAGCGCTTTGACCGGACCCGGAATCTTCGCGTTATCTGCCGTCAGATCCAGTTCCTGTGTTTCCCCGTCCAGGCGGAGCAGTACCTTAAGCTCGTCCAGATAAAGGAAACCGTCGTTATCACTGTCATCAAAGTCTTCCCTGCTCCAGAACAGGGTCAGCTTATCCTTGTAAGGCCTTCCGCTGTAAGGACAGAATACTGCGCAGTTTCCGCACTCGTTGCACATGCCGTCCATATGAAGGATCTGCTCCTGTGCAAGGCCCGGCACGCGGATGCTCACATTAGCCCGGTTCGGGCAGACCTCGGCGCAGGTACGGCACACAGCGGCGCATCCGAGGCATCTTTCTCCTTCTTTTCCTGTATCGGAGCATCGCTTTGCGATGACGCTGTGTCTTTGCAGAGCCTTGTCATGATCCACGTCCGCATTGACATCGGCATACCGTTCAAAGCTCTGTCCGGTAATGGCAGCCGCTGCAGCCGCTGCGTTTGCGATGCCTTTGACCACGGTGGCCGGTCCCCGGGAACAGTCACCGACGGCAAACACGTTGTCCCTGGATGTCCTGCCCTGTTCATCGATCACGGGAAGTCCCTTCCGGTCGGTTTCGATGCCGACCGCTTCAAACAGCGAGCTGTCCACCTTTTCGCCGACAGCGGCGATCACCAGGTCTGCCGGAACAGCCTGCGTCCTGCCGGTATCGACCGGGGAGCGCCTGCCGCTCTCATCCGGAGCGCCCAGTTCCATCACGGCGCAGGTGAGCATGCCGTCTTCCGCCTTCACCGGAGAAAGAAGTTCTTTAAATTCAACGCCGTCTTCCAGCGCCATGACCAGTTCTTCCTCGTCCGCCGGCATATAACGGCGCGTCCGGCGGTACACCAGGCTCACGCTCTCCACGCCGGGCAGGCGTTTTGCGGCTCTGGCCGCATCCATGGCGGTGTTGCCGCCGCCGACCACAACGATATGCTTTCCGGGTGAGAAGGTATCCGGCTGTGCTTTGGCCTTCTCCAGGAAGCCGATCACGTCCGCCGCTTCCCCGGCCTCGAGCTTCAGGCCGCCTTCTTTCCAGGCGCCGATCGCGAGGATAACGTGTGTATAGCCTTCTTCAAACAGGGCATCGACCGAATCGATGCTCGTTCCGGTTTTTACCTCCACACCGGCCGGAAGTGCCAGCGCCAGGTCACTCTCGATCGCTTCATCACTGATCCTGAAGGCGGGAATTACATGGCGGACAACGCCGCCCAGGCTTTCCCTGCGCTCAAAGATCGTGACCTTCGCTCCTTCCCTCGAAAGGAACGAGGCGGCGGCGATTCCGGCGGGGCCTCCGCCGACCACGGCCACATTGATGTCTCCGGCCGCTTCCGGTGATGCGGCTGCTTTCTCAAACAGGGAGGCTGCCGCTTTGGCGGCTTCCAGTTTTACTCCCCGGATATCGACGCTCTCTTCGTAATAATTGCGCATGCACCTGTCCTCGCAGGTATGCGGGCAGATCGTTCCGGTGATGAACGGGAGCGGATTGCGTTCCAGGATGATCCGGAGGGCATCTTCAGCTCTTCCCTGCGCCATGGCCTCCAGATAGGCCGGAATATCCTGTCCGATCGGGCAGCCGGTGCGGCACGGCGCCGTGAAGCAGTCGGTCAGCGGCGGTCTGCCTTCTCTCTTACGGTTCGGAAGCGGCTTGATGGGTTTGCGGTAATACGGATCCGACGCGGCTCCTTCCGACAAGGCGCTTACTGCAGCCGTGTCGATTCCGCCGAAAGCTGCACCGGGAACATCCTCAAGCAGCGAAGCGATCTGGGCCATCCGGTCATATCCGCCCGGTTTGAGTACGGTCGTTGCCATGGTCACCGGCCAGATGCCGGCATCGACCAGCGAGCGGATATTATGGGCATCGGCGCCGCCGGACCAGGAGATCCGCAGCTTCCCGTCAAACTTCTCGCTCACTCTCCTGGCTACCTCGATGGTCAGCGGGAACAGTGACCGGCCGGACATGTACATCTCCTGGCTGGGAAGTTCTCCCGCCTTCACATCCACCGGGAAAGTATTCGTCAGCTTGAGGCCGAACTCCTTCCCTTCCTTAGCGCACAGGTCGGTCAGGCGTTCAAACATGCCCACCGCATCCTTCCACTGGAGATCCTCAAGGAAGTGATGATCGTCGAAAGCGATGTAATCATAGCCCAGTCCGTCGAGCCTGGCCCTCGCAAACTCGTATCCGAGAATCGTCGGATTGCATTTGATATAAGTGTTGAGGCCCTTTTCGGTGATCAGGTAGGTGGCGATCCGCTCGATCTCATCGGGCGGACATCCGTGGAGGGTCGACTCCGTGATCGACCTTGAGACTTGAGCCGGAATAGACGCGATAAAGTCTTCATCCACATGGCGCAGCCTGTCTTTATTCTCCTTCAGCCACCAGATGCATTCTCCCCAGACCGGCGTCTCGGAGGCATCTTTCATCCCCTCGATATACTGATCGATCTTACTCGATTTGATCCCCTCCAGGTCATAGCCGACGGACATGTTGAAGACGAAGCCGTCCTCATCTCCCAGGCCGTACTCCCTGGCGATCACATGGCAGGCCACCCAGGCCTTCACATACTCTTCGAAAGCCTGGCCTACCTCCAGCTCGGTGGACCACTCGCAGTTATAGCACTCATCCCCGGAGGCGATGCAGGGTTTGGGCACACAGGCCGCCAGCTCACGCCCGTCCATCACCTGGACCGTCTTCAGTTCAAAAAAGCGTGATCCGGCGCAGTAGGCGGCGATGATATTCTGTGCCAGCTGTGTATTGGGCCCGGCGGCAGGACCGAACGGAGTCTCGATCTTCTCCCCGAAGATAGGGAAAGTACGGTCCCCGGAAAGGACCGGCATACTGCGCACACCGAAAATACTGCCTTCCTGCGCATATTCATCCAGGATCCAGTTCATCAGATGTCCGAACGACATCGGTCTCATGATATCTCCCAAAATGCTCTCCTCCTCTCCTGACGCTTCGGTCCGTTTTATCTTCAGTAAGTCCTGTGGTTAAGTTCGCCCCACAGTTTTTTGCTCTGCTCCATTGTCCAGGCGTTGATCGCGGGAACGTCGATTCCCTGGAACTCTCTGTCTTTATAAAGCACTTTTCCGTTGATGATGGTGGTGCGGCAGCTCCTGCCCATCATGCCGAACAGGATATGGCCGTCGGCGTTTTCATCCGAGAAAGGCGTAAATTCGTCATAATCCATGACGATGATATCGGCGGCGGCTCCCGGAGCCAGGATCCCGAGCGGCTTTTTGAAATACTTTGCGCCGATCAGGCGGTTGTTTTCAAAGAGCATCTTCATCGCCTCACCCCAGCCCACATTCGGCAGGCAGGCGTGGTGACGCTGGATGATCAGGAACACCTTCAGGCTCTCGAGCATGTCGTGCGTGTAGGCATCCGTCCCCATGCCGACCAGGATTCCCTTCTCCATCATCTGCAGCACCGGCGAGCATCCCACCGCATTGCCCATGTTGGATTCGGGGTTGTTCACGACCATGGTCCCGGTCTCTTTGATGATATCCATCTGGGCAGGATCCACGTGAATGCAGTGTCCGAGGATGGTCTTCGGGCCCAGAATTCCGTTATTCAGCAGCCGGTTCACGGGTTTTGTCCCGTAATTACGCAGGCTGTCATAGACATCGTTCATGCCTTCCGCCACATGGATATGGAAGCCGGTCAGGCCGTCATTCTCCTCCACCATCCTGGCGAATGTTTTGTCTGATATCGTAAAGAGCGCATGTCCTCCGAACATGGCGCTGATCATGTCATCGTCTTCCTTTGCGGCCCATCTGGCAAACTCACCGTTCTCCTTTATGCTCTCGAGGGTCTTTTCCTCCCCGTCGCGTTCCGAGACTTCATAGCACAGGCAGGCGCGGATACCCAGCTCCTTACAGACATCCTTTATGGCAAACAAAGATCCGGGGATCTGAGCAAAACTCGCGTGGTGATCGAAGATAGTGGTCACACCGTTCCGGATGCACTCGAGCACGGTCGCATACGCACTGGCCTTAGTCCCGTCAAGGTCCAGATGGCGGTCGATATTCCACCACATCCCCTCGAGGACTTCCAGGAAATTGGTCGGGTTATTGCCAACAATGGAAAGCCCCCTGGCCAGCCCGGAATAGATATGGGTGTGGGCGTTGATAAAACCGGGCATGATCACTCCGCCCTTCGCGTCCACAAACCTGGCCTGCGGGTATTTCTCCTTCATCTGAGCGAAGGAGCCAGTTTCAAGGATCTTTTCCCCTTCTGTCACGACTGCCCCGTCCCGGATCCAGGGGGCGGACGCATCTCTCGTGAGTACATTACCGTTACCGATCAGCAGCATTCTCCTCACTCCTTTCAGGATCATCTGCAGCTTTAGTCGACACAGATATCCGTAAATTTCATGGTCCTGACATCAAACAGGTCCAGGTCGGTCAGTCTCAGCACCGGAATTACCGGAAGAGCCAGGAAGCACAATGTCATCACCGGTTCGATATCGCCGCGCACACCGAGCACCGTATGAGCGGCGTTTTGTACACGGTCGAGATGCCGGGTGACATATTCGGCATCCTTTTCACTCATCAGTCCGCCGACCGGCAGCTCCAGGGAAGCGAGGACCTTTCCGTCCAGCACGGCCGTCATGCCGCCCTCCATGCGGATCACTTCCTCCACCGCGGCTGCCATATCCCGCGTATTCGTCCCGGCGACGATGATGTTGTGGGAATCGTGGGCGATACTGGCGGCGACGGCGCCGCGTTTGATCCCGTACTCCGACAGCAGTGCGCAGGAGACATTTCCCGTGCTCTGATGACGTTCCACCACGCACAGCCTGGCGACATCCTGCTCCTCGTCAAACACGAAATCTCCGTCCGCATCCGTTTTGACCTGAACGATCTTCTCTCCGGTCACCACGCCGCCGGGAATGATCTTGATGGTTCTGACCAGTCCGTGGCGCAGGTGCATCTTCAATTTCTGTTCACAAAAGTCCTTTACGTGCATGGTCTTCGTGATAGGACCGTAATCCGTATTTTCCGGTTCGGGAGCCAGGCACTCGCCTTCACTGGCTGTAAGCACACCCTTCTTCCACACCTTCAGGATGTTGAGCCTGCTTAAGTCGTCCACCAGGACCAGATCGGCGAGAAGTCCGGGAGCGATCGCCCCGCGGTCCTTCAGCCCGTAGCAGACGGCGGCATTATGCGAAGCCATCATGACCGCATCGATCGGATCGATTCCCATCGATACAAGCACTCTTATGCCCGCGTCGACCGAACCTCTTTTCCGCAGCGTCAGCGGCTGGATATCGTCGGAGCACAGGAGGCACCGGTGTACGTTCCCCGGTGTTACGCCCCTTGCCAGGTCAGGCAGGTTCAGGCAGGCGGACCCGTACCGCAGCTGCACATACATTCCGTTCCTTAAGCGTTCCTCCATTTCCTCCACGGTCGAACACTCGTGATCCGTGCTGATGCCAGCCGCGGCATAGGCAGCGAGATCCTTCCCGGAAAGGCCGGGAGAATGGCCGTCGACAACGGATCCCGCCTTTTGGGCGAGGACCAGCTTTTCAAGTACATTGTTATCCGGAAACAGTACGCCGGAAAAGTTCATCATCTCTCCCAGGCCGAGTACTTTATGGCTGAGTACCGCCTCTTCCATCACGGGAGCTTCGATCACGGCGCCAGAGTGTTCCCAGGGGGTCGCCGGCACACAGGAGGCCATCATGAAGAACAGGTCGATCGGACTCTTTTTTCCTGATTCGAGCATAAATTCCAGTGCCGGGATTCCGGCCACATTCATGATCTCGTGGGGATCCGCGATCGCCGTGGTCGTTCCCCTTGCGGCAAGCAGCGCACCGAAACGCGCCGGCACCAGCATGGAAGACTCCACGTGGATATGACTGTCGATAAAGCCCGGGAGCAGGTAACCGGAGACATTCACGGTCTCCTTTCCCTCATAGGTGCCGCCGGCTCCGATGATCACACCGTCACAGACGGCTACATCGCCCTCCATGATCTCATGGGT
>JBGUOI010000246.1:0-29952 GCA_045118075.1 Porcincola sp. | reverse complement strand
AGTCGTTTGCGTCTGCATCTGGAACGGAATGTTCAATTCCATCCAGGTCGTCTGCAAGGAGCGCAGCATCATCAAGCGTGAGCACAGGGCCGGACTTCACATTACTTCCTACATGGCCTCACATGTGATCTACCAGGCGATCGTGTGCATCATCCAGGTGATCATCACGCTGGTGATCTTCAAGGTGTTCGGTATGTACTTCCCCGAGGGAGGGCTGATGACCGGCATCTTCGTCCTTGATCTGGCGATCGCCATGTTCCTGATCACCTTCGCGGCGGATATGTTGGCGCTGATGGTCTCCTGCATCGCTCATACGACGACGACAGCCATGACCATTATGCCGTTCCTGCTGGTCGTGCAGCTGGTGTTCGCAGGCGGGATCTTCCCGCTGCAGCGCGCCGGTTCAAAGTTCATCTCCCAGTTCACGGTCAGCAACTGGGGCATCAATGCCGTCAATATTGCCGCTGACTACAACAGCCAGAATTCCATCATCCTGACGCAGGCGATCGAGACCATGAAAGGCGACGGCAGCGACGAGCTGATGACCCGCGTCCATGATGTGCTGGCACTGGAGGATGTCCAGGATAAGTTGGAAAAATATACTGCATCCATGCTTCAGGAGCCGAAATTCGCCTATAACAGCAAGAATTTCATGAAGTGTCTGGGAATTCTGGTTCTATTCTCTTTAATCTATATCATGCTGGGAATAGGGTTCCTGGAATTTATTGACAAGGATAAACGTTAGGAGGTGCGGCGGATGAAAAAGAAAAGATGGGCCGCCTTTCTCCTGAGCGCGGCGGCGGCAGCCGGCTGTCTGTTCGCGCTTCCTGGTCCGGCAGGTGCCCGGGCTGAAGCGGTCACTGCTGAGACAGAGCTGCCGGAAGGGGATCCCGCTTTCGAGGACGGGCCGCTTCTCTCACCGGAGGCGGTCGAAGAGATCAAAAGACTGATCGATGAAGTGGATGTGAATGAACTGTGCGATATAGCCATAGAGGCCTGGGGCGTGGCAAACACCGAAGAGTTCCAGCGGCTTATGGAATATCCCGAGATGCAGGGACTGGCAAAGGCAGCTTTCAAAAAGGTGATCGAGGTGGCAGCCGAAGACCCGGAAATGGCGAAGGAGATCCTGGTCACACTGGGGATCGAGAAGGACTATGTACAGCTGCTTGAGGAGCTGATCAAGACCGCGAACGCAGTAGAACCCAAGTTGATAGAATCCCTTTTGGGATCTTTGTGATCAAACCCTTGACGGAACAGAAAAGAGGGATGTATGAAAGAACTGATCATTGATGCGAAAACAGAAAACCTTGGAAAAGTCCATGAATTTGTGGATGAACAGCTTGAGGCGAACGGCTGCTCCATGAGATCCATGCTGCAGATGGATATCGCGGTGGAGGAGATCTTTGTCAATATCGCCAACTATGCCTATACACCTGAAACGGGCAAGGCTGTGATCAGGGTGGATACTGCCAATGACCCGAACCGGGTGACCGTGATCTTCAAGGATACCGGAATTCCATACGATCCGCTTGCCAAGGAGGATCCTGATATCACACTCTCATCCGAAGAGCGGAAGATCGGGGGCCTGGGGATCTACATGGCCAAGAAGAGCGTGGACGATATTCAATATGAATACAAAAACGGTGAGAATATTCTCTCGATTCGCAAAAATCTGTGATAAAATGATTGACAGAAGATGATTGATCTGTCCGGCTATTGAAAGGAGAAATGACCGATGCTTAATATGAAGAAAGATCTCAACGGCAGCGACCTGCTGATCGCGCTCGAGGGAAGACTGGATACTACGACGGCTCCAATGCTTGAGAGTGAACTGAAATCGTCTCTTAACGGCATCAAAGACCTGGTGTTTGATATGGCACTGCTGCAGTATATCTCCAGCGCAGGCCTGCGTGTACTGCTCTCAGCGCAGAAGACGATGAACAAACAGGGAACCATGCTGGTAAAGAACGCTTCCCAGGACATTAAAGAGGTCTTTGATGTGACAGGGTTCTCGGATATTCTGACGATCGAGTGAAAATGATACTGAATACCGCTTTAAGTTAAAGTCCGGCGGGGGACACGAAAGTGTCCCCCGCTGTTTCTTTATAACAATTTCGCATTTTCCGGCAGCGAAAATTCTTTCTCGCGGGTCTGAAAACGCGGCGTACTGATCAGGTCCTGGTCCAGGAAATCCCGCACGTAGTCGAGGAAGGCTTCCGCCAGTTCCGGAAGCGGAGCGTTCTTGGGATAAGCCAGGACATACTCTACCTTGCGGGGCGGATCTATGATCAGTTTTGTCACCGTATGAGGGTTCGGCGTGTAGGTGGACTGCGGAAAGATGCAGATCCCGACATTCTGCTCCACCAGGGCAACGGCATCAACATGACTTGAAGTGCGGCAGAGGATATTCGGAGATATGTTCTTCTGCCCGAACCAGCTGCGGATCGCTTCCACGCGGGAAGGCCGCTCCGGTACGATCAGCGGTTCCCCTTTCAGCTCCTTGAGCCGGATGGATTCTCCTTCCTGCTTTGCGAGCGGATGATCCTTCGGGATGATGGCGACCCAGGGCGTCTGCACGAGCTTGATGCCGCTTAAGTGTTCATGGTCATAGGGAGAAGCGATCAGTGCCACATCGATCACGTGATGGAAGAGAAGGTCCAGGATGTCATCGCTGCTGCCGTTTCGGATATTGTAAGTGACTAACGGAAATTCCTCGTTAAAGCCGGATATATACCGGGCCAGCAGGAAGGGGGCGCGGCCTTCCACCACACCGATCCTGAGATCGCCGCTGAGCCTGATCTCATAATTGCCGACCTCCTCGCGGGCGGACTGGGCCAGTTCCAGAATCTGGCGGGCGCGCTTGTAAAGGATCTCTCCGGTCGGTGTCAGCGTCAGCCCGCTTCGGTTCCGGACAAACAGCTGAGTCCCGAAATCTTCCTCCAGCAGATGAATCTGGCTGCTCAAAGGCGGCTGACTCATATTCAGGCGTGCGGCAGCCCGGGTGATGTTCAGCTCCTCTGCTACCGTGACAAAATAAGAAAGTGATCTGAAATCCATAAAAACCTCCCCTCAGACCCCTTTGGCTAATGCTGCGCTGACAAGCCCTTTGAAAAGCGGATGCGGGGCATCCGGCCGGGATTTGAATTCCGGGTGTGCCTGTGTGGCGATGAAGAACGGATGATCTTTCAGTTCCAGCATTTCAACGATGACCCCGCTCGGGGAGGTGCCGGAAAGGACCATGCCTGCTTTTGTGAGGCTTTCCCGGTAGTCGTTGTTGACCTCGTAGCGGTGACGATGCCGCTCGCTGATATTATGCTGTCCGTACAGGCGAAATGCAAGGGTATCTTTTTCAAGGACGCAGGGGTAGGCGCCGAGACGGAGTGTGCCGCCAAGGTTGGAAACGCCCTCCTGGTCGGGCATCAGGTGGATGACGGGGGCGGAGGTGTCCGGGTCGAGCTCGGTGCTGTTCGCATCCTTAAGGCCGAGCACATTCCGCGCGTATTCGATGATCGCCAGCTGCATGCCAAGGCACAGCCCCAGATAGGGGATCTTATTTTCCCGTGCATAGCGGATGGCCGTGATCTTGCCTTCTGTTCCGCGAACGCCGAAGCCGCCGGGAACGATGATCCCGTCGACATCGCCAAGGAGCGTCCCGGCTGAATCAGGGGTTACGTCCTCCGCCTCGATCCAGCGGATCGCAACGTTTGTCCGGCAGGCAGCGCCTGCATGATGAAGCGCCTCGGCAACGCTCAGATAGGCGTCGTGAAGAGTTGTATATTTGCCCACGAGGGCGATCGTAACGGAAGCTTCGGGATGCAGGAGGCTGTCAACCATCTGCTCCCAGGCGGCCAGATCCGGTTCGGGGCAGGGAAGCTGCAGGCATTCGCATACCGCCTGCGCCAGCTTCTCTTTCTCGAGCATCAGCGGCACTTCATACAGCGATGCGGCATCAAGGTTCTCAAACACCCGGTCCGGGCGGACGCTGCAAAAGAGAGCGATCTTGTCTCTGATCTCTTTTTCAAGCGGAAGATCCGAACGGCAGATGATGATATCGGGCCAGATGCCCATGCTCTGCAGCTGCCGGACACTCATCTGCGTAGGTTTCGTCTTCAGTTCCCCGGATGCTTTGATGTAGGGAATGAGGGTGACATGGATCATGATGACATTTTCGCGTCCGACCTGCGAGCGGAACTGCCGGATGGCTTCCAGAAAAGGCTGGCTTTCGATATCACCGACGGTACCGCCCACCTCGATGATGGAGATGGTCTCCTCATCCTCCGAGGACGCCTTGTAAAAGCGGTCCTTGATCTCATTCGTGATATGGGGGATGACCTGGACCGTGCCGCCGCCGTAGTCACCGCGGCGCTCCCGGTTAAGGACCGTCCAGTAGATCTTGCCGGTCGTAACATTCGCATCTTTCCCCAGGTTTTCATTGATAAAGCGTTCGTAATGCCCCAGGTCCAGATCCGTCTCCGTTCCGTCATCCGTGACGAACACCTCGCCGTGCTGGATGGGATTCATGGTCCCGGGATCGATATTGATGTAGGGGTCGAGCTTCTGCATGGTCACATGAAAACCTCTGGCTTTGAGCAGCCTTCCGAGGGAGGCCGCTGTGATCCCTTTGCCCAGGCCGGATACGACGCCTCCGGTCACGAATATATATTTTACCATTTCCATCATCCCTTCTTATAGAACTGTACGCTTCCGCAGCCCGATGCGGCTGTCACTCCCCGCTGGCCCCATAGTTTGAGAGCACCCTGGCGGAGGGATCGTTTACGTTGCAGCCTTCCCAGTTTTTGTTGGGCATCCAGAAATCCGCGACCATCTTTGACTGGCCGGGATAGTACTTTTCAAAGATTTCCCGGTAGAGCAGAGATTCCTTAGTGAAAGGCCGCGCATGAGAATAGAGGGCAGAGCGTTCTTCCAGGTCCTTGTCCGTGTACATTTTTTCGGCGTATTCGACGATATCATCGCGCAGGGAGTGGCCGACGGCGTCGGAAAAGGCCGCTTTCTCGCGCATCAGGATGCTGCGGGGGATAAGGTCGTCCTTCTCAAACGCGTGCCGCAGGAGATACTTGCCGATGCCGTAACGGTTGAGCTTCTTCTCCGGATCGACCGCCATCACGTAATCCACAAAGGCCAGATCTCCGAAGGGCACCCTCGCTTCAAGAGAGTGGACGCTGATGCTCCGATCCGCGCGCAGTACGTCGTACATATAGATCTCGCGTATCCGTTTGCGGGCTTCTTCCTGGAAGGCAGCGGCATCCGGGGCAAAGTCCGTATATTTGTATCCGAACAGCTCGTCCGAGATCTCACCGGTCAGGATAACTTTAATATCTGTATTCTCATGGATCCACTTGCAGACCAGGTACATGCCGACGGAGGCGCGGACGGTGGTGATGTCATAGGTTCCCAGTGCGTGTATCACATCTTCAAGAGAGCCTAATACATCTTCCGTCGTGATGATCACTTCATGGTGATTGCTGTGGATGTAATCCGCCACTTCGCGGGCGTATTTGAGATCGATCGCATCCTTCTCCATGCCGATGGCAAACGTCTCGATGGGCCTGCCGAGGGCTTTAGCCGCGATCCCGCACACCAGGGAGGAGTCGAGTCCGCCCGAGAGCAGGAAACCAATCGGAGCATCCGCGTCAAGACGTGTGAGAACGCCTTTGACCAGGAGGTCATGGATGTTCGCGCAGACCGTTTCCGTGTCATCGGTAATATAGGAAGTCAGAGCCGGGGCGGGATCCTTGTAGCAGGTGAACTTCCCGTCTTTATAATAATGTCCAGGCGGGAACGGGCGGATCGTTTCACAGACCCCGGTCAGGTTCTTTGCCTCCGAGGCGAAGAGAATGAAACCATCCCTGTCATAGCCGTAGAAGAGCGGGCGGATGCCGACCGGATCGCGCGCTGCGATGAAAGAGCCGGTTTGGGCATCATAGATCACCAGCGCGAACTCGGCGTTCAGCAGGGGGAACAGACCGGTCCCGAGCTTATCGTAAAGAGGCAGCAGCAGTTCGCAGTCACTGTCACTTTCAAAGGAGTAATTCAGGCTGACCAGGTATTCCTTAAGCGGACGAAAACCGTATAGCTCTCCGTTGCATACGCAGGCGTTTCCGTTCATATTAAAGGGCTGCATGCCTTCGGGGTGAAGCCCCATGATCGAGAGGCGGTTGAAACCCATCAGGCCGTCATCTACGGGGAGGATCTTCTGATCGTCCGGTCCTCTGGAAACGGTTCTGGAGAGCAGCTGCTCAAACAGCTCCGGATCGGCATCCGGCCTGCACCAGACAAGTATGGAACACATGATCTCATCTCCTTTGCACAAGGTCCGTATTACCCCGGGCCTTTAAAAATTATTCAAAGTATTCCATGTGAAAAACAGAAAGTCAAGGCGCCAAACATATGAAATAACTATGATCAGATATACGAAAAGCGTATAGCTCAAGCATTGACCATAGATGTTCGGGTATGATAAAAAACACACATGAAAAAACTGCTGCGGCGCAGCAGATGCAGAGTCGCTCGCACGGAAATGGAGGGAAAGTTATGGAAAAGAAAGAAACCATTCCGGAAATGTACGGAAGCCTGGTATTCAATGACCGCGTTATGCGGGAGAGGCTGCCAAAGGATATCTATAAAGCGGTCCACAAGACGATCGAGAACGGGACCCACCTGGAACTGGATGTAGCAAATACGGTAGCGACGGCCATGAAAGAATGGGCGATCGAGCACGGTGCGACACATTTTACCCACTGGTTCCAGCCGATGACCGGGCTGACCGCGGAAAAACATGATGGCTTCCTCTCTCCCGAACCGGACGGAAGTGTCATTATGGAATTTTCGGGCAAAGAACTGGTCAGAGGCGAGCCGGATGCTTCCAGTTTCCCGTCCGGCGGTCTTCGGGCTACTTTCGAGGCGAGAGGATATACCGCCTGGGATCCGTCTTCACCGGCTTTTATCAAAGACGGATCGCTCTACATTCCTACGGCGTTCTGCTCTTATACGGGTGAAGCCCTGGACAAAAAGACGCCGCTCCTTCGTTCCATGGAAGCCCTGAGCCGTGAAGCCGTGCGTCTGCTCAGGCTCCTTGGTGATGAGGATGTTACCCGCGTGACCACGACGATCGGATCGGAACAGGAGTATTTCCTGATCGACAAAGATCTGTACAGACGCAGGAAAGACCTGCTCTTTACCGGACGTACCCTGATCGGCGCACCTGCGTCAAAGGGGCAGGAGATGGAGGATCATTATTTCGGCGTATTAAAACCGAAGGTCTCCGCCTACATGCATGATCTGGAAGAAGAGCTTTGGAGACTGGGCGTCCCGGCCAAGACAAAGCACAATGAGGTGGCACCGTCCCAGCATGAGCTGGCGCCGGTATTTGAAACGGCCAACGTGGCAGTGGACCACAACCAGCTGACCATGGAGGTCATGAAAAAGGTTGCGGACCGTCACAACTATGCGTGCCTGCTTCATGAGAAACCCTTTGAAGGGATCAACGGTTCGGGCAAGCACAACAACTGGTCCATGATGACCAGTTCCGGGATCAACCTTCTCGATCCGGGAAAACATCCGGCGCAGAACACCAGGTTCCTGGTATTCCTGATCGCGGTGATCACAGCCGTTGATGAGTACGCCGACCTGCTTCGCCTGTCCGTGGCGACCGCCGGGAACGACCACAGGCTCGGAGCCAATGAGGCGCCGCCCGCCGTGATCTCGATGTTCGTCGGGGAAGAGCTGGCGGATGTGCTCGAGAGCATTGAAAAGAACACCAGCTATGAGGATCATATCAAAATAAAGATGGGCATGGGCGCTCCGGTGCTGCCGCACATCACGAAAGATACGACCGACCGCAACCGTACGTCGCCGTTCGCTTTCACCGGAAACAAGTTCGAATTCCGCATGCCGGGATCCTCGATCTCGGTGGCAAACGCCAACATCGTGCTCAACACGGCGGTCGCCGAGGCGATCAGGCAGATCTATGAAGCAGTCTGTGATGTTCCGGGAGAAGAGATCGACAAGGCTCTGCACGCAAAACTCAGGGAGATGCTGATCGCCCATAAGAGAGTCCTGTTTAACGGAAACGGATATACCGATGAGTGGATCGAAGAGGCAGCCGGGAGAGGACTGGACAACTTAAAGTCCGTTCCGGACTGCATGCCCAGGTGGGTCAGCGATAAGAGCATCGACCTGTTTACCAGGCACAGTATCTTCACAAAAGAGGAGATCTGGTCCCGCTATGAGATCCTGCTCGAGAACTACGTAAAAACGATCCATATCGAGTCGCTGACCATGCAGGAGATGGTGAGAAAAGATTTCATTTCAGGCCTGGTCGCCTACATGAAAGAACTGTCCGCGGAAGCCGGAGAAAAGAAAGCCATCCTGCCCGGAGCAAAGTGCACGCTCGAGCAGATGACGCTGACAAAGCTCGATGAGGCAGCAGGACAGATCCTGGAGAAACTGGAGATTCTTGAGAAGGACACCGCCAAGGCAGAGCAGCCGGATGATCTGCTTAAGAGTGCCGAGCTTTACCAGGGCTGCGTTCTGGCGGATATGGAAGCGCTTCGCGCTGTTGTGGATGACGCCGAGAAACTGATCCCGGATGAGTTCCTGCCGTACCCGACTTACGGCAAGATCCTGTTCTCTCTCAGGTAAGACTGTAAAGGGAACTGCCCGGTCTCCATAGGAAGTACACCACTGGAAAAGAGGATGAATCATGTCAGATAACAGACTGAATACCTCAAGAATCGAAAAGGACGCCTGCGGGATCGGTACTGTCGTGAATATCGACGGACACCGTGATCACAAGGCGGTGGACGATGCCCTTCATATTGTTGAGAAGCTCGAGCACAGGGCCGGAAAAGATGCGACCGGCCAGGTGGGAGACGGCGTGGGCATCCTGCTGCAGATCTCGCACCGTTTCTTTCAGAAGGCGGCGTCGGAAGCGGGAATAAGCATCGGTGAAGAGCTCGATTACGGCATCGGCATGTTTTTTCTGCCGGTCGACAACGTGAAGCGGACCTTCGCGATGCGCATGATGGAAGTGATTCTCGCGAAGGAAGGCCTCCCGCTGCTTGGCTGGAGGACGGTTCCGGTCGAGGAGCAGATCCTCGGGAAGACTGCGCTCGACTGCATGCCCTGCATCATGCAGTGCTTTGTGAGGCGCCCGGCAGGTACGGAGCGCGGCATCGCGTTTGACCGGAGGCTTTACGTGGCCCGCCGCGAATTTGAACAGAGCTCGGAAGATACCTATATCTGTTCATTTTCTTCGCGGACGATCGTCTATAAGGGAATGTTCCTGGTGGGACAGCTGCGGCGCTTTTACAAGGACCTGCAGGATCCTGGCTATGAGACGGCGATCGCCATCGTCCATTCGCGTTTTTCCACGAATACGACGCCTTCCTGGAACCGGGCGCATCCGTACCGGATGATCGCGCACAACGGAGAGATCAACACCATACGCGGAAATATTGACCGTATGTTGGCCAGGGAAGAGACCATGTCATCTACGCTGCTGGATAAGGATCTGGATAAGATCTATCCGGTGGTGAATGCTTCGGGTTCGGATTCAGCCATGCTCGACAATACGCTTGAGTTTCTGTACATGAACGGGATGGATCTTCCGCTCGCGATGATGATCACCATTCCGGAACCATGGAAGCACAACGACTTCATGGACCGGAAGCGGAAGGATTTCTATCATTATTACGCGACGATGATGGAGCCGTGGGACGGACCGGCTGCGATCCTGTTTACCGACGGCGAGATGGTCGGCGCCACGCTGGACCGCAACGGACTGCGTCCTTCCCGCTATTATGTGACGGATGAAGGCAGGCTGATCCTCTCTTCTGAGGTAGGCGTACTGGATATCGATCCGGCGCATATCGTAAAGAAGGCGAGGCTGGAGCCGGGACGGATCCTGCTGGTGGATACCGCCCGCAAACGCATCATCTCCGATGAGGAATGCAAGTCGTATTACGCGTCGAAGTGCCCGTACGGCGAATGGCTGGACGGCAATTTAAAGCATCTGGAGACGCTGAATATCCCGAACAAAAAGATTCCGGTCCATACCCAGCAGATGCGGGACAAACTGTACAAAGCGTTCGGATATACGTACGAGGACGTGAAGGACCTGATTCTTCCCATGGCAAAGACCGGAATCGAACCCACCGTTTCGATGGGGCACGATGTGCCGCTGGCCATGATGAGTGATCATCATCAGCCGCTGTTTCATTATTTTAAGCAGCTGTTTGCACAGGTGACCAATCCGCCGATCGATTCACTTCGTGAGAAGATCGTTACGGATACTACGGTCTATATCGGTTCGGACGGCGACCTGCTCGGGGAGAAAAGCGCCAACTGCCGCGTGCTTGAAGCGGAGAATCCAATCCTGACCGGGGTGGATCTGATCAAGATCAAGGCGCTCGACATGCCCGGACTTGCGTCGCAGACGGTCTCTTTGCTGTATTACAAGAATACATCGCTCGAAAAAGCGCTTGACCAGCTCAATATCCTGGTTGACAGAGCGGTGAGCGAAGGAAAGAACATCATCATCCTCTCCGACCGAGGAGTGGATGAGAACCATATGCCGATCCCGTCCCTGCTGGCGGTCTCCTCCGTGGAGCAGCATCTGGTACGCACGAAGAAAAGAACCGCAGTCTCGCTTATACTGGAGAGCGCCGAGCTTCGTGATGTCCACCAGGCAGCAGCCCTGCTCGGCTTCGGTGCGAGGGCGGTGAACCCTTATCTGGCTCATGAGTGCATTGCGGAGCTGATCGACCTTGGACTACTCGACAAGGACTATCACACCGCGATCGATGATTATAACCAGGCTCTTCTGGGGGGGGTGGTAAAGATCGCCGCCAAGATGGGCATCAGCACCATCCAGTCGTACCAGTCGGCCAGAATCTTCGAAGCCGTCGGCTTGAGCAGTGCCGTCATCGACAAATACTTTACCGGAATCGTCAGCGAAGTCGGCGGCATCGGCCTTAAAGAGATCGGGGAGGATGTGTCCATCAGGCACGACCACGCTTTTGACCCGCTGGGACTGACCGTGGATACCACGCTCGACTCGACCGGTTTCCATTCACTTAGAAGCGGCTCCGGCCAGGAGGATCATCTTTACAGCCCGAAGACGATCATCATGCTGCAGCAGGCAGTAAGAAGCGGCAGCTATGAGAAGTTCAAAGAATATACCTCGCTGGTGGATGAGGAGAGCCGGCCGCACACGCTCCGGGCGCTCCTGGAGCTGATCCCGGCTGACAAGCCGCTGGATATCGACGAGGTGGAGAGCGCCGAAAGCATCGTCCGGCGCTTCCAGACCGGTGCGATGTCATACGGGTCGCTCTCAAGGGAAGCCCACGAGACGCTGGCGATCGCGATGAACACATTGGGCGGCCGGTCGAATACCGGTGAGGGCGGTGAGGACCCGGCCCGGTTCGGCACCATCACGAACAGTGCCGTCAAGCAGGTGGCTTCGGGACGCTTCGGTGTGACGAGTGCATATCTCAATTCCGCCGCCGAGATCCAGATCAAAATGGCGCAGGGAGCCAAGCCCGGAGAGGGCGGACACCTGCCCGGAAGAAAAGTATACCCGTGGGTCGCCGCAACGCGGTTCTCCACGCCCGGCGTGTCACTGATCTCGCCGCCGCCGCATCACGATATCTACTCGATCGAGGATCTGGCTCAGCTGATCTATGACCTGAAGAACGCCAATAAAGAAGCCAGGATCTGCGTAAAGCTGGTCTCCGAGGCGGGGGTAGGAACGATCGCTTCCGGCGTCGCCAAAGCCGGGGCGGGCGCTATCCTGATCTCCGGATACGACGGAGGCACCGGCGCAGCGCCGTACTCGAGCGTGCATCACGCCGGTCTGCCCTGGGAACTGGGACTTGCCGAGGCTCATCACGTGCTGGTGGAGAACGGCCTCAGGGAGAGAGTGGTCCTGGAGACGGACGGCAAGCTGATGAGCGGCCGGGATGTCGCGATCGCGGCGCTTCTCGGAGCCGAGGAATTCGGCTTTGCCACGGCCCCGCTTGTCTGCATGGGATGCATGATGATGCGCGTCTGCTCGAAGGATACCTGCCCGGTCGGCATCGCCACCCAGAATGAAACGCTCAGGAAGCGGTTTGCCGGAAAACCGGAGCATGTCATGAACTTTATGCTCTTTATCGCCGAGGAGCTTCGTGAGATCATGGCCGGAATGGGCTTTCGGACCGTGGCCGAGATGGTCGGGCGTACCGACAGGCTGCGCAGGAAAAAGACAGCCCGGCCGGAGCGTACGCGGATGGCTGATTTGACAAAGATTCTGGATACTTCCTGTGTGAAGGAGGGCGGCTGCCACTTCCGCGAGGAAGCACTTTACGATTTCAAACTGGAACAAACACCGGATGAGAAGATCCTCATCCCGGAAGCGGTCAGGAAACTCGGCACCGCGGGCGGATCTTCCGTTAAAAGCGGAAAGCTTTCGGTTAAGAAGCCTGTCCGGGTGAAAGTCAGCAGCACTGACCGGACTTTCGGGACCCTGCTGGGAAGCTATATCACTAAAAACTATCCCGCGGACCTGGAAGAGGATACCTTCGTTGTCGAGGCGGAGGGCGGCGGCGGCCAGTCATTCGGCGCGTTTCTTCCCGCCGGCGTGACCATCCGCCTGACCGGTGATTCAAACGACGGCTTCGGAAAAGGTCTTTCCGGAGGGAAACTGGTCGTGGTGCCTCCTGAGGATGCCGGATATGCTTCCCATGAAAATATCATTATCGGAAACGTGGCCCTTTACGGAGCCACCTCCGGAAAAGCATATATCTGCGGTATCGCCGGCGAGAGGTTCTGCGTCCGCAACTCGGGAGCGGTCGCGGTATGCGAGGGCTGCGGTGACCACGGCCTCGAATATATGACAGGCGGAAGAGCGCTCGTTCTGGGGCCGACCGGAAAGAATTTCGCAGCCGGCATGAGCGGCGGCATCGCCTATGTGCTTGACCGGGAACATACACTGTATCTTCGCATGAACAAAGAGATGGCATCGCTTTCGGAAGTCACGGAAAAATATGATATCGCAGAGCTGAAAGATATCCTTGAGGATTACGTCAGAGAGACCGGTTCCGCTTTCGGCAGGGAAGTGCTTGATCATTTTGAGGAATACCTGCCTGATTTCAAGCGTATCGTCCCGCATGACTACCAGCGTATGCTCAGTGCCATCAGCCGGTTCGAGGAACAGGGCATCGGATACGAGAACGCAGTGCTGGAAGCCTTCCGGGAAATGGAAGCCATGTGATGGGAGAGTGGCTATGGGTAAGATGACAGGATTTCTGGACTATGAAAGGATGCCGAACGGGGATGTCCCCCCGGAGCAGAGGATCCGGACCTTTGAGGAATTCCACACGCCCCTTGAGGAAGAAAAGAGACGCGAGCAGGCCGGAAGATGCATGAACTGCGGCGTTCCTCTTTGCCAGTCGGCGATGGTGCTTTCCGGGATGGTGACGGGCTGCCCGCTTCATAACCTGATCCCGGAGTGGAATGACCAGATCTGGGAAGGGCATTATGCCCATGCGCTCTCACGGCTTGCTAAGACCAGCAATTTTCCGGAATTTACCGGACGTGTCTGTCCCGCGCTTTGCGAGAAAGCGTGTATGTGCGGTCAGCACGGCGAGCCGGTGACGGTTCGTGACAATGAACTGTTCCTGATCGAAACTGCTTTTGAGCAGGGACTTGTCAAACCGCGGATTCCCGCCGTAAGAAGCGGGAAGAAAGTCGCCGTGGTGGGCAGCGGTCCCTCGGGACTGGCAGCGGCGGATGTGCTTAACCACAGGGGGCACAGCGTGACAGTTTTTGAACGCGAAGACAGGATCGGCGGCCTTTTGATGTACGGCATCCCGAATATGAAACTGGACAAGAAAGTGATCCGGCGCAGACAGGAACTTATGGAGGCGGAAGGCGTTGCCTTTGTCACCGGCTTCAATGTGGACAGTAAAGAAAAAGCCGATAAGCTTGCCTCCGAATTTGACGCGGTGATCCTGTGCTGCGGAGCTAAACAGCCAAGAGCTTTAAACGGCCCTGTGCGCGGCCTTAAGGGGGAAGAGATGCCTTTCGGCGTAAGTGAAGTCAAGGGCATTCACTTTGCGGTCGAATTTCTGACGCAGACGACGAAGAGCCTGCTCTTCGGCGGAAGCCTTGAAAGCGCAGAACTCAGGAAACAGCATGGGCTGATCAGCGCGGAGGGGAAACACGTGGTGATCGTAGGCGGCGGTGATACGGGAAATGACTGTATCGGTACGGTGATCCGCCAGGGATGCCGCTCCGTCACCGCACTGGAGATGATGAGTGCTCCGCCGGCGGTCAGGGCTGCTTCCAACCCGTGGCCGGAGTGGCCGAAGGTGCTGAAAACAGACTACGGCCATGAAGAAGGTATTTTCCTTTACGGGAAAGATCCGCGGATCTACGAGACCACGGTCAAAGAATTCATCGTCAATAAAAAAGGGGAATTGAAAAAGATCCGGACGGTCAAAGTCGCCTTTGAAGGCAGAGTCATGAAAGAAGTACCCGGCACCGAACAGGTGCTGCCCTGCGATCTTCTCCTGATCGCTGCCGGATTCACAGGCTGCCAGCCCTATACTGCCGAGGCGTTCGGACTTGAGCGCACCGGCAGGGGGACACTCGTCTCACATCCGCTTGTGAAGGAAGGGTGTTCGAACGCTCCAAAAGATGCCCAAGGTTACCAGACGGACCGTGCCAATGTCTTTACGGCAGGGGATATGCGCCGCGGGCAGTCCCTGGTAGTATGGGCGATCGCCGAGGGAAGGGCATGCGCCGGGGATGTGGATGAGTTCCTGATGGGGTACTCGGAATTATAGGTGTGACAGTGGACCGTCCCCTGTCAGGCTTTCTAAAAAGGCACAGACTTCTTTGTCGGTCGTTCCCTCAAAATCGATCGCAGCTCCTCCGCCGGCGGGTTTTTCCCCTTTGCGGTTGATCCAGACGGTGTGCCAGCCGGCGTCTGAAGCGCCGGCAATGTCGGATTCGTAAGAATCGCCCACCATCCAGAGCTGATCCGGGGAAAGGCCGGTCTTTTTTTCAAAAGCACGGAAGATGTCCGGATCGGGCTTGATGATTCCGATGTCACCGGATGCAAGCACGTTTTCCTCACGGAAATACTTCCAAAGGCCCAAGGCCTTCATTTTGCCCCTCTGTCTTTCAGAGGGGCCGTTTGTCAGGATCCCGACCGGATAACGGCGCTTGTGAAGTGACTCAAGCAGATCGCGGTAAGCGGGGATCAGCTCGATCTTATCCTGGTTCTTCTCGTAGAGTTTTTCGAAGGCAAGCGCGGTCTCGGGGGTCAGTTCCACGCCCAGGTCACGGTACGTCAGGGTGGTCCGCAGGATCAGCATCTCCTCCATGGAGATAACGCCGTCCGCGCACTTTTGGAACATTTCTTCTTTCCTGACCCGGTTCCTGAGCCCCAGCAGCTGCTCGTCCAGTCCGAGCCGGCCGCCGAAGAATTCACGATAGGTTTTGAGATAAAGATCTGAGCGCAGGTAAAGCGTTTCATCGATATCGAATACGATCATTTCTGTATTTCCTTTGCGCAGGGATATCCGTAAGCGCTTTCGGCGTTTTCCGCCGCGCGTATGATGGCTTCACTGATCACTTCTGCAGCAAGCGTTCCCACCAGGTCCTGGTCGGCGGAAACGTCTCCGACGGAGACGGCATAGATGCTGTCGCCGTCAGCTGATGTGTGGACCGGGCGGATGGACCTGGCATAACCGTCGTGTCCCATGCCCGCGATCTTGCAAAGCTGGGATTTTTGGAAGGATGCGTTGGTGATCACGACAGCGAGAGTAGTGTTATTTGCGAACCTGTTCTCCACGGCTTCGATGGATGAACGCATATATTCTTCGGTGCTGCACAGTTCTTTTTTATCTTCTGAAAGAAGACCTGCGATCTGTTTCCCGTTCTTCCAGTCAAATACATCTCCAAGGGCGTTCACCACAACGAGCGCTCCTATCTTAAGTTCACCGATCTGCAGCGCGTAGCTGCCAATTCCCGTCTTCATGCATCTTTCCATGCCGGCGATCTTACCGACCGTGGCTCCGCAGCCGACACCGAAATTTCCGTCCCTGTAATTGGGATCTTCCATGGCCTGCTTCGCCGCCTCATAGCCCATCGCCGCATCCGGTCTGGTAAACGCATCCGCAACGGTCAGGTCGAAAATATCCGACTGGACTACCAGCGGTACTTTCGTGACGCCGACATCAAACCCGATACCCTTTTTCTCGAGGTATTCCATCACGCCGTTTGCCGCCCCGAGTCCGAAAGCGCTTCCGCCGCCGAGGACGATCGCGTGGATGGAGTCCGCGGCCATGAGCGGATCAAGAAGGAGCGGTTCTCTGGAAGCCGGTCCGCCGCCTCTTACATCAAGCCCTGCCCGCATGCCGTCTTCACATAGGATTACCGTGCATCCGGTGCCGGCCTGTACGTTCTCGGTCTGGCCGATGTTAACTCCCGGAATGTCCGTGATCGGAATCTCGGTCTCCTGCGCAAAAGCAGTCACGCAAGTCAGTGCTGTTGTAAGCACGATCCCCAAAAATGACATGATAAAATAAGACATTCGACGCTTCCTCCTGTATTTTGCCGGGGCGATTAACGTGATCTTAAGCATAAAGATCTTTCAGAATCAGCACGGTGATGCCGGGATTGTCTCCGGGCATGATCCGCTTGATCCTGACATCATATTTATACCAGTCGTGAATCATGGTGCGCAGACTGGTTCCGCGGTGATACCCGTGGACCAGATGAATCTGGTAAGTGGAAGGACCGGCATCCTTGAGTGCCCTGTCGATCACTTTGATCGCTTCCTCCTGACGGAGTCCGTGCAGATCGATCTTTACAAAAGCCTCACTCATCGCGAAACACCTCCTGTAACCTTAATCAGCTGCTTTCATTGTAGCATATTATTCACCGGATTGCTCTGCAGCCCTCACATCCGCTTCAGTGACTGCCTTCACATTGTAGGCGCGGCCGTCTTCGGATACAGGGAGGGTGAGCTTTCCGGACTTCAGCATTTCCACGACTTTTTGATGAAGCTGCTCATCCCAGTCATTTCCGATGATGTGCCAGTTGTTGTCTTTATGGGGTGTGATGACGCCGCCTTTCACACTGAGGATGTAATCGCGGATGAGATCCCTGATGCCTCCGATATTGCTGCTTATATCGACCTCGAGAAGCTTTGGCATATCATCTTCCTCAAAGACATTGCCGGGAGTGAGCAGGAAGCTGCTGCGGAAATTATTCAGCGCGATCGTAAAGACATCGTCGTCTTTTACCGGTGTCCCGTCGGGCCAGGTCAGGTCCCT
The DNA here is from genome assembly GCA_045118075.1 of Porcincola sp. Lineage (GTDB taxonomy): Bacteria > Bacillota > Clostridia > Lachnospirales > Lachnospiraceae > Merdiplasma. The sequence goes on along the minus strand of JBGUOI010000246.1, from coordinate 12,604 downwards.
GATCCGGCTGCCGGGCTCGGCACTGATATCGATGACGTAGTTTACGCCGGCAAAAACATCGTAACTATAGATGCTTATCTCAGGATTAAAAGAGATCGTCAGGTCGCCTTTACGGAATGTATTGTAATAGCGGGCAGTACTTTCCATATACCTCTTCAGCTGCGATCCGGTCATTTCAAGTTTGTACAGAGTGTTCGTGTATTTGTAGATATGCGTGACGTCACATTTCCTGATACTGCCGGGATAGAGATTGGAGTCTTTGACAAATAAGGCGGCAGCAGAGACATCCGCTCCGGAATAGTACAGCTGGACTTCGTTGATAAAATCCATCAGGGCTGTGTCCTCGATCTGGGCGGTGGGAATGCCGTCGATATCATCCTCGGGAACAAGAGGGGCGCCCTTAAGCTCTCCGATGGTTTTCTGACAATCAGCGACCGCCATTTTGTGATATGGCTCAAATTCTTTCAGGAAGGCTTCATCCGGCGCATAATCCGCTGTCATGACTGCTTCGGCGCTTCGGCCTGTCACCTGCCAGAGAGGAGAGGGCCTGGTATCCTGCCCGGTGCCTGTCTTAGCTTTTTCCAGGGTCAGGTCGATCCGGATCATGGACTGTGCCATATTCTGGTTCTCCACGATCATAACGCCGTTGATTTCTTCATCATCGATCAGGGTGTGATCGTGGGAGGCGATGATCACATCAAACTGCGGAAAGGCCTGCGCAAGATCTGCCGCGCCGGAGTTTTCAACATTGAATTGATTCTTGATGCCCATGTGCATCAGGCCGACCAGCACATCATACTGCCCGTCGATCTGCCCGAGAATCTTCCGGATCTCACTTGCCGGGTCTGTCACGATGTAACCATCCAGGTTGAATGGATCCCATTTGACGATGTTCGGCGTCACCATGCCGATCACGGCAACGCGGATGCCGTTCTTTGAAAAGATTGCATACCCGTCGGCGATATGGCTGCCGTCCGGGCTGCAGACATTGCCTACCAGGGCTTTGCCGGCAAAACTATCGATCGTTTTCCGGGTGATGTCCATTCCGTAGTTGTATTCATGGTTGCCGGTGACCCAGGCATCATAGCCAAGATAATTCAGCGCCGCCATCATGGGATGGATCTCCTCATCCAGGAAGAGATCTGCCAGATTGTCCTGGATCGTGTCACCGGCATCCAGAAGAAGCATCGTTTCCGGATCCCTGATCTCATTGACGGCAGCCGCCAGCTGAGCCATGCTTCCGGAGAGGCTTTCCTCATTCAGGGCATAATCCCACGGATAAAACTTACCGTGCAGGTCGCTGGTCGCAAGAATCGTCAGGGTCTTTTCTTCAGCCCTGTTTTCATCAGCATCCCCGGCATATGTCCGGAAGGCCGGGGTGATCGCTGCGGCTAAGATCAGCAGAAACAGGGCGGATCTTATTCTTTTTCCGATCATTTTTTCATATCTCCTTTGGAGAGTGACAGCTGTTGCACCTGTACTCATGATAACAGAAAAGCGGCATTTGTGACAGAGCATGGACAGCATACAGAGAAATAGCATTATGTCACAGTAATAGGACTAAATGAAAAATAAATAATAAAAATTGTAAAATATAGTTGACAAGATGTCGCCTCGGTGTTATTATCCTTTCAGAAGCTTCAAGAGAGCATAAATGCTCCGGACCCGATTAATACGGAATAGAAAATATAATTTGGAAGATATGGAGGATATGATCATGAATGGTTCTGTTATGAAATCTGCCGGTTTTGCTGTTGGCCTGATGGTTGCCCTGGCATTGGGCGTGCTGTTTTTAAAAGTGATGAACAAAGATAAAGGGATTGCCACGAAGTATGATGAGATGCAGGAGATCATCCGCGGAAGATCCTACAAATATGCTTTTTGGACCGTTATCGTGTGTGAAGCTGCTCTGATCTTGTTTGATACCGTCAAATCGAAAATGCCGTTTGAGTCCGGAATGATTCATTTTCTTGTGATCATCATCGGAATCATGGTGCAGATTACCTACTGCATCTGGCATGATGCTTATATCGGCCTGAATACAAACACCAGCCGTTTTATCATCAGCATGCTTGTGATCGGCGGGTTCAATCTGGGGCTGGCCGTCTGGGCATATTTTGACGGAAGACTGTTTAAAGACGGTACCATTCAGGTTTCTTTCCTGAATGCGATCTGCGGAGTGCTCTGCCTGGTAGTGATGGCGGAGGTCATCATCAAGAATGCGCTTTCAGGTAAAGAGAAGGAGGATTGAGCAATGAAGAATCTGAAGCTGAAAGCGGCACGCGCCGGCCTCGATCTTTCTCAGGATGAGCTGGCAAAAGCGGCCGGCGTTTCCAGGCAGACGATCAGCGCCATCGAAAAGGGGGATTACAATCCCACGATCAACCTCTGCATCAGTATCTGCAGGATCCTGGGAAAGACGCTTGACGAGCTGTTCTGGCCTGATGAGAATTAAATACGGAAAGATATGAAGACCGGCCTTCAAAAGGCCGGCCTTTTTTGCTGCTTCAGGTTTCCGATAAGGCGGCTGCTGCCAGTCCTTTCATGACGGCGTCGCTGACGGTATGGATCTCATAGGGAAGAGAGTACTGCCCCAGGGCAAAATCTGTAAGAACGGCATCCAGCATTTCCTTGAACCCTGTCTGTTTCAGATAGGTGGACCCTTCCGCAGTGATATAGAAAGGAGCGTCCGGCGGACCGGACGGGCAGGAGCGGAGCATGGCCCCGGTGACGGTAACAGCGCAAAGGACAGCACTGCGCCTGGTCAGGCCGGTAAAGAGGTGAAGCAGTACCTCGCGTTCCCGCTCGTTTGAGCAGGCATCCGCGATCAGACCGCGGCCGGTCGGATCCGCGCAGAAAATGCTGATGTCCGCGGGCGTGATCCTGGCGCTGCGCGCCATGCCGGGGGCAGGGACAGCTTCCTGAAGATCCGTGCAGCGAAAGATCCGGCCTAAGGTTTCGGGAGTGATGAGTCCCTCGGCAGCAGCGCTTTTTAGGACGACCTGAGCAAGTCCGCCCTGATATCCGCCGGAGACCATCTTTTCAAAGCGGTCCTGCCCGGCATCGATCATACCAAGGTCATAGACATCATCCAGATCACCGGTCGGAAAGCCGCAGTAGGCTCCGGATTCGACATTGATCAGGGCGTCTGCCTCCCTGTAGCAAAGATTGGTGCCGGTTCCGTAGATAAAGCCTATGAAGGAACGGTATTTCCGCCCGTCGGCCTGGGCCTGTCCGCCCAGTGCGGCCGCAACCGTATCGTTGATCACTGTGATCGGTGCATCGAACTTAAGACCCAGATCGCGGATGGCCTTCCTGAAGTTTTCACCTACCTTTTTGCCCATCATATCAGTGATCCGCAGCTGCTTCCCGCCGGCGACCATAACGGCGTCGCGGTTTTTATCCGGGATCGTGGCCAGGGAAAAACAGATGGCAATATGGTCTGTGTCCAGATGATCTTTTACGTTTTTTACGATCTCCTCAAAAAAGCACCTGGTGGTGACTGCTGTTTTTATTCCCGGCGTAGGAAAGGAGATCTGGTCCCCGGGCACGGGGACGTGACCGGGGACCACGTTCATCCGGCAGCAGCGCACATGACTGCCGCCGATGTCGATGGCGGTTACGCATACCGGCTTTGCAGGCGCCGAGTAAGAACCGATAAAAGTCGGGATCATCTTGACGGATCCGCAGGAGCCATCGCGGACGCGGGCCATCTCGGCGGTAAACTTTTGAAGTTCCGCCGTCATATCGATCAGGTCCGCATGCATCCGGTGGCGTTTTAGAAACGCTGCAGCACATGCTGCAGCGTCTTTTTTCATGTTAAGTTCCTCTGTCATTATTCTTTCACCCCGCCGGCGGTCATTCCCATGACGATATACTTCTGGAACAGGACGGTGATGAGCACCGGGATCAGTGACCCTAAGATGCCGGCCACACTGATCATGCCGTAATCGATGGTAAACTTTCCGTTAAACTCCTCGATGGCGATCGGCATGGTCTTGGAGGCCAGGGAGGAGGTGAATATCAGTGCATAGAAGAACTCGTCCCAGCTCATCAGGAAAGCAAGGATTCCGGTGGCGATCGCACCGGGTCTTGCGATGGGCAGGAAAATATAGATAAGCGTCTGCAGGCGCGTGGCGCCATCTACCTGTGCGGCTTCCTCAAAGGATTTTGAGATGGATCCGAAGAAATCCTGCATGACCCAGATGATGAACGGGATGATGAAGGAAAGGTAGAGAATCACCAACGGCCAGCGCTTATCCAGCAGGCCGAGCTTGGAGTAGATCCGGTAGAGCGGGATGATCAGCGCAGCCGGGGGAACCATGTAGGTAAACAGAATCATCAGCATCAGAGCGTTCTTGCCGCGGAAGCGCACATGTGCAAAGGCGTAGGCGGAAAGCGTGCCGATGACCAGGCTTAAAACGGTTACCGCAGCGGCGATGATAAAGCTGTTTTTCAGTGCGACCCTGAACACATAGGCCGGATCGGAAGTTGAACTGCTGCGGAAGATCTGCATATAACGCTCGAACGTGACCGTCTTCGGGATGAGCGAGAGCGGCTTCGCCGTTAAATCGACCGGAAGCATGACGCTGGACAGGAACATCCAGGCCACCGGTGCGAGCACGACGACGGCCAGGATAAACCCGAGGAACATCTGAAGCGCCATGATCCTCTTTTTACGGGCGGACATTTTCGGTGCTTTCATCAGTCATCCCTCCTCTTCATCAGCCGGATATAGACGATCGTCATCATCGCGACCACAAGCGCGATCAGGTAGGCGTAGGTGGCAGCATCCGAGTAGTTCAGGTTGGTAAAGGCCTGCAGGTAGGTGTCGTACATCAGTGTCTTTGTGCTGTTGGCCGGGCCTCCTCTCGTCATCAGGTAGAAGATATCGAAAGCCTTGAATTTCTCAACCGTCCTCATGACCACGATGACCATGATCGTCGGTTTCAGCGCGGGAAGCGTGATGGCACTGAAGCTGCGGAAAGCATTTGCTCCGTCGACCCGGGCAGCTTCATAGACGGTATGGTCGATGCCCTGCAGCGCCGCGAGGAAGAAGATCACAGCCAGCGGTGTCATTTTCCAGGAATCGGCGATCACGATGCACATCATGGCGGTCTTCGGATTCCCGAGCCACGACTGGTAGGAACTGATGATATGGAGCTTCTGCAGGATGGCGTTCACGACGCCGTATTCACCGTTGAGCATCAGCTTCCACAGGCTGCCGTTGACGACTGTCGGGATGGCCCAGGGAATGATGATGATCGAGCGCAGAAAAGAGACCCCGGGGAAGTGCTGGTTGAGCAGCAGCGCGATCAGCAGTCCGAGTACCGTCTCGATGGCGGTGGAGGCGATCGTGAAATAAAGGGTCCTTCCCAGATCATCCCAGAAGGCTTTCGAACTCAGGGCTTTAATATAGAATGACAGTCCCGCGAACTCACCCACGTGGGATGAGAGAGGATTTATATTGACGATGCTGTAGATGAAGGTGGTGATGATGGGGATGATGATGACCCCGAATACCACGATCATGGACGGCGCGATCAGCCCGAACGCGTAGCGTTCTTCTTCTTTTCTAAGTTTCATCGATTTACTTGTCGGCGAGTTCCTCAGCCAGTTTCTGCAGGCCGTCAAGAGCTTCTTTGGCAGTCTTCTGGCCAAGAAGTACGCTCTGGATCTCGGTCTGCATGGAGGTGGACAGTTCGTTGTAATAAGGAACCATCGGACGGTTCATGATGTAATCGAACTGGATCTGGGAAGCGGCGACCACTTCCTGGCCCGCGGTCTGGATGACCTCGTCGTCCGAATAGAGGCTCTTCCAGATGGGAAGGGCATTGGCGCAGTATTTTGCCTGCATTTCCTTGGAAGCGAGGAAGAGCATGTATTCCCAGGCTTCATCCGGATGCTGGCAGCCGGCGGTGATCATCAGCGGCATACCGCCGTTGACGGTGGCACTGACAGCCTTGTCGGTGCCGGGGATGGGGGTGATGATGCCCTGTCCGGCTACGGAGGACTGGGATTCGTCATTCATGGAAGCGTACTGGTAAGTCCAGTTGATCGCGAACACGGCATTTCCGGCAGCGAAGGTGGACAGAACGTCATCCTCGATCATCTCAAGGCTCTTGGGATTGCAAAGACCGTCTGTCAGGGTGGAAGCCATGAAATCAAGGGCAGCTATATTCTCCTCGCTGTTGAGGGTAGGTGCATTGTTCTCATCAACGAAAGATCCGCCGAAGGAACCGGAGATGCAGGTGTAATCGCAGACAAGGCACTCGGCCTGGGCATAGCAGCCTACGATCGGGTACTCGCAGAGGCCGGCTTCCTTGACAGCCTTGGCATCGGCGATCAGCTCATCCCAGGTCGCAGGGGCCTGATCAATGCCTGCCTGTTTGAGCATTTCCATGTTGACGAACATATACTTGACATCGTTCAGCCACGGCATACCGTAGTATTTACCTTCATATTTGGTAGCATCGAGCGCGCCCTGGTAGATGTCGCTCAGGTCCAGCGCTTCCACGCGGTCCGTCACATCGAGTACGAAACCGGCCTTTGCAAACTGGGCCGGCCAAATGCAGTCGCCCAGGACCACGTCATAGCCGCCGCCGGCAGCAGCTGTCTGGATCTTCGGAGCAAGCTCCTCGTAAGCCACGAAAGTGGGGTTGACCTGGATACCGGTCTCCTCGGTAAAGGCCTGAGTCATTGCAGTAACATCATCTTCGCTGTAACCGGCCTGTTTCATGAACAGGGCATTGAGCGTCACATCTTCCGCAAAAGCGGGTGCTGACAGAAACGACATTGTCATGGCACACACAGCGGCCATTATTAGTGCTTTTTTCATAAAAATAAACCCTCCTGTCATGTAAAATGTTATCAGATTTCCATAAAATTATAGTTCATTTGACAGAATATTGCAACAATACGGACGCGGTCTGACGGGGAGTCCTCTGCTGAATCAAAATGTGATAGAATGTGATAGAATGAGTAAAAAAATGAACGGAGACTTCGCAAAAATGAGATATATACTGATCACCAACGATGACGGGATCCTTGCGGACGGGCTCGTGCGTCTGGCCCGTGCGGCCGCGGCGTTCGGAGATGTCTGGGTAGTGGCGCCGGACGGGGAGAGAAGTGCGGCTTCGCACAGGATCACTCTACACAAGGATATCCTGGTAAAACCCTGTGATTTTCCGGTGGAGGGCGTGCATGCTTTTTCGTGCAGCGGTTCACCGGCAGACTGCGTGCGGGTCGGGAGCCTTGGCCTGATGCCGCAGCCGCCGGATGTGGTGCTCTCGGGAATCAACCGCGGATACAACGCCGGGACGGACCTGCAGTATTCGGCGACGGCGGGGGCTGCGTTCGAAGGCGCTTTCCAGGGATTTCCGTCCATCGCGTTTTCTGAGGGCTTTCATGGCTTACACGAGGTAACGGACAAATACCTGGAAGGTCTGCTGGAGGAAGCGATGGAAGTAAAGCCCGGCAGCGGGAGAATCTGGAACATCAATTTTCCGGAGTGCCCGCTGCAGGAATGCCGCGGCATCCTGCGAAATGTCAAACCTGCCGACACCTCTTTCTATACGGATCACTACACCATGACCACCATGGAAGACGGCACGCTGAAACTTCATGTGAAAGGGGAAAAAGGTGTACCGCCAAAGGAAGGAACCGATCTTTGGGCACTGAAGGAAAACTATGTGTCCGTCGGTTTTGTGAACAATATCGGGCGCTCAAATGAGAACGGAGGAGAGGAAAGATGATCATCCGGAATGCCAGGATCTTCAGAAAAGAGGGATGTTTCCGGGACGGTGAGATCCGGATCGGCACGCAGGTTTTTGAGGAAGTGAAGCTTTCGGGGCCGGAAGAGACCGGGCATGCGCCGGAGGCGGCCGGCGACAGTCAGGAGACAGTGATCGATGCTCATGGCCTTTATGCCATTCCGGGACTTGTCGATATCCATTTCCACGGCTGCATGGGTCATGACCTTTGCGAGGGAAGCCCTGAGGCACTTAATACACTCGCTGAGGGCGAGCTTTCCCGCGGTGTGACGGCGATCGTGCCGGCGACGATGACCTATGATGAGGAGACGCTCTCAAAGGTGATGGAAGCGGTAAGCGGATACCGGCGTTTGCAGGAAGAAGACCCTGCTTCTGGCAGGATGGGAGCTTATCTTTACGGAGTCCGCACCGAGGGGCCGTTCATTTCCCCCAAAAAGATGGGAGCGCAGAACCCGGCATATATCCGCGACCCTGACATCGCCATGTTCCGGAGGCTTCAGGAGAAGGCACACGGAGCGATCCTGATCTGCGATATGGCGCCGGAGCAGCCGGGCGGAATGGAATTTATCCGTGAGCTGAAAGATGAAGTCAGGATCAGCATCGCGCATACCACGGCGGATTATGAGACGGCAAAAGAGGCATTCGAGACGGGAGCAAGTCATGTGACGCATCTTTTCAATGCCATGCCGCCGCTTTCGCACCGCGCGCCGGGAGTGATCGGAGCTGCGGCGGACGCGGAAAAAGCCGCGGTCGAACTGATCTGCGACGGGGTCCACATCCATCCGAGCGTGATCCGGGCAGCCTTCCGGATATTCGGGGATGACCGGATCTGCCTGATCAGTGACAGCATGATGGCGGCCGGGCTTCCGGACGGCGAATATTCGCTCGGCGGACAGAAAGTGTTCGTTAACGGGAAAAACGCGGTCCTCGAAGACGGGACCCTCGCCGGAAGTGTTTCCTTCTTAAGCGACTGCCTTAAAACGGCGGTCTGCGAAATGGGGATCGCGCCGGAAAGCGCCGTTAAGTGTGCAAGCGTCAATCCGGCCAGGGCAGCCGGGATCTTCGACAGATGCGGAAGCATTGACGAGGGTAAGAGCGCCGACCTGCTGCTGGTGGATGAGAAGATGACCATACAGACTGTTATCTGCAGGGGCAGAATGCTATAATGATGACCTGAGACTGTGTCATCAGAATATATGAAGAGGTACGTTTATGCATAAAGAATTTTTGATGGGCAACGAGGCGATCGCACTGGGTGCTCTCGCTGCAGGGGTCAACCTGGTCGCGGGCTACCCCGGGACCCCTTCCACGGAAGTTCTGGAGACCGCTGCGAAAAGAAGCGGGCCGGATGTCCACGTGGAGTGGTCCGTGAATGAGAAGGCAGCCATGGAGGTGGCAGCCGGTGCGGCTTACTGCGGCGCGCGGACACTTGTAACGATGAAGCAGGTCGGGCTGAATGTGGCTTCCGATCCGCTCATGAGCCTTGAATATATCGGTGTAAAGGGCGGTATGGTGGTGCTGGTCGCGGACGATCCGGGACCGATCTCCTCCCAGACGGAGCAGGATACCCGGACGTTCGGCATGTTCTCGAAAGTGCCGGTCTTTGATCCGTCCTCCGTGCAGGAAGCCTATGAGATGATTCAGGAGGCATTCGATTTTTCGGAGGAATATCACACCCCGGTCTTTTTCCGGGCGACCACGAGGATCGACCACGGCTATGAGACGATCGATATCGCGGATGAGGAAGAATACCGGAAGAACAGTCCGGAGGGGTTTGTGAAGGATCCCTCGCGCTGGGTCATTTTCCCGAGGCTGTCATTTAAAAACCATGCACTGATCGAGGAGCGCAATGATAAACTCGGCAGTGTGCTGTCTGATTATCCGCGAAACGAGATCCGTCCCGGGGACGGTAAAAGCCGCAAAGGAATCGCCACCCAGGGAATCAGCTTCATGTATACGCTCGACTCGATGCACGGCCGCGGCGCGAAAGTGTTCAGGGCAGCCACGCCGTTTCCGTTTCCAGAGAAGAAAGCACTGGAGTTCCTGGAGGGACTCGATGAGGTGCTGTGCATAGAGGAACTTGATCCGGTGATCGAACGTGCGCTGATCTTCATCTGCGGCAAATACGGATTGAATGTGAAGATCCGCGGGAAGATGAGCGGTGATATTCCGCGCTCGGGCGAAAATTCGATGGAGATCGTCGGGAAGGCACTGGATGCTTTTCTCGGGAAAGCGGATGGGGAAACGAACGCGGCAGACAGTAAGCTTCCCGCTCCTCCGCCGCTCCCGGTTCGTCCGCCTGTTCTTTGCGCGGGATGTCCCCACCGGGCATCTTTCTATGCGGTCAAAATGGCGATGAAAGGGAAGAAGACCATCTACTGCGGGGATATCGGCTGCTATACGCTTGGGAACGCGGCGCCGCTGGATATGTGCGACACCTGCCTTTGCATGGGAGCCGGAATCGGCATCGCTCAGGGCGTGTATCACACCGAACCGGATACCGCCTGCTTTGCTTTCGTCGGAGATTCGACCTTCTTCGCATCCGGGATCACAGAAGTAGTCAACGCATTCTACAACCAGGCGGACCTGACGCTGGTCGTCCTGGATAATTCCACCACGGCGATGACCGGCCACCAGCCCCATCCGGGCACCGGCAGGACCGTGAAAGGCCAGGTGGTGGAGAAGGTGAGCATCGAGCGCGTGCTAAGGGCGATCGGTCTGGAGTTCGTGGAGACGGTCGATCCGCTCGATCATCAAAAAGCGGTGGAGACCGTGAAAAAGGCGGCTGCCGAAAAAGGCGTGAAAGCCATAATTTTCCGCTCGCCCTGCGTGGCGCTGACGAAACCGAAAGGACGCTCGGCGGTGGATCCGGACCGGTGCATCGCCTGCGGCAAATGTATCCGGGAGCTTGGATGTCCGGCCCTGATCCGGGATCAGGACGGGAAAAAGGCAAAGATCGACACATCGCTGTGCACCGGATGTACGCTTTGCGAACAGATCTGTCCCGCAGGCGCCATCGGCGGCGGGTTAAAGAACGATACACAAAAGAATACGGAGGGGGAGTCATGAGTAAGAATATCATCCTGTGCGGCGTGGGCGGCCAGGGAACCATTCTCGCCTCCCGCCTGATCGCTTCTGCCGCCATGAAAAAAGGACTCAGAGTGATCACCGCCGAGACCATCGGCATGGCTCAGCGCGGAGGCAGCGTCCTTTCCCATCTGCGCATCGGGGAGGAGGCGGGCTCGCCGCTGATCGCGAAGGGCGAAGCGGACCTGATCATCGGATTTGAACCGGGGGAATGTGTCCGCACGCTGCCGTTCCTGAAAAAGAACGGTGTGGTGGTGACCAGTTCCCGGCCGGTCATGCCGGTGAGCGCCATGATCGGCGCTTCCGTTTATGACGACAAAGCCATGATCGATTATCTGAAGGAGAACATCCGAAACCTGGTTATCGTAGATGCGGTCCTCGCCGAGGAGACCCTCGGCAGTGCCAGGACGCTGAACACCGTACTTCTCGGGGCGGCCCTTCGAAGCGGCGGGCTGGAGATCCTGAGCCTTCAGGATATTACGTCAGCCGTAAGGGAAAAAGTCGCGGAGCGCTTCCGCGAGCTGAATTTGAAAGCCCTGGAGTGGGGAATGGAAGAGCATTAAGGAAGGGGGAACAAAAATGCAGATCAGCGCAAAACAGCTTGAGCAGGTCAACCGGCAGATCGAAAGACTGATAAAGGCCGATAATTTTTACGGCAGGCGCCTGAAGGAGGCGGGAGTGGAAAAACTTGCCTCTCCGGAGGATTTTGAGGCACTTCCGTTTTCTGAAAAACAGGATCTTCGGGACGCCTATCCGCTTGGCCTGATGGCCTGCCCGGAAGAGGATGTCGTCCGGATCCATTCTTCCTCGGGAACCACCGGCAAGCCGGTCATCATCCCCTACACCGCCAAAGATGTGGACGACTGGGGAGAGATGTTCAAGCGCTGCTATGAGTTTGCCGGAATCACAAATAAAGACCGCATCCAGATCACACCGGGGTATGGTCTGTGGACAGCCGGAATCGGCTTCCAGAACGGCTGTGAAAAACTGGGAGCCATGGCGGTCCCGATGGGGCCGGGCAATACGGAAAAGCAGCTTCAGATGATGATGGATCTAAAGAGCACGGTCATCTGCGCGACATCCTCCTACGCGCTGCTGCTCGCGGAGGAGATCGAAAAGAGAGGGATCGGCGATAAGATCTGCTTAAAGAAAGGCGTGATCGGATCCGAGCGCTGGGGCGAGAAGATGAGAGAGCGCATCCGCACGGAGCTGGGGATCGAGCTGTACGATATCTACGGCCTGACCGAGATCTACGGACCCGGAATCGGCATCAACTGCAAGTATGATACCGGCATGCATTACTGGGACGATTATCTCTACCTCGAGATCATTGACCCGGAGACAGGCAGGAATGTGCCTGACGGAGAGTGGGGCGAGATCGTCATCACCACGCTGGTGAAAGAAGGCGCACCGCTCATCCGCTTCCGCACTCACGACCTGTCCAGGATCATCCCGGGCGAGTGCCCGTGCGGCAGTCCCTTCCCGCGCATCGACGTGATCAGCGGCAGAAGCGATGACATGATGAAGATCAAAGGCGTCAATGTCTTCCCGAAACAGATCGAGGAAGTGCTGAGCCTGTTCCCCGAACTCTCGAGCGAGTACCAGATCCGGATCTCTCACCTCGACGGCAGGGACAGCATGCGTATCTACGTCGAAGCGAGCGGCACGAACGACTTTAAAGATCTCCAGAAGAAGGTGGCGGAGACCATCAAGAGCCGGATCGGATTTACCCCGATCGTCTATGT
>JBGUOI010000245.1:0-33045 GCA_045118075.1 Porcincola sp. | reverse complement strand
ATCGTTTTCCTCTCTTTCCGGCGTATCCTTAACGCCATCCTTGATATCCGGAGTCATATCCTCCGATCCTTTGTTTATTTCGGATCTGTCAGGGAGGGAACTGCCTGTCCCTTCCTCATCCGGATCCGATTCTTCTTCAGGCCCGGCCAGCAGTTTTTCCCGCATCTCCGTGCTGAGATTTCCCTCTTGGATCGCTGTCAGCAGGTCCAGTAGTTCCCTTGCCCCCAGCTTCATACTGCGGATACTGCGGATGATGACCAGGTCCTCTTCCTGCTTCCTCGCATCCCGGATCTTCTTCAGGAGTTCCTGCTGTTCTTCGATCCGGGCGAGGGTTTTTTCTTCCTCTTCAATCAGTTTTTTCAGTTTCCGGCTCGTTGTCCTCACCTCCTTATGGCAAGCGGCCGAACTGCAGGAAATGGCTGTTCCAGTAATCCGTATGGATCGTGGTGTACTGGACCGGCTTCCCGCAGTGGATCATCATGCCGTCGCCGACATAAATCCCCACATGGCTCGCTCCTTCTGTGTCATAGGTCTTTTGGAAGAAAATGATGTCCCCGGGCTTCGCTTCCTCCGGTGACACGTAGGCACATACCTGGCGGATCCCTTCCGCCGTCAGCCGTCCGTAATCCCAGCCGTTGCCGCAGTGGTTGATGACCCAGCTGACAAAGCCGGAACAGTCAAATCCACCCGGTGCGTATCCGCCCCATACATAGGGCGTTCCCAGGTGCTTTTCCGCTTCCGCGATCATCCGCGCGAACCGCTCATCGCTTAAGGCTTCCGGCGGGATGGTGTAACCGTTTCCGCCGTAGGTCGGCAGGCTGTTTAAATCGAACAGGTAATCCCGGTGGCCGAAAGTCCGGTTGTACAGCGCATACCGCACCTTCTCATCGTCCGTCAGCCGGTTCCGGAGCACCGTGTCCAGGTTGTGATTCGTCAGCGAAACGCTGTAACGGTTCACGGTCTGGGTGGTGGTGACTTCGATTTCCTGCGTCCCGTTGTCATCGGCCAGGTAGGCTTCCCAGGTCTGGTGCCCGTGGTTCTGGGCAACCTGGTGGTCGTCATAGTAGACGTCGAACTGCACGCCGTATCTTGAAAGCGGCCCGGTGTCCTCCACGACGTACTCCACGCCGTTCATGACCACATGGGTCCCCATCGGCACGAAGGGGGTGGACGAATCCACTGCAATGGTATGCGCCGCCGTCGGATAGACACCGCTGGCCGTCGGCCCGCCGGACCACTGGCCGCAGCAGATGGAGCAGTTGCAGTAACCGCTCGTCACGACCTGCCCCAGGGAGTCGCCGACACGCACTTTCTTCGTTTCTGTCACGGTCACGTTCCGCTCCCCGGAAGTCGTCAGCCCGTACTGTTCCCGGAAGATCTCTTCCAGCTCGTCCTTCACCTGCTCATATGTGAACTCCCCGTATTTCGTAGTGAAGTAGGAGATCAGGTGATAGGGGTTATGGGAGATCTCATCGATCTGGTAACGGAAATCGTCATACTCCGGATGCGCGGCCCGCATGGCATTGATCTGGGCATTGAGCCCTGCTTCCAGCTCCCGGTACCGGTTTTCCACGGCATAGATATCCTCATCCGTAGACGGATAGGTGGTACCCACCACGCTGCTGCCGGCTCCCTGCATAAGTGCCGTGCAGCTGGTCAGGCTGGCGGAGATCAGCAGGAAGAAGACGCCCATCATCCCCAGGATCAGGAAAACCTTGCTGTTCCGGATAAATGCCTCCTTCACAACCACCGCTGCCTTTGTCACGATGTTCTGCTGGGTTTTGATCAGGGTCTCCACCGTTTTCTCTTCCTTCTTCGCCGCCGCGTACATCCGCCGCTGGCGCTGTTTCGTGAAGAATCTTTTGATGGTGGCCTTCTTATCCGCTTCGATCTTCGCCGCCTTGGCCGTCCGGGTTCCTTCCTCTTTGGCAAATACCAGCCGGTTTACCCCTGCTTCCTCCGCCTTCCGTCTCGTGGCCTTTGCCTTTCGGCTCGCCTGCCGCACCTTGCGCGATGCCAGGGACCTCGCCGAATCCTCGGCCGCCATCTCCGCATGATGGGCTGCCTGAGTACCAGCATTTTCATCCTCAACATCCGAGAGTTTCGCATGTACCGCAAAGCCCGCCGCACCGGCTGCTGCACCAGCTGCCGCACTAACGCTTCCGAAAGCAGCATCCTTGATGCTGACCCGCTTCCTGTGCCCGTAGCCCATTCCGGATCCCTGCACCATGCCGTTTCCGTCATCAAAGGACAGCCGGGATTTCCCCCGGATCTTCCGCTGCTCCTGGTTCAGACGTTCCTTCTTCTGCTTCCCCAGGATTTCCTCTTTGGCTTCCTCCAGACCGCCGGCTTCCTCCGTCGTCTCCCTGAGGCGCGATTCCTTTCGCTTCTCACCGGCAGCATAGTCATAGACCTGCTTTTTCTGCCGGGAATGCTGGATTTCCGCAGCTGACCTGGCCGCCTGAGTTGTTGTCCCGGAAGGATGCCCGCGGATCCCCTGCATACGCTTTGACTGCTGGGATACAAGCTCCTCCGCCGGTTCTTCATCACCGGAAACAGCACTCTCTGATGCAGTCTCCGCAAAAGTCGCAGCACCTGGATCCGGTTTTTCTGCTCTGATGGGTTCCCCGGTTTTGCCGGTTGCTTTCCCGGCTTTCTTCTGCGCATCAGCCGTCATCCGGTGTTTCAGCCGGTTCTTTCCGGCAGCCTCCGCTTCAGGTTCTTCATCCGCAAATATGTCCCCGCGGACTTTATGGTCAGCATCCGCGCCTTCCTTCATGGCCCGGGAAGGTGATCCTCCCCGTTCATTCCGGAGAGCAGAATACCTGGAGTTTTTCAGCCGGGATCCGGACTCTGCGCCGTCTGTACTGTCAAAATCACTCCCTGCGCCGCCGTCGATCCCGCCGTCATCTTCCAAAGAAGAAGGAGCCTCCCGTAACGAAGACTCCCTCCTGGCTGCCATTTTTCTGTTTTTCTTTCCCGGCTCGGATAAACCGGTTCCCTCATCCGGAAGACTTTCATCCTGCCTGTCCAAAAGGATCCGGTCGGATTGCCTCATTCCGCCGCTGTACGTACTATCTTCCGGTTCCCTGGCCAGATCCTTCCGGTTCCAGCGGAGATCCCGGTCGGAGCCTTCTGAAATCCCTATCCCCGAAGTATCTTTATATTCCTCCATGGGCCGGTCTCCGATCCGGATTTCACCCTCTTTTCCAACCCTGACTTTCCGTCGCTTGCCGGTACGGAGGTTTTCTTCCACCAGGCCGTCGCGGCTCATTTTCTGTACCGTCCGGGCTTTTGCCCTGTATTCCTTTCCGGGCATCTGAAATCCTCCTTTCCATTTCCACCGGATCAGGTATCACAGTTCCGGTATTTGTTCCATTTCTTCAGGATGTCCCTGCCTTCACGGACACCCAGATAGGTGACGCACCTGGCATCATCCTGGGCCACATCCGCTTCGCAGACCATCCGCATCATATGGTCACTCTCCAGGATGATCTTCATCATGGCATTGAGGTCCGCCAGCATCGCAAGGAATACCTCCTCCCCGCAGCCTTCAAACTTCGGGATCCCAGGATCCTTCTTACCGGAACCGGCCGTTTCTGACATGCTGTTTTTTATCTTCCCGTCAACATGGTTCATGTAATCGGGATTCTGTATCTTCAGGTTGATTCCGTTCTCCGGATCCAGTTCGATCACACCGAACATCGGCGTCATGTTTCCGGATCCTTCGCCTTCCCCAAAGAGTTCAGAGAGAAATGCAGCCAGGATATCCTCGCCGGCAGGATCATCCCCGAACCGTTCTTTTCCGGGAATGACAGGGGGCTTCCTTCTGCTGGAAGCTTTCTTCCTGTCCCTGCAATCTACCCTGTCTTTTTCCCTGTTACCCATACGGTTTTTCTTGTTCGTTCTCATTTCCATTCCTTTCCGGCAGCTCGGTTTTCGCCGCCATATACTGTCTTTTCAGCAACTGTTCAAAGCAGAAGGGATGCTTTTTCATTCCTCCATCACTGCCACCACGACCATCCGGCCGTTTTGGTGGCTGTATTCACAGGTCGATAACGTAAGAAGCCGCTGCCTGTAAACAGCGGTCTTCGTCAGTTCGTACAGGGAGCGTTCTTTACACTCCTGTATAAAGTTTTCATATTCTTTCCTGTTTTCCGCCTTGATGAATCCGTAGAAAAGGAAGTCATTTCCCGTATAGACCGGAACCGCAAACGTTGCGATCACCCGGTAATATTCCGCGCCGTGCAGCGTCTGCAGCTCGATCCGGTCATGTGCATTTCCAAATTCCGGATCCTTGTAAGCATCCAGCCCGGCAAACATGGAGCCGTTATTCATGTGATGACCGTAAAGGATCAGGTTGTCGCTTTCCTCCGGGTCGCAGTAATCCGACAGGTAAATGCTGCCGGCGTAGGCATAATCCCCGTAGAAATCCCTCTTCAGGTAGTAGTCCTTTTCCTCCGGATGGTACATGACCGGGTAATCGATCTGCGTGTCCGGGATCCGGATCCAGTAGATGCAGTCATGGTTTTCTTCGTGAAGAGCAAGCAGGCCCTCGTCAATCACAATCTCTTCTGTTTCATCCTCAGCCGTATCTTCCGAAGAACTGTCCCCGGGCTGCCCGGTTCCGCCGGTCTTTTTGTCTTTCCCGTCATCCCTTTCCCGCTCATAGATCTGTTTCAGGTGTTCGTGCATCAGGTGTTCTTTCCGGTAATCCCCATACATCCCCATCAGAAAATAAATGGCGATGCTGATCAGAATCACCGAAATAATCAGCAGGATTCCCTGCAGGAATCTCCTCATGTATTCCCTCCGTTTTTCCGGTCCGGTATAACAACCGGCTCAAAATCATCATCATCTGCCGGCGGAATCAGTCTTTTCCCGGGATGATCTTCATCCAGAGGCTCCTCCGGGATATCCGTATCCAACCAGTAATCCTCGTCCTCCAGCTTCCCCGGCGTCCAGACAAATGGCTTTTTCGGCCGGCGATATCTTACCGGCGCAGCCTTTTCCGGTTCCTGCGCAGGTGCCAGGAATTCCGGCACTTCCAGGGCTGCCGGTTCTTTCTCCCATTCCGGGTTCTCCTTCACAGGCCCTGCTTCCATCAGGCCGGCACCATCATCAGGTTCCCCTGTGACCTCCGCCGGCAGAGCAGCCGCCGCGGCTGCGGGAGAATGCTTGCCGGTTCCTTCTTCAGGAAGATCCTCATCCTCCCAGAAATCCGCCCGTTCCACATCCTCCGGCCGCCAGGATTCCGTCCTGCGCCGGAAGGCCCTGATTGCTTCTTCCTCCACAGCCGCTTTCGCCTCTTCCGCCTTCCGTTTTTCGACCTCCTCAGGCTTGGTTGTCATCAAAGAATAGAGCTTCAGGTTCTTGTTGAACCGGTCCTTGAACGGGATTATGATATTCCCGTAGAAGAGAAGCCCTTCACCTTCGCCGCTGTTGGTCACGTAGGAGAGCTGGTAAGGCGAGATGTTCAGCTGCTTCGCCAGGATCTGCCGGTCGCCGGAAGCCTGGTTGAGCATGTAGATGAAATCCGAGTTCTCGAAGATATTCTCAATCTCCCGGGAGGCAAGCAGGTCTTTGATATTCTGTGTGATGCCGGTCGGGATGCCGCCCCATTTTCGGAAGCGCTTCCAGATCTCCACCGAGTACGCAGCCGTCTGTTCTTCCTTCAGGAGAAGGTGGAATTCATCCACGTAGTAGCGGGTGGACTTATGGGAGAACCGGTTTAAGGTCACGCGGTTCCACACCTGGTCCTGTACGATCAGCATACCCAGTTTCTTCAGCTGTTTCCCCAGGTCCTTGATGTCGAAACAGACGATCCGGTTATCCAGCTGCACGTTCGTCCGGTGGTTGAATACCTTCAGCGAACCGTTGACGTAGATTTCCAATGCTGTCGCGATCCGCTGCGCCTGCACTTCGGACTGTGCCCGGAGCGTAGTGTACAGATCACCCAGGACCGGCATATTTTCCGGAACCGGGTTTTCAAAATATTTCTGGTAAACAATCGGCAGGCACCGGTCGATAACCGACTTTTCCTCCGCCTCGATGCCGTTCCGGCTTCCCATGATCAGCTCACAGAGCGACAGGATGAAATCCGACTTGAAGCCCAGCGGGTTGTCGTCATCGGAATAGTCCAAGTTGATGTCCATGGGGTTGATATAGTCGTGGCTGGTCGGCGCGATATGGATCACCTGCCCGCCCAGCGCATGCACCAGCGGATAATACTCACCTTCCGGGTCGCATATGATCACGTCATCCTTCGTGACAAAGAAGACATTGGTGATTTCACGCTTGGCGGAGAAGGATTTGCCGGAACCCGGTGTGCCGAGGATCAGCCCGTTCGGGTTTTTCAGCTTTTTCCGGTCCACCATGATCATGTTGTTGGAAAGGGCATTCAGCCCGTAATAGAGCGACTCGCCTTCCATGAACAGCTCCTGTGTGGTAAACGGCACGAAGATCGCCGTGGACGTTGTGGTCAGCGCCCGCTTGATCGGGATCTGGTTCAGCCCCAGCGGGATGCTGCTCATCAGCCCCTGTTCCTGCTGGTAGTCGAGCCTCCGGAGCACACAGTTGTATTTCTGCGCGATACCGGAGGTCTGGAAGATCACATTGTCCAGCTCCTGCCGGTTTTTCGCTGTATTCAGGAACAGCACCGTGACCAGGAACATCCTCTCGTTGCGGGACTGCAAATCTTCCAGCAACCGTTTGGCTTCATTTCCGTAAGTCATCAGATCTGACGGAATGATGTCCATATCATACCCGGACCGCACCGCCTTTTTCTGTTCCTCAATCTTCATCCGGTTGATATCCGTTACCTTGCTTTTCACCAGCTTGATTGCCTTCATCTGGTCGATGGACCGGATATGCAGGTTGACCACCAGGTTTTTGTCCATATCCAGGAATTCCGCCAGCATCTTGTCCGTGAGCTCCGGGGCCAGGATCTGCAGGTAGCTTACCGCCCCCAGCGTGCCGCCCATCTGGAAATACTTACCGCTCTTGAAAACAAAGCTGGTCGGTGCCACGAAATCCTTCGTGGACAGCCCGGTTTTCAGCAGCTGGTCATACTGAAAGGAGAAGGGCACCGCCTGCTCCGGATTGAAGGTCTCGTACAGGATCTGCAGGCGCTCCACTCCGTTCAGCGGGTAAGCCCGCACCCCGAGCACCTTGAAGTTATTCAGGATGTCCGCCTCAATCCGGTCCAGCTTCGGCCGCGCCTCGTAAATGTTGTCGGCCTCAATCGCGAACGTGATATACTTCGTGCGCATCAGGCCGTTGTTGCCCCGGGAGAGCTGGTCCTTCAGCATCTGGGCATATTCCATACGGACATCATCAAATTCATCGTCCTGCGGCTCGATCCGGATCACCTTTTCGAATTCCGTCAGGTTGGTCTTATGGTTGATAAACGACAGCTGGAAATAAATCGTGCTGTCAAAATAGTTGAGAAAATCACACCAGTTCTCGAAAATGGCGCTCTTGTCCTCGTTCTGTGCCAGCTGGTAGTTGATGTCATAGAAGCGGATGGTCTTGGAATACAGACGATCCTGTACCCGGCAAATCCCGTCCCTGCCCATTTCCCGGTAGGGGATGGATTTCTGGGCGGAGATCCGCTTTTCCTTCTCCTTCTTCTTTGACACTTTCGTCTGCTTCCGGGATGCCTTCCTATTTGCTTTCCCGGATCTTCCCGAATTGCCGGCAGAAGCAACAGTTTTCCTGTCTGAATTGCCTGTGGAAACCACAGTGCTTTCGGATGACCTACTGCCTGCAGCTGATCCGGCGTCCCCGGAAATGATGACATTGCCGACAGGTTCCGGATCCGGGATCCCTTTCCGCCTCCTCTTCCTGGCGAGCTTTTCTTCCTTCTTCGCAAGCTTTGCATCCCGCTTTGCCTGCTTCCTTGCTTCCTTTTCCTCCCACCTGGCCATCTCCGCATCCTGCTTTGCCTGGATCCTCGCCTGCCTTGCCGTTTCTTTTTCCGCGGCGGCACGGTGCTTTTCCTCCAGGATAGCCTGGCGGCGGCGAAACTCCCGCTCCTGCCTGGCCAGCTTTTTCCGTTCCTTCTTTTCTCTGCGGGTCAGCGGACGTTCATATGCATCCGGCATATCATAATCCGCATAGTAATCATCCCTGTCTCGCACGATTCCTTCCTCCTCTCTGCGCTGCCGCATAAACACCGGCTTCTCCGTTCCTCCTGCTCAGGTCCGCATCACGGCTGCCGGCTGAATAGTCTGCTTCCCTGCGGAGGGCTGCATTTCTCTCATCCAGGTTCCTGCCGAGGTTCCTTCCCCCGGAAGATGCCTTCTGCTTCTTCTTTGCAGCCGGTTTCTTCTTTTTCTTCTTCCTGTCCACAGCCTGCGGCCTCCTTTCCGGCTTCTCATACAAGTTTTCCGTTTCATACAGCCGAAGGTGCGGGCGCCGGAATTTCACGGTGACCATATTCATCAGCACCTGTTCCAGAGGCATCCCGTCCCTTTCGTACATCGCGAAGAGGAACGCCGGCACCATCAGCACCACCATTCCCATCACCGCGTTGCTGTTCCCGATCAGGTTCCTGGTCAGGAAATAGAATGGCAGGCCGATCCCGGCCGCGATCCCAAAGCAGATGATCTGCCGTTTGGTCAGGTTGAATGCCACCTTGTTTTTCACTTTCGTCAAGTCCTTCGGGACACTGACATATGCCATCACATTACCCATAGCCATATCCCGCCCGGGATGGCGAATGGCTACTTATCCTTTCCCTGAAATTTCCCATTATCATGCGAAAGAGCGGCTCCCTTTTACGGAAATGCCGCCCTTAGTGTGCATTGAATATCTGTTTACTCAGGCTCCCCGTCTTGAACAGTGTGTAGCAGAGCAGGACCGTGTAGGCCGCCAGCCCAAAGAGCGCCGCGTGCATGTTTGCGGAGATCTGGATCGAAGCGACCAGGACGCCGTAAATGCCGACGCACACCATCATGAGGAATGCCTGGAATGCCAGGGCGAACAGCCCCCGCAGATAGTTTGTACCGATCTGTCCCCATTCCCGGTTGGTCATGGTCGCGAACGGTATCGGTGCAACCGAAGTATACAAATAGATCTCTATCATACGTCCGTAACAGGCGATCGTGATCACCACGGACATGATCTTCATTCCGAAGCTGACGAGCAGGGTCTCGAGGGCCAGCACCACCAATTCCCCGACCTCCATGTCCTCCATCGCCGTTTCCATGGCTGCGAGCAGATCCGTCACATCGATGGCCGCATTCCCGCTGATGACGCCGGCTGCGGAATTCACCACATGCTGGCCCACATCGAACACTGCCATCGTGATATTGAAGGTATTGCTCACCAGGTAAACGGCGATCATCATTTTGAAGAAGTATTTGAAGAACATCCAAGTATCAATATCATGCATGTTGTTCTTCTCCGTCAGCATGGAGATCAGCTCATAACACAGAACGAAAGTAATGATCATGCCTGCAATCGGCAGGATAACCGTACTCGAAAGGCTCTGTATCATACCGAAAATGCTGCCGTTCCAGCCCTGTGGGGTCTGCCCAACCTGCGTCGCGATCTCACCCGTTTTCTCATTTACATCGGTGAACATGGTCTGCAGGTTGGACGTTACCATCGTTGTCAGGAGAGTCCGCATCCATTCTTCGATCGCTTCGAATATCGCATCGAACATGGATCATTCACTCCTTTCTCAGCCGAACAGCCCGGACAGCTGGGGTACCAGCTGGGTCCCGATCAGGATTACTCCGCCGCCGGCCATCAGCTGCTTGATTCCCTGGCTCTTCGCGCCGGGGTTATCGTTCCCGTAACCTTCAAGAAGGTTGATGACGCCCCAGACACCGAGGCCCGCGCCGATGGCGGTCACGAGGGTCTGGAGGATCGTAATACTGCTGCTGAAAAATCCCATAACGACCTTTTCCTTTCTGCTTTGCGCAAAACAAAAGGGGCTCCCGCATATATACCGGTAAGCCCCTGCCAATTGGTTCCATATTCAGTTGTTGGCTTTATCCTGCCTGCTTTTTAAGGGGAGATCCCCGGACAGGCTGTGTGTATTTCATTTCGCTGCCGCCTCCCCTCTGCTGTCGTGATTCCGATTGTCATCAGGTGGCTGTCTATTGTTTTTCCTCCCCCTTAAAAATCTTCACCTGTGTCCGCAGTCTCTTCTCCATCCGCCGCTGTTCCCGGCGTGCTTCCTTCCGGGGCATCTTCGCCGACAGCCTCCGCTTCCAGTTCCGCACCGTCCATCTCGATCACATCGAATACTTCCTCCCGGCCCATTTTCAGCTCACACCGGAGATATCCCTCCACATCAAAGGCATTGGAATCCTTATAGTCGGAGAGCTCCTTATAGCGCTTATGCCGGGTGATGTCATATTTGTCGGAGAAGAATGGCCGTACTCCCCGAAGCTGCAGGATACATTTCGTGCCGTCCATGACGGACAGCTCATCCCGGCTCATCAGTTCCTTCCCGGTTTTCTGATAGTTGAGTCCGTAAGACCGACCCTGTCCCCGGGTGTCGGAAGTGTTGTAAAGGTCAATCGTTTCCTTGCCCAGGTTCTCGGAGATTTCTTTTAAGGTACTGCCTTCCTTACCGCCAAGGAACAGCGTTGTGTCGCAGTTGCCGATGATGGTCTCGGCCGCATCCTTATAGATCGTCTTCAGCTGGCTCTGGGACTGCAGAATGATCGAAGCGGAGATTTCCCTGCTCCGGATCGTCGCGATCAGCTTGTCAAACTTCGGGATCTGCCCGATGTTGGCGAACTCGTCCAACAGGAGACGCACATGATACGGCAGCCGTCCGTTATATACATCATCTGCTTTATCGCAAAGCAGGTTGAAAAGCTGGGTGTACATGATGGCCACAACAAAATTGAAAGGATTGTCTGTATCTGGTCAGCCCAAAGCACAAGAAATCCAGTATTTGTAAGGCTTCCAGCCACTTCGCAAACCTCCGGCTCTGGCTTCTTTCTCGCAAATAATTCAACTTTAGTTCAACACCTCCTTCGAAACTGACCATAAAACACCTGAGATTATCAGCGATAACCACAAGCGGAATAGCCTTCCGGACAAAAGAAAAGAGCAGTTGAATTTCGGTGTTCAACTGCCCCTGTGTCATATTTCCTGTGATTGTCATGCCTGTTCCCGCTTCGGGAATTCCACCACCTTCAGCATGAAGGCCTGCTCAATCGTATCGGATATTCTGTTTTCTGCTTCATCGATCACATGGCTATAAATATCAGCCGTAGTCGATACATTCGCGTGTCCCAGACGATGGGAGATGCTGACCATATCCATGCCACCGAAGCAGAGAAGACTGGCCTGCGTATGACGGAATGCATGCGGATTGATATGCGGGAGATGGTGCCTTTCCGAGAATCCATTCAGCCAGGTATTCACCCATGTCGGATGCATCGGATTGCCTTCCAGTGCCGGAAAGCAAAGCCCATATTCATCGCCCTGCCACTTATCTCCGAGGTTCAGAGCGTGGCGTTCCTGCCATTCCTTATATTCCTTCATCTCATCCAGCATCTGCTGGGGAATCGTCACAAAGCGGATCGCTTTCGGTGTCTTCGGCTCTCCGATATACGTTCCTTTGCCCGGCGTATAAAGGACTGCCTGCTGGATGTGAATACGGCGGAAGCGCCAGTCAATATCTTCCCAGCGAAGTCCAAGTATCTCACCACGGCGGCATCCGGTCACCATGAACATATGAATCATGGTCTTCCAGTTCATCGGCTCATCTTCCAGAGCATCCCAAATCAGCCTCATGGTATCTTCCTGAAAATAATTCGGATCGTGCTTCTCACGCTTCGGAGGCGCGGAACGCTTTGCAACATTCTCTTTGATCAGCAGTTCCTTTACCGCCTGTTCCAGCACGGTCTCGATCAGGAGATGATACTTAATCACGGTATTATTGGAATAGGACTCATCCTTCGTGTCGATCACAAACAGTTCGTCCGGCCTCATCTTCAGAACTTTGCAGATCTTCGTCATGGTGACTTCCTTTATTGCACCTCCGGCGATCATCTTATTGAGATTGCTGTGATAAAGAGAAGTGGAGCCATCAGAGGATAAGGTCTTGGATTCTCTGATCAGGCGTTCCTTGTTGTACCCCTTTTCTGCGAGGACCTGCATAAAGTCCACATCATCGCGCAGATGGATCACCTTGCTGTCACGGCGCAGGTTTAACTGCTTCAGCTGGTCATAGAGCTGATTCAGATGCTGCGGCCTGATCTCATCCAGCCTCATATGTCCGATAGCCGGATTGATATAGGCCAGATTCTTACGATAGACATCCGCAGTAGACGGTCTGATTGCACCGGTATCCTCACGGAGCTTCAGCACGTACAATGCATATTCCGCGAAGGTCTGATGTCCATCAAGAATGATCCCGTCCCTGACCTGCTGTTCAAAGAGAACAGCCTGTCTCTGTGCTTCCTTTTCCGCTCGTTTCTCTGTCCAGCCCTCCGGAACCTTCCATGTCATGGTATACGGTTTGAGCTGCTTTCCTGTAATCGGGTCTCTGCCCTTATGCACGCGGATGCTGTATGAAATAATTTCGCCATCCTTGTTCTTACGCGCCTGGATATTTGCCATAAGCTGTCCCTCCTCATGGTTTGATCTTCCGGAGCTTCGGGAATGAATCGATCTCCGGTTCCTCTTGTGCTGCAGGTGTACCTTCCATCAGAGTCTTGTATAAGACCTGTTCACAGATAAGATATTTCCTTCCGGCCTTGACACAGGGGATCTGACCATTGATACACATCTCACGGATACGGTACTTGGTAAGGCCAGGCACCAGCTCCGCCGCTTCATTGATTGTAAGCATTCTGATTTCTTCTGCCATCTAAAGTCCTCCTTCGAGTAGATAGAGGGCTTCTACGGTATTCTACCATCTCGCCCTCGATAATTCAACCTTTATCGTGATATTTATTTTAGTATTTAGATATTTATATTCTTTTCGTGATTTTCAATCACTCAAACGCCCTACAGCTCTGATCAGTGTCAACCTACGCTGTCAACTTGCCTGAAAAGACTCCGAATCGAAAATTATTGCCCCGATCCATCACTTTTTTTCCTTTGAGACTTTTCTTCTCTAAGTTGACAATCTGCGTTGACATAGATATCAGAGAGTGCGGAAATACAAGGGAAATCCTCTTCCTGACCCGGAATTCTCATGTCAACGAACCGTCAACCGAGAGCGTCAACTTTCGGTCTCTATCTCCCTGATCAGTCAAAAGGAATATCCTCATCATCCTCCACATCCAGAAAACCGTCTGTGATTGACATCTGCTCGTTGACAGGTTCCCTGATACGTTCCCAGCCCTTTTGCGTTCCATATCCACCTTTTGTAAATCGTTTCGGACTGCTGAACGCCTTCCATCCGTTAAGCTGTCCGGAGGCGATCAGCGTATTGACGATTTCGCAGATATCATTGGTCTGCCAGCGCTGAGGCTGCACATATTCATTGCCGAGTGCTTCCTTGAACAGCTGCTTGGAGCAGACTTTATCTTCAGCCGTTTCCTGCATGAATGCCAGTATGAGACCGGCATCCACATCCTCCGGCATAAACATCTGCTGATAATCCTTTACGGCCTTCTCCAGCTCTCTGGAAAGCTTCAGCTGCACATTGCCCCGATTGTATTCTTCCATGATCTCTGCCCACATCTGATCAACATATGCGCGGGAAGCTTCCTCGTCATCCAGAATAAAGACTTCTGCATCCTCCTCGTGACAAAGGATCGGAAGGAAACGGCGATTGCCGGTGCGGTCATTAGGAAGAAAGGACATTTTATTTGTCGTTCCGGCAAATACACACTGTCTTGGCCTGTCCTCCGGCAGACGGTCATATGGTGTTCGGAATGTTTCTTTCTGGCGGCTCAGGAAGGATTTGATCGTCTCATTCGTCTTCGCATTGATCATTCCCATCATCTCCGACATTTCTATGATCCAGTGTCCCATCATTTTCTGATAAACAGAGTCGCTGTCCAGATTCTTCAGATCATCGCAGAACCACTCGTCTTTATGGGACAACAGTCGGAAAAACGTCGATTTGCCAGCTCCCTGACTGCCTACCAGGCAGAGCATATAATCGAACTTGATTCCAGGAACAAATGCTCTTGAAACTGCACCCAGCATGAAGAATTTCAGCAGCCCATAGGTGTAATCACTGGCATCGGCTCCAAGGAAGTGATGCAGAGCATAGCGGACGCGGGGAGTGCCATCCCATCTGAGCGATTTCAAATAATCTCGGACAGGATGATACTGGTTTTCATCCGCGACCAGATACATGGCTTCATCCATATATTTTTCCGAAGTGACACCGTAGGTCTCTTCGATATACAGGTGAATCGCTCTCAGATCGCTGTTTGCCAAAGCATCGCCTTTTGATTTCCTGTCCCAGTGAACATCCCCGATGATGTCCACCCTCTGGCTCAGAATGTTATATTTGATCTTCTCGAACAGAACCGGATCATGACGGAAGATCTTCGTGCAGTTCATACGGGAGCTTTTGATGAATCCCTTCTCGGTCAGATCAAGCTCCTGCTTCAGCTGCTCGACCGGAACTGCTCCTTCCATCGCATCCATCGTTCTGTCCAGTTCCGCCAGCAGCTCCGGACTTATATTCTGCAATTCGTCTTTCAAGTGCATCGATCTCCTTTCCCTTTTCAATCACGATCTGTGCCTTATCCTCCGGTGATCCATAAAACAGACCGTCCAGCAGATATTCCACATAATTCGTCTTCTGAAGCGCCTCCACAAACATGGGATGCAGATCATCCTCCGGTGTTTCCGGCGCATATCGGTAACGCCAGTCATTGAGCAAATGCAGATAATCGCAGTAAGTGCTGTATATACGATCTACTGACTTCTGAAACTTCTCTGATCGGCGTTTTGCTTTGCTTTTTTGTTTTTGCTTTTTCTTTGGTGGCGAGTTTCCCGATTCCGGAACTGTAACTGTAAGCCCGAAATCCGCAATCAGCTTCTGCGCTGCATCATACGGTTTCAGGTCAAAAAGCTTTTCCGCAAATCGAATCACATCGCCTTTTTCCTGACAGCCAAAGCAGATGAAATTACGGTCTATCTTCATACTCGGCGTCTTATCATCATGGAACGGACACCGCATCATCCCGTTCCGGCTGATACGGTATCCGTAACGCTCAGCCACCTCTCTCGCCGTGACCTGCTCTTTTATCTCTGCATAGATTCCCATATCGATCCTTTCATCCGAAGGCAGAACTTTTTTGATCCGACCTTCAGCAAAATCCTTTATCTTTCCATGTCGCGGTTTCTTCTCTGAGGCTGATTTCTGCTGTTGTGACGCGCGGCATTATAAGCATCCGCTTCGCTCTGGTAATCACGAAGGAGCTTGCGCACGGACTTCCTGACCGGTTCCTGCAGCTCTCTTTTCTGAATAGGATCGCCAAAGATTCTTTCGAGCCTGTCCGTGATATGCTGCGTCAGTCCCTGGAACTTTTTCATCAGTCGATCCAGGGTCTGAGCAACGATCTTTTTGACCTGCGGCGTATTACCGGATCGCTCTGATGTCAAGTTGCTCTTGAGCTTCTCGATCTCATCAAAATCCGCATTGTGTGTTTCCTCGATCACCTTATCTGTCACCACATCCACGGCAGTCTCATAAGCGATCTCAGTCACATCATCGATGAACTTTTCGGTATCAGAGATGCGGAGCGTGAGAGCATCCATTTTTTCTTCCGCGGTCTTCAGCTCCTGACTGGCCTGAATGACTTCGACCTGCTTATCCCGAAGCTCCACTCCCGTCTGAAACAGGTCATAGGATTTCTGATCCAGATTCTGCTGTGTCTCCGAAAGCTGCTGTTCCTTCTGCGCCAGCTTTTCCTTTTGCTTCATCAGGATATAGTCCTGCTTTTCCAGATAAGCCCTTCCGCCGTACTCCGGCTCCTGATTCAGATGCAGACCATGCTTCAGAGTGATATCGAAAAGCAACGCACGGCAGGTTGCATCGAAAGTCATTTTTCGATTGTTCAGCTTGCCTGGCTTCTGATCCGGATTCGGCAAGTCAAAGCCAAGAGCTTCCAGTGCTTTTTCCTGCTGCGGTGCAATCTCGCCGTAACGGTTTTCACAATCAAAGACGTGACGCTCATGGATGTGCGGCGTGGCTTCATCCAGATGAAGCGACCAGTCCAAAATGTGAATGTGTTCTCCGAAGCGGCGTTCAAACTCAGAGAAGAATTCAATCGCGATCTCTGCAAGCACTTCCGGTGAAACTGATTCTTCCATCGTCCCGATCTGAATGAGAGATTCTTCCGGACAGGTTTTCTTATCCAGTCTCAGATCCTCCGTTGTGCGGTTTCGGTTTGAATGCCCTGTCTTGCGATTTCTCTCATGCTGCGCTTCGCAGAAATCGTCATATCGTTCGGAATAGAAAACACGCTCAATCTGCTCAAAGGAATAAACGATCTTGTCTTCCTGATCCCGATCCTGCGGAAAGTGGTATCCCTGATAGCAGTCCCAGTACACGTTCTGCTTTGCTCTTTCCGGATCGATATGTTCACTGTTGTTTACATCGAACCTGCGGTCATTGTGTTTCGGATTGTAAGCACCATTCTGGCCGGAACGGCCATTGTGTCTTGTTAAATTCATCATTGATCTGTCCTTTCATTTTCTTGAAAACATGCTTGATTCCCTGCCTCGCAAAACCAGAAAAATGCGAGAATCTGTCGGCAGGTAATACCCAGTACTAAGTGACGGTTCCCATCACTTAACTGGGCAAGGCTTGCAGCCCTTGACCTGCACAGGCGTTTTCACCCTGTACCCGAACAATGGGACTGCATCCCCTTGACCCCAGCTCCGGAAAATCTGATCTGCGCTGTTTGCCCGACATCGCATTTCATCTTCTCCGGTACCAAAGCCGACCCGGCCTCGGTCAGCTTTGGTATTGTTGATCGTCTCGCCTGCGCAAGCGATCCGATCACGGAGCCGGTGCGCACCAGCCCCGCATAATGGGCAAAGCAAAAGCGACCAGCATTGCTGCAGCTCATCGCCTTTGATTTGCTCATTATGCCCGGCGTGCAGATATGCCGCCGGATAAAAATGAGCTTGTTCATTTCAATCACAAGCCTGTTCTCACAGCCCGTTCCTGCCCCGACTCCGCGCAGCGTATTTTCCGGATCGTGGCGTGCTGGATGCACACTCACTTCCGGTATCAATCTGTGAAACAGGTTATTCATTTTTCAAGGTTCACGAGGAAAAGCCTCTACTAAACAGTGGGGACGGAAATCTCCGGTTTGAACGAAAGATTTTTCAAAGTCCCCCTACTGTATAGTGGGGAGGCAAATCGACAGTTTGTGTCGTGATTATTTCAAAAAAGATCTCTTCACTTACCCCAATCTTTTTGCCGGCCATTGCAAGTAGTCTCCGGTAAAAAACAAAAAGCTTTCCTCTCACTAATCGCAAACGGCGAAGTGCTTCAGGAAAGCTCTTTAGAAAAATTCATTAAAAAAGCGACCAACTTTTTTACGGTTGATCGCCTATTTTTCTTCATAGTATTAAGTTGTTATTTCACAGGACGTCTTTATCCGATTTCCCTGAGCCTGTCAACAATACTGTCCTTGCAGATCATTCGGTAGGACAAAAGCGGAATCAAGACTGACATTGCTATCAGAATCGGCGCACCAGCAAGAATCGGCAGCAAAGTAAAATGATAAGTAAAGAAGAAACTTTCTCCTGCTATCAGGTTTACTGCCACACGGCTAATCAGTGTACCAAAAGCGACAGAGCAAATTGCTGTCAGTATTGCATAGTGTATGCCTTCCCAGGTAAGCATCTGCTTTATCTGCCTGCCGGTCATGCCGACAGCATTCATCATAGCAAGCTCTCTCTTGCGAGAGATAATACCCGTCACAACTGAATTGATAAAATTCAGTATTCCTATGAGTGCAAGAATAATCGAAAGTGTACTGCCCACCAACTTGATCATATTGATGTAACTTGCAAACTCGTCCAGATAGGTCTGCTTGCTTTTAAGCATGAGCTGCGAATCCCCGCTGTTCGTTAGTTCACGCAGCTGCGTATCGACTTCATCAAAACAACCGTCTCTGGCATTGATCATGACCGAAATTGCATTACGGTTTTCAGTCAGCTTGAAATATTCGCTGTCAGGGATAATGACCTGTCCGCCGAGCATCGGATACATCTGTGTGCTTAAGGCATATGGCATACTGCAGCGCGCCATCACTTCATAGGACTTTGTTTCACCATCAGCTGTTACCGTGACCGTATCACCGATTTCGTAGAAATCGTCCTCGCCGTCTTTGATATCCGCTCCAAGATACCCCGTCACCACAAGCGCATAGTTTCCACTCATAAATTTTCCCGCGTCTATTTTCCCTTTTGCAGGCTCGAATTTATCCAGAATGTCAGCCGGAACGCCATAAATATCGGTCTGTATTTCATTATCGGAAAACTGGGAAAAGCTGTCATACTTATCCTTATCCGCATACTTCTCACGCAAACTTTCCAGCCGCTTCAGCGGCTCACCATCAAGGGTAAGTGTACCGTGTTGATAGTACATGGGAGATACCTTTGCCGCACCGTCCATTCCATCCAAATAATCAATCATCTCGGGAGTCACTTTAAAAAATCTGTCCCCATCATCGTAACCTACACTTTGATCCGGCATGATCACGAAATCCCCGATAATCATTTCGCCAATATATTTATCTATATCGAACCCATTCAGACAGGTCACCAGAGTGTTCACAAGCACCATACTTAATGTGAGTGACAGCACCACGACAGCGGTCTTTTTTCTGCTTCGTGACATATTGTTTCGTGCAATCGAAAGCGGTGTTATTCTTCCTGTTTTCTTTGTTTCTTTCTTCGTATTGATATCAGTTTCGTTGTAACGAAGTGCCTCGATGGGAGAAACATTTCCGGCAATTTTACAGGGTTTCCTGCAGCTTATTATGACCGTAACAAGCGTAAATATCGCCGACACCAGACAAATCAGAAGCAGTAGTTTTGTACTTACCGTATAGCTTGCGGTCGAATAGATATTAAGTGTCGAAATGATCGACGAAAACAGAATTCTACCGGTCAGAACACCGATCACAAGGCCTGCAGGTATGCCAACAGCCGAGTAAACAAAAGCCTGGACAAGCACCATGCGCCTTATTTGCTTTGATGTCGTGCCGATGGTTTTCAGCAGTCCGTACTTACGGATATTTGCTGAAATGTTGATGTGGAATATGTTATAGATGATCAGATATCCTGCCGCAAAAATGACGAATATCAGCACAATTCCCCCTGCAAGCATACTGCCGTCCACGCTGCTTGTAGTATATGCCCAGTTGATACCCACATTGGGAACATTATCGGAATTACCGTAAAGCCTCTCCATCAGTTTTTCCGTCTTTCCTTCAATGTCAAAGCTGTTTGAGAAGTTGAACTCCACCATATAATAACCCGCATAGTTCGGATATTTCCGGGCATAAAAGCTTTCTTCCGGAGTGGGAGCATATTCGTCCGCAAAGTTCCTTGACACCCAGCACTCCTGTGCCATCGCCACCTTCTCTCCCGTCCAGTAGCCGCAAAGCGTGAATGCATGCTCCGTTATTTCACCATCCCGATCAAGCGTGATCGGGACAGTTTCTCCCAGTTCATAAGGCAATCCCAACTCGTCAAGCACAAGCGTACTGGTCGCGATCTCATCATAGCTCTCGGGGAGCCTTCCTGTTGTCGGATTACAGAACATTTCCTCTGCCGCCTTTTCATCTCCGGCACAATTGACCTCTACGGAAATATTCTTGAAATCTTCATTGACAGCCTGTCCTACAATAATCCGATAGCTGACATCTCTTGTCGCATGATCCGCTTTTACTTTTTCGTAGTCCTCCGGAAGAACATATTTAAGCCCTGCCATGCTGCTACCACCGACTTGTCTCATGGTTTCCTGCTGTGTGCCATTCATCAGTCCCCCGCCGATAGAAGTAAGCGCGGTAAATAAAATGCAGGTTAAAATGATGGAAGCAATTAACACCACAGACATTTTTCTATTTGATTTAAGCTCCCGTATGGCAAGTCGGCGTATGACTTTTCTGTTATTTACCTTAGTCATTACCGCCACCTCCCCGAATGATGTGTCCATCTTCGATGCGGATGACTCTGTCAGCCATCTGTGCTATGGCCTCATTATGCGTGATCATCACAATAGTCTGCGTGTATTTTTGCCCCGTCACTTTCAGCAGAGAAAGAACATCCTGTGATGTCTTACTGTCCAGGTTTCCGGTCGGTTCATCGGCAAGAATAATAGCAGGCTTTGCTGCAAGTGCCCTCGCGATCGCCACCCTCTGCTGCTGACCACCGGAAAGCTGGCTGGGAAGACGGTTTATCATAGTCTCAAGTCCCAGTGTGTTTATTACCTCATTCGTAAATGCCTCATCGATCACGTTTCCGTCCAGCTGTATTGGAAAAACAATGTTTTCATATACATTTAATGTCGGAACCAGATTAAAGGATTGAAAGACAAAACCAATCTTTCTTCTGCGAAAGATCGTAAGAGCTTCATCCTTCAATGAAAAAATATCCTTGTTTTCAACAAAGACCTTACCAGATGTCGGTCTGTCCAACCCTCCAAGCAAATGTAAGAGCGTTGATTTGCCGCTTCCTGATGTCCCTACAATCGCTACAAATTCACCTTGTGATACACTTATTTCCGCGTTTTCAAGTGCCGTCACCAGGTTGCCTCCCGTCCCGTATGTTTTTGTCAGAGCCTCTGTTTTCAGAACAGCCATGATTCTACCTCCAAAAAATAAAATGCAGTGATCCTTCACTGCACTTCATTGTAGCAATCAATTCTTTCCACAATCTTTCTGAAATCTAACAGTATTGAAAGATTTACTTTGGCAAATAGATTTTGAACACAGATCCCTTGTCGATAGCTGACCGGGTGGTGATATAGCCGCCCTGCTCTTCGATGATCTGCCTTGCCAGATACAGGCCAATTCCAACCCCGTTCTGTTCCCTCACGTTTTTCCCACGATAGAATCTTCCGAACACAGCAGGCTGCTCGTCCTCTGCAATACCAATTCCTTTATCCGCTACCGCTATGCATGAAAACAACTCATAAGGCTCCACCTTCACTGTCACCTCGCTATTAGCAGAAGAATATTTCACAGCATTGTCAAGAATGTTGTATAAGGCTTCCTGTGTCCATTTCGAATCAAAAATTGCCTCCAGGCTCATGGGCTTATACATTATTTTTATGGCTTTACTTTCAGCATACGGCAAGATCTGCTTTATCGCTGAACTGATCACCGTATCCAGATTCCCCCGTACAGGTGTCAGCTGAAATGTTCCGGTTTCAAGGCGTGACGTCTTTACAAGCGACTTTATCAGAAAGTCCAGCTTTTCCGACTGACGCCTTATCTCTTCCGCAAGAGCACGGCTTTCTTCGCTGAGTTCCTGTTCCCCCAGGAGCTGCGAGTACAGAAGAATATTCGACAACGGCGTTTTTGTCTGATGGGAGATATCTGAGACAAGCTCTGAGAGCTTCTCTTTCTCAGCCAAAGTCTTCTGATATGACATCTTTGAAGAAGTGAGATACCTAAACCACTTCGATTCCAGCTTCGACAGGGCAGTCTCATTATAGTCAGATTCTTCAAATGTGCCGTTGATTCCTTCCTCCAGCATTTTGTCAAGATGTTCGATCATTCTTTTCCCTGAAAACATCACCGACCCCTCCACTTCGCTCCGGTCGCAGTGTCACTAAGCGGCTGCTTCGCACCCGCAAAGTTCCACTAGTGCCTCCACGCATAGCCGATACCATAAACGGTCTGGATCCTGTCTGCGGCAGAAAGTTTTTTACGAAGGCGGCCGATTGCAACTGAAAGTGCATTTTCATCTACGTATTCCGCACCATCCGTCCATATATGATCAATTAGCATATCCCTGGTAAGCGTCTGCTCTTTATTCTGAATAAGCAGTTTCAAAAGCTTCTGCTCCGTCTTACTCAGTTCAACCGGTATACCCTTAACCAAGAATTCCATTGCATCAAAATCAAATGCGTATTCATTGTCAGAATAGCTCTTCCCCGAGGGCGTTTGTCGTTTCTGTAAAATCTTATCTATTCTTGCCCGAAGTACCATTAGCGAAAAGGGTTTTGTAATATAATCATCGGCGCCAAGTGTAAGCCCTGTTACTTCATCCGTTTCAAGATCCTTGGCTGTCAGAATGATCACCGGAGTATCCGATGTCTTACGGAAACACTTAAGAAAGTCAAATCCTGATCCATCGGGTAAATTCACATCAAGGATGATCAGATCCGTTGGAATATCAGCACGGAATTCTCTAAGAGAGTAATTCTGCGTAAATGAAAAGTCTGTATTTTTCAAAGCAAGCACAATCCCGCTATTGAGGGCTTTGTCATCTTCTATAATAGTGATGTGTTTCATTGCGAATCCTCTGCGACCAATTATCCATTAATTTCCCAATATCCATATCGTTTTCCACCTTTGCGCACAATTATTCCGTTGTCCGAAAGTATCTTCATAGTTCGCTTTATAGATGGTACTGATACTCTGGTTCTTTCAGCCAGTACACCTTGTGTCAATGAAGGATTTTCCTTAAGCAGGGCAACTATCCTGTCCGCCAAAGTATCATCCAAAGTATCAGGTTGATCCTTTGGAACTTTAGGCTGATCTATAAGAGCTCTCTGCAGCGCTTTGAAGCTGATCCGGAGAGTTGTTCCCTTCAGCTCATATACCGGAAGTTCTGCTCCTAAATCCTGACACTCCTCACAGATCTTTTGAATTCCCTGACCCCAGTTTTCAATAAAGCCCGCACGGTAAAACACTCTGGCAATATCTGGATTATATGGTTTCGACTCATGTGGCTCCATCAGTGTATCCACTGTCCAGCCATCTGGCAGAATGCAGCTATTACTGATAGAAATCGCATCGTCCATCACCCTTATCTGTATCGGTGTGCCATACATATAGCAATTATGAGCAATGGCATTATAGACAGCCTCGCGAATAGCCTCTCTGGCAAAAGGATATTCCTCGACTCTTACATCATGCTCATAGCTGATCTTTGCTTTCAGGTACATTTGAAAGATCAGATCAATTACTTTGCTGGCATTGACAATCAGTGATTCCTCAAGGTCATTATGGTAAACAACCCCTCCACGCTCATCAAACTTCCCAACTTTCACAAAGCTGCCGTTCTGAATGATTTCCGGATCACCGTAGAACAAGAGGACCGCTGAACGTTTGAGTTTCCCGTCCGCCATCAGATGCAGCTTCTTTAGAAGCTCTTCATTGGAAACATTTAATTCTGCTTCCGTCATTCGCTTCTTTCTCAAAGCTTCCCTGCGAAAAATTTTGAAGCTTTCATCATCCAGATCCTCTACTGCGATATTGTCAACGGTGACATCTTCCCACCGGAAGCCTGTTTTCTGCATAATAAACTCCGACAGTGCAATCCCTGTCAGCTGCTGCTTTGTGGCTCCGCTGCGATAATGAAACTCTCCGTGATAACTAATGGGAAAAGCACTTGGTTTAACCTTGATCTCCAGATAGTCTTTTCCATTCTTCGTATGTTTATTCACATCAGCGACAATGCCTAGCCCTGACTGAATCTTGTTCGGGATATCTTCCAGCATCTTCTTGACATTCTGAACGCCAACAACATTACCGGCATCGTCGATCCCAATATAGATAGTGCCTCCTTGCGCATTGGCAAAGCCGCACACCCATTTCAGGTACTCATCTCGCCAGGATTCTTTATATTCGATGTTTTGGCTCTCTGCCATAAACAGCCCTCCTCTGGTTTTCGTTCTTCGTATATTTTTTCCGGCCCATTAACAGCGCCTCATATTATCAACCATTTTTCCGTCCCGAATTTAGGACTTACTATGT
The DNA here is from genome assembly GCA_045118075.1 of Porcincola sp. Classification (GTDB taxonomy): domain Bacteria; phylum Bacillota; class Clostridia; order Lachnospirales; family Lachnospiraceae; genus Merdiplasma. The sequence continues at coordinate 9,145 of JBGUOI010000245.1, read as the reverse complement.
TGGGCAGCCTTGGCCTCTCGCTTTGCGATGGTCTCAGCAGCTGCTTTCTTTTCTTCTTCAGTGAAACGGAATTCCAGGATATCATCGATCCCGCAGTCCAGTATCAGACACACCTTGCCGATACTTTCCAAAGACACCGGCTCCTCTCTGCCCATACGGGCAAGTACATTGGAGCTGATCTTTCCTTCTTTGATCAGGTCTGTCCTTTTCATTTTCTTATCTATCAGTATCTTCCAGAGCTTGTCATAATTGACTATCATAGTTCACCTCCGAGAACAGGGCATAGTACATCACAGCATATCATAACAGAAAATCCCGTTTTCATCAATAGAAATCACGAAAACAGAATCAAATATCACTCCATTTTGGATTGACAAATCCTTTATCAGCGCTACTCCGGCAGATATCTTCCTCAGTTCTCTGCATAGAAAAAGTCGACATCGACCTTCCGAATAATTCAACTTGCGTTCAACTTTAATTCAACACGCATACTGAAATTCAACTCAAATCACCGGAAAAGAGTTGAACTCGAATGCTGTAAAACCTTGATTTACTGCACATTACCGACACCCACCAGAGGACACCACAAATCACACATAAAATTGAACGTATCATCCGTATCGGAGATGATAACGAACATCGCCGTCCGCCGGTCCCCCAGTTTGTCCAGCTCCATCTCGTCATAGCTCATGATTTCCCTGAGCTCCGCGATATCAAACGGGGCCAGCCTGGCACCGCAGGAAATCAGGATTGATTTTGCGGTCTTACCGGCTGCCAGCTTGTATTTTTTGTACTGCCGTACTGCGAAATGCTCCGGATCTTCCGCTTCCAGGTCCTCAAAAAGGCAGTCCACGGCATTTTTGAATTCCTCGTCATCCTCCCTGGCTTCCGAAGCATTCAGGAATTCCAGCAGGGTGGCGAAGTTCTGTTCCTCCTCCGGGGCTTCGTAGTAGATATACCCGATCAGCGCACAGTAGAGGAGCCGCTCGGCTTTCACCCAGAAATCTTCGGTGGATTTCTCGCCTTCGCCCTTGGTGTTGGCAATGATCGTATTCACCAACTTCAGGATGTCCTTTTCCGTCCGGATATAATGGAACGGATTGTAATGCATGGACTTGGCAAAGTTGATGGTGTTGAGCACCTTCAGCTTATACCCGGCCCGCACCAGCATTTTTCCGCATTCCACCACGATAGTCCCTTTAGTCAAGGGATTTCAATACAAAAATATTTCGGGTTAGAACTGCATGAAATTCGGATTTTTTTGCAATTCTGTTCGCTATCCAGCCTCGAATTTCCCAACAAAAAAAGCAGCCTTGCTTTTCACGGCAAAACTGCTTCATACACATTATCTTTAAAGTGGTCAGGTTTCCTGATTCAAGCGAATCCGACTGCAATATTCACTTCCCATTACAGCTCACATAATGCGCTTCTACAATTGATTGATAACCGGGTTCACTTTTATCCGCAACCTTTTTCTTGCATTTAGGACAGATTCCCTCTAGCATATCAACCAATTCTGTCTTCGAGTACATTTTCAGCAGTAATCCCAAGGCATCAATATCTTCTTGGGAGAGACTTGTTCCGCCCGCAACAGCTTCCAGTTCTTCCAGCTTTAGTTCTTTCTTTTCTTCCATGATCTGTCCTCCTTCGTCAAGCTTGATTTAGTTTTACCAGAGGCATACTGCTGTGTCAATATTAATTGACTATCTGCCCTTGTGAGCATAAACCTACTTCAGCGGAAAAACCGTGCTACTATTCAAAACTTCTCTTCCTGTACGTCCTTTCGGATCATTTTCTTCACCTTGTCCTCCAGTGTTTCCTTGCCTTTCTCGGCATAATGCAGGCCGATCAGGAAGGTCGTTCCGCCGCGCATCAAGGTCAGCATCGACTGCGCCGGTGTAGTCTCGGTTGTATCTCGAATCTCGTTGGTTTTCTTTTCTGTCATATTCGTCTCTCCCCCCATTCTGATTTAATGTGGCAGACTGGCAGGACTGTGTGTACCATGAAATCATTGCCACTCAAATTTCCTGCCAGTCATGCCCTGTGATTATTCCATCCAATACAGCTTCTTCCGCCCGTCCGTGATCTTGCTCTTCAGGGCTTTTCCCAACTCTCGCTTCGCGTCTCTCACGGTCCTTGTAGAAATGCCTTTATCAATCGCGGCCCGGTCGATCTCTTCACTTAAGACCTTCTTTCCTCCGGCCAGCATGGTGCAGATCATGTCCTTTGCTTCCTTTGTCTTGTTATCCTTTTTCTTATCCCCGCCGGAAAGCATCTCGTCTGCGGTGATGTCGTATTTGCCGATCCACCGGAACCCCTCATCATCGCCCAGGATAAAAGCAACAGAGTCACCTGGCGGCGCAAGGCTGCTCTTTTCGTGAGTCAGTACCCGAAGGTTGGGATCATCCTTCACCTTACCGATGAAGAGCAGGCTGCGGACACTCGCCGTAAAGTCAATGGATCCAAGTCCACGATAAGTGCTCTGCATACCGGCATTCTTGTTGAGATGCCCGATCAGCACGATCGCACATCCGGTACGATGCGCCACATCACCAAGCTGCCGAAAGATCGGCCGGACTTCATTTGCCCGGTTCATATCGACATTCGCTCCGAGAAATGCCTGGATCGGATCGATAATAACGAGCTTCACGCCGTTCTGTCGGATAGCTCTCTCAATTCTGCTGTCAGAAAGAGTAAGCTGCTCACCTTTACTGTCATCAATGACCAGTACCCGGTTCAGATCAGCTCCGGATTCAATGAGCCTCGGCTTTACCGTGTCGCCCAGCCCATCCTCTGCGGTCTGGTAGATAACATTAAACGGTTCCTGAACTTCCATTCCCGGTAGTTCCGCCCGGTTCGTACAGGCGGCACAAAGCTGCATGGCGAAGTAGGTTTTTCCCTCCCCGGGATTTCCCTGAACCATCGTCAGCTTTCCAAATGGTATATATGGCTTCCACAGCCAGTCCACCTTCGTCTGGATCACATCGCTCATCCGGATCACCGAAACAGGCTCTGAGTTTTCCTTTGTGTTCCCAAAGACAAACATCTCATACGGGTTGTCAGAATTATCTTCATTCTTGTGAAGCACCAGTTCGTTCCAATCTTTGCGGAGCGGCTTCAGTCGCATTATTTCCAGACCTTCCGGCATCGATTTAGCCAGTCTTATACAAGCATCATTCCCGGCCTGATCGGAATCAAGGCAGAGATACACCTGGTTAATATTTTTATGTTCGGAAAGAAATCGTTCTAATGCCTTCCCACCTACGCCACCAAGGGAAAGATAATTGCGATCCTGCCATCCATTTGGAAAAAGGTCTATGCAGGACAGCAAATCAATTGGTGCTTCAAACACGAAAAGCTGGTCGCCCTTTCCCTGATGACAGAAACCATAGGATTTGTCCGATCCGGCAACATCCTGGCGGAACTTCTCGGAAGTCCCCCGGCAATGTGCAAATCGCGGCACACCATTTCCATCTCTGCCGACAAATACGACATTGTGATGCCTGGCATCCTCATAGATGTCTCCGGTATCCATAAATGCCTTTACCACCGCTTCGCTGATACCTCTTTCCTCTGTGAGATATTTCAGAGCATTCACATTCGTGACATTCCGCAGTGGAAGATGAAACTCCGGCGCGGGGGCGGGGACAGACTCTATCTGTCCTTCGCCCTGCTCGCCGATCAGCAGCTCCACGGCTTCCTGAAATGATTTACCATAGAACTCCATTACAAAGTCGATCGGATAACCACCGGTACTGTTGCTGTGTCTGAACCACTTATTCTCTCTGATCGTCAGAGAGTCGTGCTTCTTCCAGCGATACTCCCGGCCACTCCGAACCAGTTCCTCTCCCTGACCTCTGAGGAATACTTCCAGGTTCGTCCGGTTGGCGCGGTCAATCTGATCCTGTGAATAATACATTTGTGCCTCCTTTCTGAAAGGTGTCCCAAATTTGATACACCTTCCGACAAAAATAGCGCCTGCCTCTATCGGTATTACTGATAAATGCAGACGCTTATAAATCGATTCCGTATTCTCTTTTTCTTTTCTTTCTTGGCTCGTTCCGCTCCCGAAGGGTTTCCTGTTTCTTATGAAGATTCTCCAGAACTGACCTCTTCTCCGACTTGCGTTCCGGCGTGATCGGCTTCTCCTCCGGTTCAAGCTCTGACAGCAAATCTTTTACGAAATATCTCACATCCTTTACCATCCTGATCTCATCATCGAGCGGGACAAATTGTTCCTTCAATGATTTCAGTTCTGCTTTCAGTTCCTCCTCTTCCCTGGCCAGTGCGGCAGGGCGGTAAACGAATTCCGGCAGGTTCTTTTTGAGATACCGATTCGCCGCGTTCCATTCATCCAGTTCGGTCTGGTGGGCCTGCGCATATTTCTGCTGTCGGCTTTTCCAATGGATCTTCATATATTGTGAATGAACTGCTGCTGTCCGGTTGTACTGCTCCGCATATTCGTGGATCTTTCCGATTTGGGTGATTCTGGCCTCCGCCTTTTTGATCTTTTCTTTCAGAGGAAGAACCGCATCCTGAAGCTCTTGCATATGCGATTCCAGATCTTCAACCGTCAGAATTTCCTTTTCTCTCAAATAAGAAGTAATATCTGAAAAGCGCTGCAGATCCTTTACTCCGGCAGTGGTCTTTCCTTTTCTGCTCACCCATTCGCTGCGTTCACTTCGTCTTTCTTCAAAGCGCTGTGAAAGCAGATCGACCAGGTAGACCTCTTTCGGCTCAGCCTCGATCTCCGCGATGGCCTTTTTTACATCCGCCAGCCATGACACCAGACCTGCAATGGCACGCCTGATGCCAGCCATGATTCTGTTGCTCTCCCGGATATCGCGGTTCAGGTTTCCGATGTCGGTCTGGATTCCCTTTCGTTCCATCGCCGCTGCTGCCGGTCCCATGTGTACGGTCGGGATCTGTTCGATTCCCTGCCGCTCGTAGGATTTCAGACTGACACGTTCTGGTCTGTTCGCCATTTCAAGATATTTGTTCTGAATGACTTCCCAATCATGCCGCCACATCTCTGCATTGCCCCGGTCATCCCAATCGGTAGTTCTGACTTTTCTGGTCTTCCAGTTCCCCTTCGCAGTCCGGATCCTCTCACCATTCTCATCAAGGATATATTCTTTCCTTGCTTTTGGCATCCAATGACCATGCTCATCGATTGGCCTCATGGTCAACAGAATGTGAGCATGGGGATTATGGCCCGGCGGCGCAGGATCGTGAACACAGAGATCAACGATCATTCCTTTTTCCAGAAATTCCTTCCGGCAGTATTCCTGAATCAAGGCAATGTTGTCTTCCAGAGAAAGCTCCATCGGCAGTGTAATGATAAACCGTCTCGCAAGCTGAGAGTTCCAGTTCGGTTCCACGGCTTCAACTGCATTCCAGAGAATATTGCGATCCGCGTATTCCGGAGGAGCATGAGGCGGGAGCATGATCTCCGTATAGACCACCTCGCCTTCTTCCTTCTTGTACTTTTTCGTTCGGTGTTCACGGTCACTGTACAGTCTTTCGCCGGACTGATAAGCGGATTTAGCGACAGCACTGGCCTTGCCATGCTTCACAATTGTAATGTCATAGTGCGGACACGGCATAATGTATCAACTCCTTTCCCGACTTTTTCCCAAAAATGGGAAAAACTAAAGACCGCCTGCATATGCATAACGGTCAGCCATCATGAACTATGTGATTTTTCAGACTTGCAGGCTGGAGCCGATTTCAGAAATCGGGGCCTGCCGCAAGTACACCAAAGGGTAGCTGGCGGAGACAGCGCAGGGGAAGTGTTGCGTCCCCTGAGACGAAGGCCTGGCATTCTATCTGATGCCAAGCCGGAGTCCGCCCTTCCGGCCAGGAACCATCGGAGATCGCAACGCACCCAAACCGGGTGTATAGTTGCGCCCTCCTACCGGAGGGACTTATCCAATGTCGGGCTCATCGGAAGATTTTGAGCGCTTCGCGATGTCATTGACGAGAACAATCACATCATTCCATCGGAAGATAGTCGTTAGGATTTCTTCCATCTGTCCATCTGTGAACTTGTCCGGCGGGAGGAACTTCTCCAACAACCCACCATGATTGCATAGACGATGCGTGCGATCTTTGCGGGTCAGCTTCTTTTCATCGCTTTTAAGAATCCGGAGATTCTGGTTTGCGATCTTTAGCTCACGCTCCGCTTTTTCCTGCTCAGTAATCAGCTCCTCAAGCGTTTTTTTCTTTGCCACGGTATCACCCCCTTCCTGTTGGCTAGGCAAAAAAAGAAGCTCCCGACTTTTTACGGTCGAGAGCTATGTGGAAGCTTTGTTCTATTTCTCAGTTTTTTGTTTTACAACTCCTCAGCGAAGAAATCACTGTCGATGCGTTTCACCTCATATATATGTTCTGTCGAAACCCCTACATTATGTTTGATCATCAAGCGCGTAAGTGCGCTCCCGTCAACCAGCACAACCTTGGCTCCAAGAAGATTTGAAGCATACTGTAGGGCACCGGTGGAAAACTTCGCTGTGGTAATGAACAAACCTTTCTGAGCCTGCTGTCCCTGAAGGGCACCAACAAATTTCTGAATCTCTGGCTTTCCCACAGACTGATCAACTGACCATTTCTTCGCCTGAATATAAATATGGCTGAATCCCAACTGATCTTCCTTTATGATTCCGTCAATTCCTCCGTCATTTGATAACTGCGTCACCTTTCCGGCTTCTTCGATCCCATTTCCATAGCCCATTTTCAAAAGCAACTTGACTACGAGCCTCTCAAATTCCGCTGGTGTCAGCTTCATAACTTCATCAAGTAACTGACCGGCAAGGGATGCATTAACCTGTTGATAGGCAGCGTCCAAAATCTCCATCGGAGACTCATCCTTTTCTTCCTCAACTGGCTCACTGTTTTCAGAAGCATTAGAAACGTTGTTAAATTCTCTGAACTTTTCAAATCTTTCCAAGTATTTCAGATCAATCTCTTCATCGGATTCCAATGCTTGCTTCCCGATATCCGTGATTCTGTATTTTCCTCTGCTTGGTGTTTCTATCAATCCAGCTCTGTCCAAATAGGTCCGTGCCCAAGCAACGCGGTTATCGAAAGTACTTTGTCTCCCGCTCGGAAGCATTTCCGCCCGATCTTCCGCCGTAATATTCATCCTTTCCGCCAGGATTTCACGAACTTCCTTTGCAGCATGAAGATCTCCATCCTCAATAGCCCTTAAAAAACCTTCGAAGAACTCATAGAATTTAGGAACTGCCATCACAACCACCTCTTATGCTTGCTTAAATGCCACAAGGTCTGCCTTTTAATAATCGATATAATTTGCAACGAGTACAGGAACTGTTTTAGAAGCGCCTGTTATTGCTGTGTAAGTATCTGTGATGTAATAAATGCCGTATGCAACTATTTTGTCTTTCTCCAAGACATTATTATCTCCGGCTTCTTTGAAATATGAAATTTCAAATACACTGTTTGAATCCGCCGTTGTAACAAGCAGTTTCTGATATGTATCTCTCGTCTCCACAACCTGAAGCACAGTTCCCGTAACTTTTCCGACCGTTCCTCTTGCGTTGGAAGGATTTCTCATTATTGTTTCATATGATACTTCGGTACAACTGGTCTTAAACACCTCAACAATATTCGGTATGGGCTGCTCGTTTTCCAGCTTATGCATTGCAATAATCCCATCGTTCTTATGCAGGCTTCCATCATAGTATGTTTCCGTACATACCTCAACAACATCGCCCGCGGTAATGTCCGAAGGAATGCTCACGTGATACTCGTCATCTCTATAATATGAGCCATCCTTTTCCATCCACAGATTGAACTGGTCAGATTCGATATCGGCAATCACACCTCTGACTCGTACAACTGCATTAGGCGTTGTAAAATTGATTATATCCGCAGCAGATAGAAGCTTCGTATTCTGTTCTATATAATCCCAATCTCCTTCCGCTGCTTTTGAAACGATCTCTGCGGACTTTTCTTCTGCTTGCTGCTTTGCTACCTTTTCCATAACCACATCGGCAGCAATAAAATTACCGTACATATGTCGAATCAGTTCGGTAAAGTCACGTATGCCGTCTACAGTCTCTAAGCTGCAGTAGAAAGTCCCATCGGTCTTTTGATCCGTGATTATGTAAAGATCGGCAACTCCGGTCTCATTACTATATCGATAGTGGTCAAAAGATGATGAGTAAGAAGTAAAACTGGATTCGGATTTAAAGTCATTTTTCTTTGATGGATTTGAAAAATCCGTATGTGCCTCCTCAAACAATGCTTTCGCTTGTTCAGATGCAGAACCGCTGCCTTTCTTTACAAAGCCATATCGAATAACCGATTGTGGATCCGTAGGCGGTATCATTATTGCCGTGTCTGTAGCTGCATCGTAATCACAATTCCAGTCTTCCCCCTTCGGAATTACGGTTGCATAGTCTCCCAGAATAACGTATGTTAATTCTTCTTCCGAAAAATGCACAGATGCCCTGTTCGGTTCTACCAGTTTTCCATCCTCAAAAGTTCCGTTTCCTTCAGGCATACCATCAATATATCGAGTTCCTTCGCCATTCGGGAGTCCGCTCTTCCATTCACCATCATATTTATATGAAGGATCCGCCGCCTCAAATATTCCTTCTCCTGTCGGCTTGTCTCCACTCAAAGTCCCGGTAAATGTACCTGAAACCTCCCCCAATCCGGGAAGATCGACTGTTATAGCCTCGTTTTCGACGTCCTTGCTGCCCGCACCACATCCGGTCAGCATCAGACCTACCAAAGCTGCTATGAACACTCCGTATCGTATTTTCTTCATTATCATATCGGTTTCTCCATAGTGAATTATGATTCTATGTGTCTTTCTGATTTGCTGCAGAGTTATCATTATATCCAGCAAATCAGCTACTGAAAAAAAGTTTTACTGTGCGCCCTTCTTTAAATTACAGTCGCGGCAAAGCATCTGGCAATTATCCGGTATCGTCTTTCCGCCTTTGCTCCATGGTGTGATGTGATCGGCATGCATCTCATCAAACTCAAATGTTTTTCCGCAATATATGCACTTATGAAGCTGACGTTCATAAGCCGCAAGACGATCTCGCATATCAAACGCACGGATTGAAAGTTTGCGCTCATCTCCAGTCAACAGATATTCATATATTCCGGA
>JBGUOI010000244.1:0-26857 GCA_045118075.1 Porcincola sp. | reverse complement strand
ACCACCGGGTAGATATTCCCGACCTCGAGGTTCGTCCCCAGATAATAACGGTAATTTTCAAAATCATATACCGTATACTCCGGCTCCGCCTCGTCGAGCCAGAAGATCCGGACGCCTTTATCAAAATAGTTTTTCCTGATCTTATCCCAGACATACGCCCTTGCTTCCGGATTGGTGGCATCAAAATGGACCGTATTGCCCATATACAGGCTGTCGATCCGGACACCCTTCTCAACGCGCGTCAGGAGGCCCTTCGCCTTCATCTCCTCGTAGTTTTCACTGAGGAAATCAACCATGGGCCAGACTGAGACCATCAGCTCGATACCCATCTCCTTCAGCTCCCTGATCATGCTGTCCGGATCGGGCCAGTAGGTCTCGTCAAATCTCCAGTCTCCCTGCTTGGGCCAGTGGAAAAAGTCTGCTACGATAACATCGATGGGGATATTCCTTCTTTTGTATTCCCTCGCCACTTCAAGCAGTTCTTCCTGAGTCTGGTAGCGGAGCTTGCACTGCCAGAAACCCAGACCGTACTCGGGCATCATGGGAACCGTTCCGGTCACCTTTGCATAAGCCTCCTCGATCATGGCAGGAGTATCTCCCGCACAGATCCAGTAATCCAGTTTTTTCGTGGAATACGCCTCCCAGGTCGTCACATTCTTCGCAAAATTTACTCTGCCGATGGCAGGATTGTTCCAGAGAAAACCATATCCGAGAGAAGAGATCATGAACGGGACGCTGGCCTGGGAGTTGCGGTGAGCCAGTTCCAGATCCGCCCCCTTCAGGTTCAGGAAGTCCTGCTGGTACTGTCCCATCCCGTAGATCTTCTCGGCCGGATCGGATTCAAACCGCATGGTAAGGTGATACTGCCCTCCGATCAGCGGCTTGAACTCCCTGGATTCAATGAGCAGCGAACTGGTGGTGGAAGCAAACATATCCTCGCGGTTGCGCAGGAATTCTTCCAGCAAAAGCTTTCCGTCCTGGTTGAAAAAAGAGACCTTCCCTATATTATTGATGACGGCTGTCAGCTTTCCGTTTCGTATTCTGGCGCTGTAATCCCCGATCTCGATCCGGACATCGCCCGGATATTCCTGATCGATGGCCAGTGCCCAGTTTTCCGGATCCGGAACAGCCGTTTTTGATGACTGCACACGCAGGGCATTTTCGCCCCACGGCGAGATCTTAAGGCGCTCCGCGTCATACCGGTACAGCAGGCTGCCGTCTTTTTCCTCAAAAAAACCGATCAGGAAATTGCTGTCAGGCCTGAAATCGCCTTTGTTTTCTTTTTTTTCTTCCATAAACATATTCCTCCCGGAAATCAGACCGTGCGGACCCAGACGCTCATCTCATTGCTTCCCCGGTTAGCCCAGGTATAGTAGGGAATGAAACGGAGGCGGGCATCATCCTCCTGCACAGTCTCTTCATCCGCCGGTCTATAAAGGCACTCTTTTCCCTCCGGTTCCCGGATCCTTCTTCCGAAAGCAGTGATTCTGATGATATCGCCAAGTTCTCCCTTCTCTTCCTCTTCCTCCGGTTTCTTTGCCGGATCGATGGAAAGAAGGTGCAGGTCCTTTCCGTTATCCGCTTCCTCCAGGCAGTAGACGATGGGGCCCCTGGTCATCGCCGCTTTTCCGATATTGTCTCTCACTCTGGGATCAGCCTTGTAAAGACGAGGCGCCATGTCAAGCTCCAGGACGATCTCATGCTCTCCGGCCAGATTTCTGAGATAGAAATAACCCTTTTCAAAGTTAATTTCGTCCTGCGCTGCCCCATCCATAGTCACCTTGTATGTCCGTGACCAGCCCGGAATGCGAAGCGCCAGGTCAAAAGCGCCGTCTTCAGGTGCACTCACCCTGATGCGCACGGCTCCGTCTTTCGGGTATTCCGTCAGCTGTGTGATCCTGACACTTCCTCCTGATGCAGTAATCTGCGTTTCACTGCTGATATAAAGGTTTACCAGACACAGGTCCTTCTTCACCGTATAGATGTAACGGTCAACGGAAGCCAGAAGCCTTGCCAGATTGGGCGGGCAGCAGGCGCAGCCCAGCCACTCCGGACGGACAGGTTTTACATGGCTCTTTCCCGGATCCCATTTTGACGCTGTGGGATTCACCTCCAGCGGGTTCACATAAAAGAAATGTTTCCCATCAAGGGCTGTGCCGGCCAGTACTGTATTATACAGGGCGCGTTCCATCACATCACCGTACTCACCGATGCTCTCGGAGCGCAGCATCTGCGACGCGAAGAAGACAAGTCCGACCGATGCGCAGGTCTCACAGTACATGGTGTCATTGGGCAGGTCATAGTCGAAGGTAAAAGCTTCTCCGTGCACGGTAGATCCTATGCCGCCGGTAATGTACATCCTGCGGTCAACGATATTTCTCCAGATCTTCCTGCAAGCGTCCAGCATTTCCCTGTCCCCGGCAGAAGCCGCAACATCCGCCATGGCCGTACACATGTAGACCAGGCGCACCGCATGTCCCTCGGCCGTATCCTGTTTTACGGGCGGTACATGCACCTGAAAATACCGTCGGTTGATCTGCCCCATACCTCCGATCAGCGGTTCGCTGCCCGGGTCCGTCTTACGCTGCTCTCCGAAAAAGTCTTCATCCGTGCCCCGGATCCTGAGAAAATAACTTCCCAGCTGAAGATACTGTTCCTCTCCGGTCAGGTGGTAAAGCTTCATGAGTCCGATCTCGATCTCCTCATGCCCGTCGTATCCGAAGGTCCCTTCCGGTCCAAGTACCTTTTCGATGTGGGCTGCCAGTTTTTTCGCCGTATCCAGCACTTTTTGGCTGCCGACAGCCTCATAATAGGCGGCTGCCGCCTCCATGAAATGACCGGCGCAGTACAGTTCGTGGCTGTTTATCAGGCTTTTGTATTTGCGCTCCGGCTCTTCGATGGTAAAATAGGTCCCCAGATAGCCGTCCGGTTCCTGAGCCTGCGCGATAAGATCCACCACACTGTCCGCCATCTTTTTCAGGGTCTCATCCGGCTTCTCCATAAGAGAATAGGCGACCGCTTCGAGCCATTTATAGACATCACTGTCCTGAAACACCCATCCGTAGTGATGGCCCTTGTGAATGCCGGCTGCGATCCGGAAATTTTCCAGCGCATGGCTTTTCTCGTTCGGGATGGACGGATCATCCCTCTCCCGCTCGATCCGGACATCGATCTCGTCGTTTAATACCTTCCACTGATAAGGAATCATCTCATGCCGTACAATGCTGCGGTATCGCAGCCAGAAAGGATCCGTGATCACGGCTTTTCCGGTTTTCATATGCCACCTCTTTCTTTTCAGGCCGGATGGGATCGGGCTGCTGCCTGCGCCTGATTATACAAATGCCGGCTGTTTCCAGCCGGCATGCTTTTTACAATGTCCCCCCGGAGGCTGACTGTTATTTTTTTATAATTTTACAATTATCCGATAATCCCGTCAATCGTAGCCTGCGCTTCTGCTGCGGCGTCTTCAGGTGAGCTCTCACCGGTGATGACCTTGTTGAAGGCAAGAGAGATGGCATCGGAAATGCTCGGCCACTCAGGCAGAGGTCCTCTTGCATGAGCATACTGCATCTCGTCGACAAACACCTGGTACACGGCATCGCCTTCGAACTGGTTCTCGGCAATGGTAGAGTCAGCTGAGATATATCCCATGGCATTCATCATGTACAGGCAGGTTTCAGGTGTTGTGGCAAACTCAAGGAACTTCACGGCCGCATCTTCGTTGCCGCCTGCGATCACGGCATAGTTCTCGCCGCCCAGGCCTGATGCCTGCTCTTTGTCCTGCGGGATCGGAGCAACATTCCAGTTCAGATCCGGGACTTCTTCACGCATGGTCGGGATCTGCCAGGTTCCGTTGATCATCATGGCCAGATTGCCTGCGATGAACTGGTGCATGGTGTCACCCTGTGTCCAGTTGATGGCTTCTTTTGTCATAGCGCCCGAGTCGACAAGTTCTTTTTCAAAGGTCAGGGCTTTGATGCCGCCCTCAGAATTGATCTCATAAGAGGTTGCTCCGGTGGACCATACCCACGGAAGGAAGTTGAAGGTTCCCTCTTCATTCTGAAGTGCGCAGTGAGCAAAACCGGAAACCGTATCCGTCGTAGTGGCTTTTGCCGCTTCAAGAAGCTCATCCCAGGTCGTGGGAACTTCACATCCGGCTTCCTTAAGCATATCCTCATTATAGAACAGAACCAGATCATTGCTGCCGAACGGGACGCCGTAAAGTTTTCCGTCCAGTGTGCAGGAATTTACCGGGCCTTCATAGTAATTGCTTACATCGAATTTATCGGTAATGTCCGCAAAAATACCCATGGCTGCGTAGGCGGCATGATCCGGATTGTCAAGGATGACCAGATCCGGCAGTTCGTCTGCGGACGCGCCGATGGACAGCTGTTTCTTGAAATCCGCGAATGGAACATATTTGGCTTCCACGGTGATGCCGTCCTGAGAGCCGTTGAACTCTTCAATGATATGGTTCAGTGCTTTCTGATGGCCTTCTGTCTCCCAGTAGTACCAGATCGTAACATCCCCGCTGGCTTCCTCTGCCTGCACGGCGCCTCCGAGCATGGCGCAGGCGAGACCGGCTGTCAAAAGTAACGGAATAAGCTTCTTCATGACGATTTCCTCCCATAAATTAAATATCAGCTGTGACTTGTTTTGCAGGAACCACTTCGTACTTCCTGTAATCGTTATCTGCATTATAGAATGCTGTGCATTTTCGGGAACTGGGGGAAATCTGAAAAAAGGTGGACGTTTCTAACCTTGTTTGGTTTTTTCTTCCTTTCCGTCATTTATTTCCGGAAATTCCATCATGACCGTTGTCCCCTCTCCGGGATGGCTGTCGATGTCAAGAATCCCCTCACCGTCCGTATACATGTCAAAACGCAGGATCGCATTTTCCAGTCCGATATGTCCCTTTTCCTCTCCGGACACGGGCTCTCCCCTCATGATACTGTCTACCACACTGGTATCAAAGCCGGCTCCGTTATCCGCGATCCGGATCTTCAGCCTGCCGTTCTCCTGCCAGAACCGTATCTCGAGCAGGTATTCCTCCTGGGGATACCTAAAGCCGTGAATGATGGCGTTTTCCACAAACGGCTGGAGAAGGAGTTTGTGGATCTTCCAGTCCTGGACCTCCGGACTCACACTGATGTCGCAGTGGAACTGGTTTTTCATACGGTACTGCTGCAGATAGACGTACCGCTTCAGCCACTCCACTTCATCCCGCACCCGTACTTCCCTGTCATAATCTGAAATGGCATATCGCAGGATATAGGCGAGGGAATTAATGGCATTGCTGATATCATACTCCTCCCTGTCGATCGCCATCCAGTTGATGGTGTCCAGGGTGTTGTACAGGAAATGGGGATTGATCTGGGCTTCCAGAGCCCTCAGCTCAGCTTTCTGCCGGTTCTGCGCGGCTTCCTTTTCCTTCTGTCTCGAATCGCTGAGTTTCCGCAGGGTGTCATTAAACTCATTTGCCACCGTTTCGATCTCGATGGGCAGTGTTTCCTCGATCGGTATCTGTACGGAAAGATCTCCCGAGCCGGCTTCCTTCATCGCATCCGTCACCGTGTGCACGGAGGATACCAGTTTATCTGTCTGTCTGCGCAGCAGATAGACAGTAACGCCGAAAAGGAGAAGCCAGACCGCCCCGATGATCAGAAGGTTCTTTCCGACCTCCTGCAAAAAGGTCAGCCGGCTGACGGCTTTAGCGATCACCCATCCCCGTTCCTCGTCGGACCAGGTGTAGACATCGTACTGGCCGGGTGCCTTTATCCCCTGGTCTTTTAAGAATGCCTTTATACTTCCGGCCAGGGCTTTCTCGTTTGACATATCGGGGGTTTTCCAGAGAGTCTGACCGATCCAGCTCTTATCCGGTCCGGATATGACACGGCTGCCGCGGTCAATAAGAAAGCTGTAATCTGTGTCTTCTTTTTCTTCCTCTTCCATATAAAGGACCCTGTGAAGGAGGTCCTCATCCAGACTGACGACCACGATCCCGCACTTCTTCTTAAGGTCACGATAGTCAATGATCCTGTGGGCAATGTGGAACAGGTAGTGATCTTCTCCCGCAAAATTGGTCGCGTATTCCGTGGGGAAGATATGATAGCCGCTCTCCTGTGAGACCGTATCATAAAGTGTCTCCTGATCCATATGGAACTGACTCAGCCACGGATTTTCGTATGTTGCCGCGTTCAGCGTATGGGTGGTGACCATCCTGCCGCTGTCAGAGATCACCGTGATCGCGCCGATGTCAGCCTTTGAATAAAGCAGGGCATTCATAAAACGCCGCAGCTGATTGATCGTTACGGCTTCATCCTCGTTTGCGTTCAGGCTGTCCATCCACCTGACCACATCATCGTCCGTATAGATCTGGTAGACCAGGTCCTTATAAGAATCCAGAAGCAGATCCATGTTGTCATCGATCTGCTTCAGGTTCTGCTGCGTTAAAGTTTTTGTATTCTCCCTCATCAGGCGGATCGTATTGTAGGACAGAAAGATTCCCACAAAAAGCAGCGGTACCGTTGATGTCAGGAAAAATATACTGATCAGTCTGCTTCTGAGACTTCGTTTAGCCATAGAGATCTCCGTTTTGTACCGGGTCGGCGGACTTACGGCCGCTCTTTCGGCCGCTTGATACCATATTACCCCTTTACGGCCCCGTTTGTCATTCCCGCAATGATATATTTCTGCATAAAGATGAAAATAAGGGCGACCGGAATGATGGTCACGATGGCAAAGGCGGAAAGGTAGCTCCACTTCGTCCCGTACTGCCCCATAAAGTTGAAGATCCCTGCCGTGATCGGGCGCTTCTGCTGATCTAGGATAAAGGTCATGCCGTAAGCCAGGTCGCCCCATGCGTACAGGAAGGAGAACACAGCACAGACGATGATTCCGGGTTTCGCCACCGGCACCAGAATGCGCAGGAACGCACCAAAGCGCGTACACCCGTCAATATAGGCCGCCTCCTCCAGTTCCTTCGGGATCGACGCAAAGTAATTTTTCAGGATCAGGATGGAAAACGGAATCCCGATGGTCGTATCCGCGAGAATGGCTGACCACCAGGTGTTGTAAACGTGCATTCCTTTGAACATGATAAACATGGGCGTCAGGAGCACGGATACCGGAAGCATCTGGGTGACCAGGAAAAACAGGAGCATGATCTTTCTGCCCTTAAACCGGTACTTCGCAATGGCGTAGGATGCCGGCACAGCCAGAACTACAGCGATCAGCATGGATCCTATGGAGATCAGGAAGCTGTTCGCAAATGACCGGAACATATTGAAATCCCCGGTCTCCACCTGAGCTGCATACGATTGGGTATTGAGCACATGAGGATAGAATGTAGGCGGGTTCTGGAAGATCTCCTTCTCTGTCTTCAGCGAGGTGATCAGTGTCCAGAACAGCGGAAACAAAAGAAAACACAGTACCAGAACGGACAGGATGCAAAGGATCACATTTTTCCTGCCGGTAATCTTTTTCTCTTCTCCCATGGTCTTCAGTCCTCCTCTCCCTGCATGGTGATCCTTAAGTAAATAATGCCGACCATCAGAAGAATCAGGAGCAGTACATTAGCCACCGCGGAGCCCATACTGTAATTAAATAATTCGAAAGACTGCTTGTAGGAATATGTGGACAGGAGGTGGGTCGAATTGACAGGTCCGCCGCTCGTCATGACATAGACCAGGTCGTACACCTTAAAGGTATAGATAAAGCCCAGCACCAGGACGGATTCGATCGTGGACCGGAGCAGGGGCAGGGTGATGCGCCAGAAGCTCTGCCAGGTGCTTGCACCGTCAATGGACGCACTCTCATACAGTTCCTGGGGAATAGTGGTCAGTCCGGTGGACAGCAGGATCGTGTTAAAAGGTATCCCGATCCAGACATTCGCGATAATGACCACCAGCATGGCTGTTTTCGAGCTGGTCAGCCAGTCGATGTTCTGCGAGATCAGATGCAGGGATCTGAGGATATAGTTCACCACACCGATATCCGTCGCAAACAGCAGCTTGAAGATCAGAGCCGTGACTGTCATGGGGATCATCCACGGTATCATCAGAAGTCCGCGCACCGTCCTGGCGAAACTGAAATTCTTGTTCAGGAACAGGGCCAGGACAAATCCGATCAGGAACTGGCACACCAGACAGGATATCGTGAAGATAAGCGTATTGCTCAGAGATTTCAGGAACACGCTGTCATGGAACAGCTTCACGTAATTGGCAAGCCCGATAAAGTGTTTTTCTCCTCTTGAAAGATTCGCTACCGTCACATCCTGCAGGCTCAGCACCAGGTTGCTGATGATCGGATAACCGACAAAAGCCAGCATATAGATGCATGCCGGCAGCGCAAACAGAAGTCCGGCGTTCTCATGGCGGAAAAATCGTTTTACTGCATGCACGGTAAAAACCCCCTTTTCTTGATTTCTCTGTCCAAAGTATAGAATGCCGGGACCGACTTCTAAATGTGAGAAATCTTTGAAAAGGGGGAAATACCTAATCTTTTCTGCCCTGTTTTTTATTTTACGCTTCTGCGGTACTCGGTGGGCAGCTGCCCGGTGATCTCCTTAAAGATCCTGCTGAAGTATTTCGGATCGGAATAGCCGACCTTCTCCGCCACTTCATACAGCTTCAGGTTCGTCCCAACCAGAAGTTCCTTTGCCTTCGAGATCCTGTAGTTCTTGACATAATTGCTGAAGGTGGTGCCCGTCTCCCTGTGAAACAGCGTTCCCAGGTACTCGGGCGTCATATCAAGCTTTCTCGAGATCTCATCAAGCATGATCCCCGTCTGGTAAAACTCATGAATCATGCTCTTCATTCTCTTCACCGTCAGATGGGTCGTATCCGCATCCTGCGTGATCATCAGGCTTTCCAGCACCAGTGCCGCCGCATCCGTCAGTTCATCTCTCAGTTTCGCGTTCATGATCCGGCTCAGCAGCTCCTGCTGGTTGATCTTTCCGACGCTGACTTTCCCTACCTCCTTGGCGATCGCGATGATGTTCCACAGCAGCCGCACATAACTTTCCTTGATCTCCTTCGGGGCATAGATCTTCCCGTCACGGAAGGATGCGTGAAAAGCATTCATCAGTTCCCGTTCTTTAGTCTGATCATCCGCGCATACGGCAGCCTTCATCTGTGTCTCCAGCTCAATGGGGTAATTGCAGGATGCGGTCTGGACATTCCTGATCTGCGGGTAGCAGATCAGAATCTTCTGATCCATGGAGATATTCCAGTCAAGGTACGGATAGAGAAGGGAAAGCCCCTCTGCCAATGCATTCAGGCCATCCACCTCGATCCAGCCCACAGCCATATCCTGCACACTGCGCTGCAGGATCTGCTGCTGCGCCCACCGTTCCAGATCCTTCAGATCCTTGTAACCCGTCAGGACAGCCGTTACCGTGTTCCGATACACCAGATCCGGGAAGAAGCACTCAAGTCCCTGACAGGAGCTGAACACATGGCGCAGATACCGCTTCGCCTCCTCAGAACTTACTTTTTCCCCGTGATACGCGCAAAGAAGGCTCATTCGTTCATGGCTGTCAATATGATATCTCTCCTTGAGATAGCTTTCCGTCTGCTCATCAACCGTAAGCTTCCCGGAAAGCACGGAAAAAAAGATCTGCTCCGGTGTGCCGATCTGTTCCGGTTTTTCCCGGCGTTCTTTCTCGATCTGGAAGGACACATTTTCCAGGGACTGCATCAGTTCATTATAGGCGATCGGCTTCAGAAGATATTCCGTTACTCCCAGCTTCATCGCGGATCGGGCATACTCAAATTCCGAATAGGCGCTCAGGACGATCGCCTTCGTATGAATGCCGGCTTGCACCATTTTCTCCAGCATCTCCAGACCGTCCATGTCCGGCATGCGGATGTCCGTGATCACGATGTCCGGTTTCAGCTCGAGAAGCGCCTGCAGTCCTTCCTGGCCGTCCCCGGCTTCCCGAACGACCTCATAGGCACCGCCGGAACGGGACAGAAGTTTCCCCAGGCCTTCCCGGATGCGGATCTCATCTTCTACGATCAGGACTCTTAAAGCAGTATCTTTCATGATCATCAATACCTGAAATGTTCACCGGCAGCTTCCATCTGAACTGACAGATTTCCGATGGCCGTCGCTTCTTTAAGTCCGGCAGTGACTTTTTTATGAGCAGCTTCCTGCGTCAGCCGGTTCAGATATCCGGCATTTGACCCGCCGCCGACGATCAGCACATTGTCATAACTCTTTCCGGTCAGCTTCTCAAGTTCGCGCGCTGTCCGGGCATAATTGTCAGCCAGGCTGTGATAAACGACAGAAGCGAGTTCTCCCATCGTTTCCGGGACAGGCTGCCCGCTCTGCCTGCAGCAGGTCCGGATCTCCTGTGTCATGTTTTCAGGTGCAAGAAAACGGGGATCATCCACATCTATTCTGGACGGAAAATCATCACATTCCTCTGCCTGCGAACAGATCTTCTCATAATCCGGTTTCTGCGGGTCCTCTTTCCGGATGCACTGAATCAGATACATCCCCGCAAGGTTTTTATGGAAACAGATCTTGTCCCTGTAACCGCCTTCATTTGTAAAGTTGGCCAATCTGCTTTCTTCCGTACAGATCGGTTCATCCAGCAGTGTTCCCATCAAAGACCAGGTTCCGGAACTGATATAAATGCTGTTTTTATTCTCCGGAATAGCCGCGATCGCTGAAGCTGTATCGTGGGATGCCGCAGCTATCACCTTCGGGCAGCAGCCGGTCTGAAGGGCTATCTCTTCTTTTACATTCCCGATGAAAGTTCCCGGCGAAATGATCGGAAGGAATATTTCTTCAGGATATCCGAGCATACGGATGAGCTCGTAATCCCACTCTTTTTTCCCTTTCAGAAGAAGCTGGGTCGTGGAAGCTTCTGTATACTCGCATTTCATCACGCCGGTCAGGAGATAATTCAGATAATCCGGGACCATCATCAGATGCTGTGCTTCGGACAGGATCTCCGGCCGCAGCGTTTTATCCGCCATCAACTGGTAGATCGTGTTATATTGAGCTTTCAGAATCCCCGTTCTTTTATAAAGTTCCTCATGTGACAGATATTCTTCGAGCTTCCGGTCCATCCCTTCCGTTCTGCTGTCACGGTACCCGTAAGTAAGACCGAGTGCGTTCCCGTCTTCGTCCGTCAGCACATAATCCACACCCCATGTGTCAATTCCGATGCTGACAGGCTTTAGTCCTCTTTCCGAGCACTTTTTCAGGCCTTCCAGAATTTCAGAAAAAAGGTGATGGTAGTCCCAGCATAAAGACCCGTCTACCTTGACCATTCCATTCTCGAACCGGTGAATCTCGTCAAGAACAAGATGACCGTCTTTCACGCTGCCGCCGATCAGTCTTCCGCCGGAAGCGCCAAGATCAACGGCAAGATAATAATTGCCCATTTTTATGTTCCTTTCCAAATCTCCACCTGCCAAATCAAGTCAGAGACACCGGCAAAACCGGTGTCTCTGCTTCTTAGCTAAAGCGCCTGAAAGCGCCTGGTCTTCTGATTTTATCCATTATATCCGCTTACGGGGCTTCCCTCGCTTTTAGCCTGCCCGTAAGTCTTATAATGCTCCAGCGCCACGTCCATCTCTTCCTTGCTCAGTACGTTCATCTTTCCCGTACACATGCAGCGCCACTGTACCTGCGCACACCATTCCATGGTAAGAGCCAGTCCGTAGGCGTTCTTTAATGAGGCACCGCTGGCGCACATGCCGTGGTTGGCCAGGATGACTCCTCTGCCTCCGCTCTTCAGGGCTTTTGCAGTTGCCTGTGCAAGTTCCGGAGTTCCGAAAGTGTGATAAGGTACCAGGGGAAGGATATCGATGCCGGCTTCCGCGATCGCATAATGGGTCGAACGCAGCGGCTCTCCCATACAGGCAAGTGTCGTACAGTACATGGAATGTGCATGCACAACTGCCTGCGCACCGATATCCGCCAGATAAAAGGCACTGTGAAGCAAAAACTCACTGGAAGGCTTTTTGTCTCCCTCCACAACATTTCCGTGCAGGTCCATGATCACAATGTCTTCCGGCCGGGTATCCGCATAAGGGATTCCGGACGGGCTGATGGCCATATACCCGGTTTCAGGGTCATAAACACTGATATTTCCGGCCGTACCCACAGTCAATCCGTCGGTGATCATCCGGTTTCCGTAAATAACGATCTGCTCTCTGGCAGTCTTCATCAACATAGCTGTCTCTCTCCTATTTCACGACACCCTTCTGCAGGATGATATTCGCGTAGATCGCTGTCTCTCCGGACTGAATGATACAGTAGCATTTCTTCGCCTGCTCATAAAATTCAAATCGCTCATAGGAACCAAACGCAGCGCCGCCGCGCTCGTCGTACCTGGCAACGATCTCCTTATACTCGTCGATGATCGGCACCTTCAGTCCCGCATCCTGCGGGGTGACCTGCATGACCATCGCAGGCGTATCCACATATTCATCCAGCGGAATCAGCTGAAGAATGGCATCCAGAAGCTCGGGAACACCGTGTCCGTCAGCACGCAGAAGGATCGCACCTTCCGCCGCCGCCACAGAAGAACCCGGGAAATTGCCGTCCCCGATGCAGATCCTGTCACCATGGCCCATCTCATTGAGAACCGATAAAAGTTCAGGCGAAATAATCGGAGGAATGTTCTTTAACATAATCCAGTCTCCTTATCATTTATAAGCTTTATACAGCGGTCCGAAGTTCTTGCACGCACGGTAATCCGCGCCTTCTTTGTCCATTCCGAATGCGCCCCAGGCAGCCGGACGGTAGATCTTCTCATCCGGTACGTTATGCATGCATACCGGGATTCTGAGCATGGATGCAAATGTGATCAGATCCGCGCCGACATGGCCGTATACGGAAGATCCGTGGTTGGCGCCCCAGGCACGCATCATATCATATGCGCTCTTGAACGGGCTTCCTTCCTTATGATCACAGCGAGGTGCAAACCAGGTGCACGGCCAGGTATAATCCGTACGTTTCCACAGTGTATCCGTCACTTCATCCGGAAGCGCGACCGTCCAGCCTTCTGCGATCTGCAGTACCGGTCCGAGACCTTTCACAAGGTTGAGCCGCATCATGGTGATGGGCATCTCCGCATTCGTCACAAAGCGTGAGGAATAGCCGCCGCCGCGGAAATAGCCGTTGTCAGCGGGTGCCCACTCGGTAGCCGCCGCCATCTTGTCGATATCTTCGGAAGTCACTTCCCACCACTTCTTACAGCAGGCATTGCCTTCCTCATCCTTGCAGACACCGGAAAAATCAAGTGCGGAAGCACCGGAGTTGATCAGGTGGATAAAACCGTCAGCGTCTTTTGCATGACCCTCGATGTCATAACCGGTCACTCTTTTCACGGAAGCTCCGCTCCAGTAGGTACGGACATCGGAGAACATCGGCGCTCTGCCGGTCAGCTGCTTCTGGAACAGCATGCAAAGGCCGTTCAGTACATCGTTTTCGGTTGCAAGCACATAGGGCTCCCTGGCGCCGTCATAATCAAAAGAAGTAGCCAGGAAAGCTTCCGGATAGTCGCAGTTCGGATAGAAATCCGTCCACTGGCGCTGTCCCTGGAAACCGCCGGCGATGGCATTATGCCCGAGCGCTTCTTCGGGGAATTTCTCCGCCAGCTTCTCATTGCCGCGCATCAGGTCCTTGATGATGACATACATCTTGACCGTGAACTCCCACTGCTCGTCCTTTACCTCGCGGGATTTCTGGATCCAGTCCGGATTCTTGTCAAAGCATTCTTTACATTTTTCTTTTGTCCAGGCAAGGGCTCTCTGATACTCTTCCTCGTCATAGATGCCTTCCGACATGCGGCGTATCACTTCCACCTCATCGACAGACTCAACACGCATCCCGAGATAGGATTCGATGAAATCCTGATCGATGATCGAACCGCCGATACCCATCGTAACGGAACCGATCTGCAGATAGGATGTTCCTCTAAGGGACGCCACAGCCACCGCCGCACGTCCAAAGCGAAGAAGCATCTCCGTCACATCGTCCGGAATCTCCTCCGCATCCGCTTCCTGCACTTCATGACCATACATTCCGAAAGCCGGAAGCCCCTTCTGGGCATGCGTCGCCAGTACAGATGCAAGGTAAACCGCACCGGGCCGCTCGGTCGCGTTCAGGCCCCACACCCCTTTAATCGTCGCAGGATCCATGTCCATCGTCTCGGAACCGTAACACCAGCACGGTGTGACCGTCAGCGTAATATCCACGCCTTCTTTTTTAAACTTCTCTGCGCAGGCGGCACTCTCGCGAACCCTGCCGATCGTGGAATCAGCGATCACGACTTTTACCGGTGTACCGTCCGAATAGCGAAGATTATCTTCATATAATTTTTTAGCCTTCAATGCCATTCCCATGGTCTGTTCTTCCAGGGAACCGCGCACATCCAGCGGGCCTTTGCGGCCGTCAATGACGGGACGGATGCCAATCACGGGGCGTCCTCCGATCAGTTTTCTAGTATCAGCCATCCCAGTAACCTCCATAAGCCAAAATTAACAGTAAGTCCACTAAGCCGGGAAAGCAATGAGCCTCTCCAAGCCGGTGGGAAAACAATCACAGGGTGCCCCGTATGGGACACCCTGCTGTTCATTTAAGACAATTCATGCCTTAGCATTACCGATCACACAGCAGGCAATTAGTCATACAGGTTCGGAGCAATGCTCTCATCAGCCATATTCTCGGCATTGTACCAGTAACCGTCAGTCGGAACATCGATCAGCTCCTGGCCGTTTGCGGCAGCAGTCAAAGCATAGATGCAGTAGTAGCCCATCATCAGCGGGGACTGGGTAACAGCGCCAAGGAAGGTGCCGTCTTCAACAGCAGCTTTGATGGAGGTACCGGCGTCGAAACCTACGCCGACAACAGTGTCGCCGAGAACTTCGCGGTTGTCGTTTGCAACCAGAAGACCTTCAGCAGCGGTCTGGTTGGAGCCGAATACAGCAATGGTGTCTTCCTTATCAAGGATGGTGCCGGCCTCTGTGGAGCAGAGGTCAACGGTGGTCTGAGCCGGAACACGGACTTCAAGGATGATGTCAGCGTCGCCTTCAACAGCGCCTTCAGCAGCGTTTACATAGAACTCGTTGCCTTCCATTGCTACGGTGTAGCCGTCAGCTGCTGCCAGCTCGATCAGCTTGTTGATGAAGCCAAGGCCGCGCTGCTGGATGTTCAGAGCGTAGTTATCCTGGTTGATCTCACCGATACGGACGGTGCCGTCGCCGATCTGATCCTTGACAGCTTCATACAGGTTGACGGCAGCAACTTCGCCGGCTGCGGTGTTGTCGGTAACAACGGTGCAGACAACAGAGCCTTCCGGAGCATCAGCGATACCGGTATCGAATGCTACGATCGGAACACCTGCGTCAACAGCTGCCTGCAGGGACTCCAGAACTGAAGAAGTGTCGCAGGCTGCAAGGCCAACGCCGGCGGGAGAGCCGTTGATAGCACTGTTGAGCATATTCACCTGGTCAGCGATGTCAGACTCGGAAGCGGGGCCCTGAGCGGTGTAGGTAACGCCCAGTTCATCAGCTGCCTGATCCATACCTTTCAAAGCTGCCTGCCAGTAGGTGGACTGGAAGGATTTAACAACGATCTGGAAATCATACGCTTCATTTGCAGTCAGTCCTTCGAACTGTGCAACGCCTTCCGTGGTGTCGGAAAGGTTCTCAGCCGCGAATACCGGAACGCATGCGCCTACAGCCAGAGATGCAACCATCAGGATAGCCAACACTTTTTTCTTCATTCTTTTTTCCTCCTTTGCGAATGAAAACAGTTTCCGGAACCGGATCCTGTATCCGGTCCGTATAAAAATCCCCCGATACAGAGGTGATTTTCAAAATAAATTACTTGATCACTTTTCTCTTAATGATATCAATACACACAGCGCCGATCAGGACCAGGCCTGTGATGATCTGCTGCATATTGGCGTTGAAGCCGATATACGGCAGGCCCTGTTTCAGGAAGATGATCACGTAGGCTCCGATCACTGTCCCGTAAATAGTTCCGTAACCGCCCGAGGCGGATACACCTCCCACAATGGCCCCGCCGATCGCATCCAGCTCCATGCCGGCACCTGTGCCCGGCTGAACGGTCTTGATGACCGCTGCGTAAGCAATGGAAGCCATCCCGGCAAACAGGCCGCTTACCACGTAGACCATTACATGGTAAAACTTTACGTTGATGCCGGACAATATGGCCGCTTCCTTGTTGGAGCCGATGGCAATGGTATAACGGCCGAACCTCGTGTGTGCCAGAATGAACTGCATCAGCAGCGTCAGCAGCACGATCCACAGAAGGCCAAGGGGAATTTTGGTCTTGCTGGCAGTCGTGATCTTAAAGATCATGTGGAACCAGCCGTTCGGCTGTTTCGCTGTCGGCCACGGCACCGCGAATGATCCGGTCACGACAGACCCCAGTCCTCTGGTGATCATGCAGTTGCACAGCGTCGCCAGAAATGGCGGAAGTCCGAGGATGGAAATCAGCACGCCGTTGCACAGGCCGATCAGTACGCCGAACATAATGGATACCAGGATCGCCAGGCCTGTAGGGCAGTTGTAATTACGGATCAGGAATCCACCCGCCAGTGCGTAGCAGATCATGCCGGTTCCGATCGAAAGATCCACACCGCCGGTGATCAGCGGGAAGGCCACTCCGATCGCCATCAGGGCATAATAATATGAAATGTCCATCATGCTCAGGAAAGTGGTATATTTCCCGAAATCGGAACTGATCGTCCTGAAGATCAGATACAGCCCCACCAGAACGATCGCGACGATGACTTCCTGGGAAAATATGGTTTTTTTCTTGGTCATTTTCTCTCCCCCTTACTTGATATCACGCGTCGCTTTGTCCATAATGGCTTCCTGCGTAGCTTCTTCAATGGGGATCTCGCCTGTCTTCTTTCCTTCGCACATGACGATGATCCGGTCACTCATTCGAAGGATCTCCGTCATTTCCGAAGAGATCATGATAATTGATTTCCCCTCGGCAGCAAGCCGGTTCATCAGTTTGTAGATCTCATTCTTTGCACCGACGTCAATACCTCTGGTCGGCTCGTCGAAAATAAGGATATCGCAGTTGCGTACCAGCCATTTCGCGATAACGACCTTCTGCTGGTTTCCGCCGGAAAGATTGACGACCAGCTGGTCCGGGCCGGGCGTCCTTGTATCCAGCTCCTTGATATACTGCTCGGTGACCGCTTTCTCTGAACTCTTATTGATGAAAAGCCCGGCCATATACTCTTTCAGGGTAGCCAGTGTGGAGTTTTCGGTGATCGTCTTCTCAATGACGATACCGAAACGCTTGCGGTCCTCCGAAAGGTATCCGATACCGTGTTTCACGGCATCCTCAGGTGAGTTGATCGTCACCTTCTGACCATTAATATAGATATCGCCGCTCTGTTTGGGATCTGCTCCGAACAAAGCCCTTGCTGTCTCTGTCCGGCCGGCGCCCATCAGTCCCGAAAAGCCCAGGATCTCGCCCTTCCTTAATTCGAAACTTACATCCTGCACCATCTTGCCGGCATTGAGGTGTTCCACCTTCAGCACCACCGGTGCGTCTTCGGGAACCATGCTGTGCGTCTTGGGTTCTTCGTAGATCACGCGCCCCACCATCATGTTGATGATGTCTTCCTTGGTACATTCGTCGGTGATCAGCGTCCCGACGTAAGTACCGTCGCGCATGACCGTCACGCGGTCCGTAATGACCTTGATCTCATCCATACGGTGTGAGATGTAGATGATCCCCAGGTTCTGGGCCCGCAGATCGCGGATGATATTAAACAGATCCTCGATTTCTTTCTCGGTCAGCGCCGCTGAAGGCTCATCGAAGATGATCACCTTTGCCTTGTGGGAAATGGCTTTCGCAATCTCGCACATCTGCTGCTTACCGACTGTCAGGTCACTCATCCTGGCTCTGGGATCGATATTGATGTGCAGCTCGTCGAACAGCTTTTTTGACTCTTCGATCATTCTGCGGTCATCGATCATAAAGCCTTTCTTAAATTCACGGCCGATAAAAATGTTCTGTGCTACCGTAAGGTCACCCACCATGTTCAATTCCTGGTGGACGATGACGATGCCTGCTTCCTGAGCGTCATGCGTATTATGGAACTCCACCTCTTTCCCCTCAAAAGTGATGGTTCCCGAATCCTTTGTATAGATACCGGTCAGCACCTTCATCAGGGTGGATTTTCCCGCGCCGTTTTCACCCATCAGCGCGTGGACCTCGCCCCGTTTGAGCTCAAAATCGACATGGTCCAGCGCATGGACACCGGGGAAGGATTTGTCGATGCCGCTCATTGTCAAAATAACTTCGCCCATCTATTCCTTCTCCTTTCTGTCAGTTCTTGCGCCGTCTCGCGGAAACATCCGCATAGACAAACACAATGACGATCAGACCGGTAATGATCATCTGCACTTCCTTGGTCATACGCATTGCCATGATTCCTTCCTGCAGGAGAGATATGACAAATACGCCGATCACGGTGCCGCCGATGGATGCCAGCCCGCCTCCCATAGAAGTTCCGCCCATAACACAAGAGGCGATCGCTTCATTGTTGTAGGTATCGCCAAGTCCGGGCTGAACGGTGGTGTAGGCGCTGACAAAGAAGATGGCGGCGATCCCGGCCATGGTTCCGCAGATCACATACGCCAGCATCTGCCATTTGCGGACGTTGACGCCCGAAAGGCGGACAGCTTCTTTATTGCTTCCCAGACAAAGGATATAACGCCCGGCCTTGGTGTTGTTCATCACGATATACAGAATGATTATGGCAATAATAAACACGATCAGTCCCGTGGGGATACCGTCTACTTTAACCAGATTTCTGAACCACCCGTTCCCCGTGGGATCATTGCTCTGGGGCCAGCTGACAGACTGTGTTTTGGTAAACACCGATCCCAGACCTTTCGCGATGTTCATAGTCGCCATGGAGACGATAAACGGAGGAACACCGACATAGGCAACCAGGTATCCGTTGAAGCATCCGAAAAGCAGGCCGATGACAACGCTCATCAACAGTGCCGCGATCACCGGTGCTCCATAGGTGTTCAGCGTATAGCCGGACATCAGTGCACAGCAGAACATTACCGGTCCTATGGAAAAATCGATACCTCCCGTCGCGATCACGAACGTGACGCCCAGAGCGAGAAAGCCGAGAAAATAGACATAGTTCAGGATGCTCATAATACGTGCTGTGCTTGCAAATCCCGGAATGATCAGGGAAAAGGCCCCATACATCAAAAGCAGGATAATAAATAGGATAATCCGGTTAAAGCCAAGTTTTTTGACTATCGGATTGTTTTTGATCGTTTTCAACTGACATCCCTCCTGTAAATTACTGTTTCTTTCCCGGGCCGCGTTCCAGAATCAGTTTTCTCATCCGGTCTTCCGCCAGCGGATCCGTGGTATGATACTCATCCATCACGGCTTTCGTCCAAACAGACAGGTCTTTTGCAATACCCAGTCTGTGCGCGATCCCTTCCGTCATCTTCCAGGTATCCAGACACATCTGGTTTTTCTGATCCGCTTTGCCGGGGCTCATCAGTCCGAAAAGCGCCCTTCTGTATTCGGTCCCGCTGCAGGTCTTGAAAAAGCGTCTTGCAGCGTTGCGGATCTCCCAGTAAAGAGCTCTTTCTCCGTCGGGACCGGCTTCCATGGCCTCAATATATCCGTTCCCGGACAGGAACTGCGTCACTTCCCTGCGGGCACCCCTTTTGAAAAAACGGGACGTCTCATAAAGCTGAACGAAATTCACGCACTGCCAAAGGTACCGGTCAACGGAAGGCCTGGAATAATCAACTTCCCGGCTTCGATGATCCGTTTCAAGATAACGCAGTTCAAACAGTTTCTTCCTGAAGCGGTCAGATCCGTCATCCGGAACCTCTTTGAGAAGCCTTTCGAGGATCTGTGCCCGCCTTTCCGGCTCAAGCTCCAGGTAGTATTCTTTCCAGGGGGCTGACCCCATTACATCTTTATCAACCATTTCAAACGGGGTCTGACCCTCACTCGTATACGACCGCGACTTTGCCGCACTTGCCACTGGCCATCAGGGCATAAGCCTCATCCGCTTTTTCAATCGGGAATTCATCCGTGATCAGGTCACCGGGATGAATGCCCCAGCGCACCAGACGGTCGACCAGGTCCATCATTCT
Source organism: Porcincola sp. (assembly GCA_045118075.1). Classification (GTDB taxonomy): domain Bacteria; phylum Bacillota; class Clostridia; order Lachnospirales; family Lachnospiraceae; genus Merdiplasma. The sequence continues at coordinate 6,695 of JBGUOI010000244.1, read as the reverse complement.
CCAGGTCGATGTTACCCAGGAACCATAGATCGTCTTCTGGGAATGCATCATATCCGGGCTGGGATTGAGGGTCATGGTATTTCCTTCACCGACCAGGGCGATCTTCGCCCATTCCTTGGAGGCCCTTACGCAGGTCTGGCGTCCCGCATCGCTGGCGGAACAGTCGATCGCGCGTTCTACGCCCTTTCCTCCGGTCACGTCCAGGATATCCTGCACGGTGTGATCGCTCGGTTTGAACACATAGTCGACAAGTCCGAGCTTCTTTGCCAGATCAATACGGTAGTCATTCATTTCCACACCGATCAGTTTGTCCGCGCCCATCGCTTTTGCCAGCATCAATGTCGCAAGGCCTACCGGGCCCAGACCCGTCACCAGCACGGCATCATTGCCGCTGATTCCGATCTTCTCAAGAGCCTCGTAAACGGTGCCGAAACCGCAGGCTACCTGAGCGCCGTCTTTATAGGTCAGCTCATCGGGAAGATGTATAAGGTCTTTTTCATCGCACAGGATGTAGGGAGCCATACCGCCGTTTCTCTGCCATCCGTATGCCTGGCGGAACTTCGGATTTGAGCAGGCGATCATATAACCCATGCGGCAGTTGTAGCAAACGCCGCAGCCGGAAATATGGTAAACGATCACACGGTCACCGGTCTTGAATTCCTTCAGTCCCGGGCCTTCCTGGACGATTATTCCGCAGGGCTCGTGGCCGGCGATCATGCCGGGGATATATCCTTCCGCGCCTTTACCTGTATGTTCCCTGTAGATCGCACGGATATCGGAACCGCAGATCGTACTCGCCTTCGTCTGGACAAGCACCTGACCATATCCGGGCGTCGGCACCTCAAATTCCTTCATCTCCACAGAGCTGTTTCCCGGAAGAGTCGCACCGATCATGCTCTTCGGGATAATCTTCTTAACGTTTTCCATCTGGCCCTCCTTATTTATGTTTTCAACTCAATTTAATTATCAATTTCAAACTCATCAGCAGTCAGTGCAGTCTGTGATCACGCCGTCTTCATCCCACAGATCGTGCCAGTCTCTTGCGCCTTCCCACAGGAAAACCTGGCCTTTTACCAGACGATTGCCGCGTTCAAGCGTCGCGATCCTGGCCATCTCTTCGTCTGTCAGCTTTTCTGTTACGGCTGCGCGAAGATTCGCCTCGTAATTGTGAACCGAGAAAGGTATCGGCAGAACACCGCGTCCGAGTGCCCATTTCAGGCAGATGATCGCCGGATGAACGCCATGTGCAGCTGCAATTTCCCGAAGTTCGGGCATCTGCATATCTGCGATGTCATCAGGCTCGATATCGCGCTCCGGGCGCCTGGGTGAACCAAGCGGCATATAACCGATCGGAAGGATGCTGTGCTCTTTAAGGTAATCCAGGATGTCCTGCTGCTGGAAGCACGGATGCATCTCAGACTCGCAGGCCGCCGGTTTGATGCGGAGCTGATCAAGAACAGCATTCAATTTCGGAATCGTCATATTGGAAATACCGATATGCCGGACAAGACCTTTGTCAACCAGAGCCTCGATCTGCCGGTAAGTATCAAGAAATTCCTCTACGGAAAAAGGCCTGGAATCAGGGTTTCTCGAATTGACATCGCAAAACGGTGCATGATAGTTCGGGAACGGCCAGTGAATAAAGAGCATATCCAGGTAATCACACTGAAGATCTTCAATACTCTTCAGGCAGGATCTCTCCACATCACGGTGCATATCATTCCACACTTTTGTCATGATAAACAGTTCTTCACGCTTCACGATGCCCTCATCGAAGGCTGTGCGAAAAACCCTGCCGATCTGTTCTTCATTTCCGTAGCAGGCCGCGCAGTCAAACAGCCTGTATCCGACTCGGATGCCTCCCGCAACCGCTTCTGCCACTTCTTCCGGACTGACTCTGTCCGAACCGAAAGTTCCCATTCCGAGGCATGGGATACTGCCGCCGTCACCAAGACGCATCATCGGTACTGATTTCGGATCGATCATTTTGCTTCCTCCCTCTTGTCAGACCCGCCGCGCGATCGAACTGCCTTCCACGATCAGCGCCGGCAAAATCAGGTCTCCTTGTTTCTGATTATCAGGATCAATTTCAACAAATGTATTATTATTCTGCAGACGCTCTAAAAGCAGTCCGGCCGCATTGTCTGCAAGATCGCGCAGAGGCTGCACCACAAGCGTCAGTCTCGGATTCGACAGGTTTGAGATGATCAGGTCATCAAAGCCGATCAGCGAAATGTCCGACGGGCACTGGAGCGGCGACTCATTAAGAGCCATGACGGCGCCGAGAATGATCTCAAAGTTTCCGAGAAACACAGCTGTCGGCAGTTCCTTAAGTTCCAGCAGTTCCTGCATGCTGTTATAACCGTGTTCAATGCTGTGGCGTCCGATTTTCAGATATGACGCCGGGATGTCGGTCTTCTTATCCTTGAGCAGCTGAAAACATCCATTCAGCCTCTCCCGGCCAGTAAGTTCCCGGTCGGAACCGATGACGGCGATTCTGCGATGGCCATAGTTATAAAGCATCTCCATTGCCTGGTAAGAAGCCATCCGGTTATTGACTTTTACACAGGGTATTCCGGAACCTTCCAGTGAGCGGTCCATCAGGACGATCGGGATATCTGCCCTTAAAGCAGGCTCCAGAAAACCGGCTGTCTGCTCCACCGGTATAATGATCATGCCGTCAACTTTCTTGCTAACCAGGAAGCGGACATTTTCAGCTTCCAGCTGTGCATCATTCTGCGAGTCGCAGATCATCGCCGCATAGCCTGCCTCCCGGAAGCGTTCTCCGAGGTATTTAAGGAGCGTACATGTAAATACATTGGCGATGTCAAACACAACTACCCCGATCACCTTGCTCTTGCTGGTGACGAGTCCTCTTGCCATCTCATTAACTTCGTAATGCAGCTCAGCGATCGCCTGTTCAATTTTCTCTTTATTCTCCGGAAGCAGGTTGCCGCCGTTCAGATACTTGGAGATCGTAGCCAGGGAAAGGCCTGTCAAGTCTTTGATGTCTTTGATCGTAGCTGCCAAAATGATCCTTCCCTTCTATGAATTTCACGAACCGCCCTCAGGGTGAAACGTTTCGCTCTGTACACATTATCCACCCGGGGCAGAGGTTTGTCAATCATTATTTCGTCAAAAAAGCAAAAGGACCGGAAATCGTCATCAACTGCGGCTTTCCTGTGGATGCCGTCATTTTCGCCCGTATAAGTTAGTGCATTTTGAAAATAACGGTACAAAAACGTGCCGTCCGTATCTTAAAAGCAATTAAAAAAGGAGAATAACAATGAAAAAACGTTTTGCAATGATCACAGCAGCTGTCGCAGGAACCATGATGATCTCTTTAACCGGCATTACCGCTTCCGCCGCACCGGAACAGGTCGATGAACAGTATGTCACCGTAGAAGACGGCCAAACTGTCGTCTATATAATCACCTACGTTGAACCGGATGATATTTTCGTGCAGCAGACAGTTTCCTGGTATGATGCCGGCGGAACAAAATACGTACACACTTATAAAGCAAGGCCGCAGCAGGATGGTTTTTCATCTTATGTCACATGGTACGATGCGTCAGGAAACAAATATGTACTTGACCAGAACGCACAGACAGTTACGATCTATGATGCAGACGGCAATCTGATCGCCGTAAGGCCTGCGTGATCATTTAATAAACGGCAGAACGCAAAGTGACCGCTCCACCCGTCGGGTGAAACGGTCACTTATTTTTTTAATTAAATCGTGGTAATTCCAAGCTCACTTCGCTTTTTTCTCCCGATTCAGCCGTGCCTCCTCGGCGCGTTTCAGGGACAGCTCTCTCCAGCTCGGGATCTTCTTCAGCGCCTCGGTCAATTCGTCCATGACTCCGGGAATGTCTATATTCTGCGGACAGACCATGCTGCACCTGCCGCATCCGATACATGCCGAAGGCTTCTTATCATCCGGAAGCCCCTCTATACGCATTCCTGCATTCATATTCGGCGATACGCGGATCTCGTTCATGGTCGCGATCAGCATCGGAATATCCAGCTGCATCGGACAGCCCTCGCAGCAATACCGGCACGCGGTGCAGGGAATAGAGTTCTTCATGCCCTCCGCCACTTCCAGCAGCACGTTCTTCTCTTCCTCGCTGAGCGGCCGTTCCGTCTCAAATGTCTCCACGTTTTCGATCATCTGCTGCATGCTGGACATACCGCTTAAGACCACTTTCACGTTCGGAAGTCCCTGGAGGAAACGCAGTGCCCAGGCCGTATCCGTCTCATCCGGCCGAAGCGAGAGCAGCTTCTTATGATCCTCCTCCGGAAGCGCTGCCAGCTTGCCTCCTCGGACCGGTTCCATTACCCAGACCGGAATCCCCCGGCTTGTCAGAAGCTCATATTTCTCCTTTGCTTCCTGCAGCGTCCAGTCCAGGTAATTAAGCTGGATCTGGCAAAAGTCCATGTCGGAGCCGAACTGGTCCAGGATCTTTTCAAGCGTATCCGTCTGCGCATGAGTGGAAAATCCGAGATAGCGGATCCTCCCCTTTGTCTTCTGATCGCGGAAATAATCCAGGATCTTCCAGCGCTCATCCAGGTAGGTCGGCAGTGAATGTTCGTAGACATTATGAAGCAGATAGAAATCAAAATAGTCCACGCCGCATTTTTCCAGCTGTTCCTCAAAGATCTCCGCCGGATCATAGTAATCACTGATCTGATGTCCCGGGTATTTATCCGCCAGGTAAAAGCTCTCTCTGGGATATCTGGAAAGTGACTTCCCGATGACGGTCTCTGACATCCCTCCGTGATACGGGTAGGCTGTGTCAAAATAATTGATCCCGTGAGCCATGCAGTGATCCACCATACGGTCAGTCTGCTCCACATCTATATGAGCCGGATCTGCATCCAGCAGGGGCAGGCGCATGGTCCCGAAACCCAGCCTTGAAAGTGTCAGTCCGTGAAATTCACTGGTCATCATCGCAGGTACCTCCATTCCCGGATCTCGTGATCTCTATCAGTGAATGATCAGCGAGAGGATAAAGATCTCAACCATCGCCGAAAGGCCAAGGATGAGGGTGTTGACTGTCTGGGTCTTATAGCCCTGTTCCGGTGTCATGGCACCGAAGTTGGTGACGACCCAGAAGAAGGAATCGTTCGCATGCGATACCGTCATGGCACCGGCGCCGATGGCCATGCAGGCCAGGCAGGTGCGAAGCGGACTGTCCAGACCCAGCAGAGGCAGCAGAGGTGCCACGATACCGGCCGTGGTCGTCAGAGCGACCGTGGACGAACCCTGCGCGGTTTTCAGGATCGCTGAGAGCACAAACGGGAAGAAAATACCCATCGCCTGAAGGACCGTCGCATGCTGCGTGATATAGTTGACCATGTCCGAGCTGGAAATGACTTTGCCCAGAACGCCGCCTGCCGCTGTGACAAACAGGATCGGTCCGACGGTCTTTAAAGTCTCGTTGGTCAGGTTGTAAAACTCTCCCATCTTGCCGGCATTATGCAGCTGTATAACGGCAAAGACCGTGCCGACTGCCAGTGCGATGATCGGGGTGCCCAGGAAAGTAAGAATGTCTTTGACAATGCCGGTCATACCTGCCATGGAAGCAATGGATGAAAGCGCCATCAGGACGATGGGGACGATGATCGGAGCCATGGAATCCCAGCCGCTCGGAAGTTTCCCGTATTCGGCAACCAGCTCTTCATACGTCTTTGTGACCTCTCCGGCGTCCGCTTCATCCGCCGCCCTGACTCTCTTACCGATAAAGTTTGCATAGAAGTAGCCGGCGATCAGCGGGAGAATGGAGCAGACAACACCCAGTCCCATGACCATCAGAAGATTGTCGCCTACACCCAGTGTATTGGCTGCCGCGATCGGCCCGGGCGTCGGCGGGATAAACACATGTGAGAGATACAGACCGGTGCCGAGGCCTATGGACATAGCTACCGAGGATTCACCGGTGCGGCTGACAAGGGCTTTCCTGATCGGGTTCAGGATAACGAAACCGGAGTCACAGAAAACGGGGATAGAAACGACCCAGCCCATAAGTTCCAGCGCCAGAACAGGATGGTTCTTTCCAACCAGGTGAATGACCATGTCAGCCAGCTTGAGCGCTGCGCCTGTTGCCTCCAGTACGGAGCCGATCAGGGCACCGAGGATGATAACGATACCGATGCTCGAAAAAGTTCCGGAAAAACCGGCGCCGATAACGGATGCCAGGCCGGAGATCTTGGTCCCGTCTTCCAGGGTCCTGTCGACGATCGGTATACCGGCCACAAGACCAAGGATCAGGGAAATGCCCATGATCGAGATGAAAGGATGAATCTTAAGCTTTGAAATGGCGATGATCATCAGAATGATGGCCAGAACAAAGGCAATGATAAGCGGAAAACCAGTCATAACCTCCCCCTTTCTTTGAGCAGATCCGACACTATGAGCATGGCCTGCACAAGCAAAAAATTGATAGTTTTTTTTATGTAAATAATTATAAACTATTTGGAGGAAAAAGGTATGTATTTTTTGGCTTATCTGTTTTAACTCAGGCTTTTCACTGACAGCCGGTCTTCGCGGCGTGTATCGGAATAAACATGACAGGAAGGCATTAAAAAAACCCCAAAAGTCCTTTGAATGATATGCTCCCCATATGGTAGACATTGGAAAAAACCAAAATCTATCATATGAGGAGCATATTCATGTCAAACAAGAAGTATAGCAA
>JBGUOI010000243.1:0-32463 GCA_045118075.1 Porcincola sp. | reverse complement strand
GCACGTTAATGTGCGAAAAGGGTCAGACCCCGTCTATAAGTTAACGCGTCAGTGTACGAAAAGGGTCAGACCCCTTAATAGACCCCTTAATTCCTTGTCTTTTTGGCCGAATTATTCTATAATCCTTATAACTATGCTCATTTGTAGACAAGGAGACCTGTTTTGAACAGAGAACGGTATAAACGGCTGTATTCGTTTGCTTCCTCCCTGCTGGTGGTGGCTATTCAGACAGCCGCCTTCGCTTATGTCTGGTATACATATTACAATACCCGCGGCGTGATCGGCTCGCCCTTCTGGAGGAGGGGCAACTGGGTCATGATCATGCTGTATGCTCTGATTATTTTCCTGTTTTCCAAGCTGTTTTCGGCTTTTAAAGTGGGATATATGCGTCTGCTGGACGTGATCATCTCGCAGATCCTGTCGGTGCTGTTTACGAATTTTATCACCTACCTGCAGCTTTTGCTGATCGGTCACTGGAAGTTCACGAGGCATTCGCTTCCGATGGTGTGTCTGACGCTGTTCAACCTGGTGGTCGTCATCGTATGGACGCTGATTGCGAGAAAGCTGTATATCCTTCTTTACCCGCCCAAGAATACCATCCTGATCTATGACACGCACGATCCGGACCGGTTCCTGCATGAGCTGGCGTCGCGCAAGGATAAGTATGTGGTGGGAGATGTGATCTCTCTGGCGGAAGGGATCCCGGCCATCGAGGAGAAGATCCTGAATTTTGAAAGTGTTCTGCTTGGCGATATGCCTTCCCACGAGCGCAACCAGCTGCTGAAATTCTGCTTTGACAAGAATATCCGCTGTTACTGTTCGCCGAAGATCTCGGACATCATGCTCATGTCCGCGGAGCGGATGCACTTTTTCGATACACCGCTGCTGCTGTTCAGGAACAGGGGCCTTACCGTGGAGCAGCAGGCTGTGAAGCGGCTGATGGATATCGTGCTGTCGCTGTTTTTCATCGTGCTGTTTTCACCGATATTGCTGGTGATCGCCTTCCTTGTGAAGGTCTATGACCGCGGGCCGGTATTCTACAAGCAGAAGAGGCTCACGAAGGACGGGGAGGTCTTTGACATCCTGAAATTCAGGAGCATGTCGGTCAACTCTGAGGAAGAGGGAGCAAGACTTGCGGCCAAAAACGATAACCGCGTCACACCGGTCGGACGGATCATCCGTCAGATCCATTTTGACGAACTTCCCCAGTTTTTCAATATCCTGAAAGGTGATATGTCCCTGGTGGGACCGAGGCCGGAGAGGCCGGAGATCGCCGCTGAGTACGAAAAGATCATTCCCGAGTTCCATATGCGCCTGAAGGTGAAGGCCGGACTGACCGGCTACGCGCAGGTCTACGGGAAATACAATACGACGCCTTATGATAAGCTGAAGCTTGACCTGACCTATATTGAGAAGTATTCACTGCTGATGGATGTGCAGCTGATCGCGACGACCATCAAGATCCTGTTCCAGAAAGAAAACACCGAAGGGATCGAGCAGTGGCAGGTGACGGCGGCGGACCGCGATGACAAGCTGCCGGAAGAGCCGGCGGGCGGCCGTGATGATAGTGACAGGCTGCCGGAGGGGGAACGGGATGAGTGAGATCACGGTATCGGTATGCATGCCGGCCCACAACGCCGAAAAAACGATCGTGACGGCGGTGGATTCTGCACTGGCGCAGGATGTGCCGCTCGAGGTCGTGATCGTGGATGATGCCGGTACGGACGGGACCGGCGCTCTCATCCGGGAAAAATACGGACAGGATAACAGGGTGCGGCTCTTAGTGAACGAAATGAACCTGGGAGCATCCGGAAGCCGCAACCGGGCAGTGCGCGAGGCGCGCGGCCGGTATGTGGCTTTTTTGGATTCAGATGACTGGTGGGCAGAGGGAAAACTCAAAAAACAGCTGGCACGTCTTCAAAAGACGAAGGCATCGCTGTGCTGCACCGGGCGGGAGCTGATCACACCTGACGGGAAAAAGACCGGGCGGGTGATCGGCGTTCCGCCGAAGATCACCTATAAAAAGCTGCTGTCATCAAATTATATAAACTGTTCATCCGTTCTGATGGAACGGGAGCGGGCACTCGAATTTCCCATGGAGCATGAAGAGTGCCACGAGGATTATCTGACCTGGCTGAAGGTCCTTAGAAAGTACGGACCGGCGGCCGGCATCGACGAGCCGCTTTTGTGCTACCGGCTGACGAACGCCGGCAAAAGCGGGAGCAAGCTGCACTCTGCGGCCATGACTTACCGCACGTACCGGGCAGCCGGATTCGGGCCGGTAAAAAGCGCGGTATGCTTTGCAATGTACACGGTAAACGGGCTCCTGAAATATGGAAAAGCCGCCGTAAAACCATTTACAAAGGCGTAGTTAAGATTGTAAAATATCAGGTAGAAAAAGTCTTATTTCTATTGGATTTCAGAGGTTGATCCCATAACAAGAAAAGGAGTTTTTTGCGATGAAAAAGGGTATGAGCGTTGGGCGTGTCGGCCGGCTTCTGACAGCGGCAGTTTTTCTGGCCGGAACGCTGTCTATGGCGGCGCTGGGGGCTGATCAGGAGAGCGCTTACCAGGTCAGTGTTTCGGACAAGTTCAAGGTCGGCAGCTTTGATGACATCAGCGCTGACGGGGCGGATATCGTGGTTCTTTACACGAATGATATCCACGGCGCCATCAGCAATCATGAGGATTTTTCGGGCAGTTCCACAAGCCTGGGATTTGCCGCGGTCGCCGGTGTTAAGGACATGGCGCAGGAATTTGCTTCCGTGCTTTTAGTGGACGTTGGCGATGCGGATCAGGGTTCGGTCGTCACGACGGAATCGAACGGCCTGGATGTCCAGAACCTTATGAGAGATATCGGCTATGACCTGTATACTCCGGGCAACCACAATTTCGACTATGGCATGGATGAGTTCCTTGCGTACGCGGAAGATATCGGCCGTTTCTTAAGCTGCAACTTCATCGACAACCGCAGCGGCCAGAGCGTGCTCGATGCTTACCGCGTCGTTAACTGTGAGGCAGACGGAAAGCCGTTTCGTATCGGCTTTATCGGGATCACTACTCCCGAGACGATCGCAAAGTCTACGCCGACATTCTTCCAGGACGGCAGCGGAAATTATATCTACGGCTTCAGTGCGGCGACCGATGAGGATCTGTACCGGTCGGTGCAGGAAGCGGCGAATTCCTGCCGCGCCGACGGCGCCGATATGGTGATCGCACTCTCGCATCTGGGCGACTACGGCGTCATACAGGAGTGGTCCTCCCTGGCGGTGGCTGAGCATACGAACGGTATCGATGTATTTCTCGACGGCCATGCCGAGTCGGTCCTTCCGGGCATGTTCACCCAGAACATGGACGGTGAGGATGTCCTGATCACATCGACCGGATCGGAGCTTGAGAGGATCGGTGCTCTGATGATCAATATCGATGACGACGGAAACGTAACAGTCACATCGAACCTGGTCGATAAGATCACTGACGCGGACAAGGAAACCAACGGCTATAAAGTGATCGAACAGAGCATCGCGGATATTGAATCAAAGTATGAGTACCTGTTCGATGTGGAAGGACAGACGAAATTCAAGCTGGCGATCAATGACGCGAACGGCAACCGGATCGTCCGTAACCATGAGACGAATCTCGGAGACCTGATCACCGATGCGTACCGCGATTTCTTCGGCGCCGACATCGGCATCATGAACGGCGGTTCCATCCGTGCCGATATCGATGCGGGCGACATCCGCTATACGGATCTGCTTTCGGTCATGCCGTGGAACTCGGAAGTGACGCTGGTCGAGATGAAGGGCCAGACCATCCTCAACATGCTCGAGATGGGCGCGCATGCTTATCCCAATGAGTCCGGCGGATTTATCCAGTGCTCCGGAATGGAATACACCATCGATGCTTCCGTTCCCAGCAGCGTCGTGATCAACCGCGAAAACGAGTTTGTATCCGTGGACGGCGAGTACCGGGTCAAGGACGTGACTGTCGGCGGCGAGCCGCTGGATCCGGACAAAACTTACACGGTATCGATCAACCGCTACTATTCGCAGGAATACGGCGACGGCATGACCATGTTCCGCGACTCGACAATGGTCAAGGACACTGATGAAAGCGGACAGCCTTATTACGATCATGACGTATTTACTGCTTACCTGCAGAACTATCCGGACAGCGTTGTGCCCGATGAATATGCCAATCCCGACGGCCAGGGACGTCTGAAGATCGTTGAGGGCGGATCCCAGGCAGCTGCGGCTGCGGGAGAGGAAGTGATTGAGACGGAGGAAGAGACGGAAGAGCAGATGCTCCTCGATCCCATCAACCCGGAATATGACTTCAAGACATTCTGCTGGGGCGATTCCGAAGAAGACGTGCGTGCCGTGGAAGGCGACGATATCTTCGATACCGACAAGGCAGCAGGCTACGATGCCTACTATATCGCCTACGATACGACCGTGGTGGAAGTGCCTGTTTATCTGGTGTACATTTTCAGTGATGACGGCCTGATGCAGGTGAGGTACCTGTTCAAACAGCGCCACTCCGACAAGACAAAATACATCAACGACTTTAAGAAGATCGAGAAGGAGATCACGAAGAAGTACGGCGAGCCCGTCAGGAGCGGAGAAAACTGGGATACCGAACGGCACGAGGAATTCTATGCCGACGACCTTGGCAAAGCCCTCACCTACGGCTACTTAACGTACGACACCAGCTACGACCTGCCCAGGACGACGATCGACCTGACGATGGATGCCGACAACTACGAGATATCTACGTACCTGATCTACCAGAGCAAGGAGCTGACACCGGAGGAACAGGACTTCTCAGATGAATTCTGAGTAAGAGAGGGTCAAATTGAGAACGCTTATTTTTGGATTGCTTGCCTATATCGTACTGACCGGCTGCGGCCTTCTGGCGGGGCGGCTTCTGAAGCTGCGCCTGACGGAGGGGATGATCTTTGCCGTGGCGCTGATCGACCTCATACTGTATGTGACCGGTTTGGGCGGACGCTTCAGCATCGGAATCGGGATCTTATGCGTACTTGGCCTGGCAGGTTTTTGTCTGGCGCTGGCCGGAGATCTGACGGCTGCAAAAAGCGGCAGGAGAAACCGGCGCCTGACACTTATGCAGGAGTTTCTGTCCCCTTATTATGTGATGCTGACGATCATTTTCCTTGGCAGCATGGTTTTGTATTACGGGGACTTTATCTGGCATATTGATGAGTTTCATCTGTACGCGCTCTCGCCCAAATACATGCTGGAGACCGGGAAACTGCCGCTGGCAGTCGATTATATCGCAGGTGCGAAAGATGTGCTGGCCGGCAGCCTGTTTCATCTGTTTTTCCAGAAATTCACCGGTTATAACGAGGGGATGATGTATGTCAGCTCTACGCTGCTGACCTGGATCGGGCTGCTGCTGCCGTTCGCGTTTACGTTCGGACCTGCCGGATGGCATTTTCACAGGCAGGGCAGGGAGCGCGGCGAAGGCGCCGGCGGATCAGTGAAGGTACAGGGCGAAGGCGCCGGAGGATCAGTGAAGGCGCAGGGCGAAGGCGCCGGGACGGCGGTGAAAGCCGGCGAGACAGGAATAAGGTACCGAAAAGGTGCCTGGAGCGGGATCATACTGTATACGCTGATCCTTTACATCGGGATCTATTCTCTTTACGGATACGGTATAAAGAACCTTTATGTGGATCTGCCGACACTGGCCTGGGCGGCCGGCCTGGCAGGATGGTGGATGGCTTCTTCCGACAGCTTCGTGTCGCGGTTTGCGAGAGTCCGGTCTTCGAGGAGCCGGTCATCCGGGAACAGAGCCGGCGAGGGCGGGAGCCCGGAAAGAAAGAGGGGGATCAGCTTTGAGACCAGTGAGATTCTCCTGGTCCTGCTCGTCCTGATCATGGTGACGCTGTTTAAGCCGCATATCGGACTTTTGCTGGCAGTGCTGGCCGCGCTGTTTCTCCTCACGGAGGAGATCAGGCGGTATCTTATCAGCAGGGAAACGCAAAGACGCGCGAGGGCCGGCAGGCCGCGCTGGAAAACGGTCCTGCTGGCGTTTGCCGCACTTCTGGTTCTGGCGGTTCTGGCGGTTCTGGCCTACGCTTGGAATATCGGACGCACTCCCGAGGGCATGATCAACTTCCTCGGAAACGCCGGTGCTTCCCTCCGGGAGAAGGCAAAACCAGTGACGATCGCGTTTGTCACGGCGATCGTGGGCAACTCGCTCAGCAGCAACTCGGAGCTGAAGCTGACCCTGCCTACGATGAGTGTGCTGGTCCTGGCAATCTTTATGGTGGGGGCGGACCTGAAAAACGACCGCAAAAGAGGCTTTGTATATGTGATCTACAGTGTAGCGGCCGAGATCCTTTATCTGGGTGCACTTTTTGCAGCTTTTCTGTTTATCTTCTCATATGAAGAGAGTATCAAGGTCGCCGGGATCGGGCGGTACATGACCTGCATCATCCTTTTTCTGCTGATCATAGCGCTGGTGTGGCTGCTGGCGATACCGGTCAGGGAGACGGCTGCAGGCGCAGAGGATGTTTCGGTTGGGGCAGCGGCTCCGGGCAGGAGCGCGCCCGAGGGGATCGCGCGCACAGCAGCTGCCGGGCGGATCTGCGGCTATGTCGGACTGGTGCTGCTGGTCTTCTTCAGCCTCGGCCTGGATCGGGATTATGTCCCGAACCATACTTCTTTGAATAAACCCAAAGCCGTCGGCTATGAAGATATCAAAAGAACCCGCGAGCAGGCGAAGGAGATCAAAGCCGTGCTCAAAGACGGCGAACGGGTGTATATACTGAACCAGTCGAATACCAATGAATTCCCGACAAACGGAGCGCTGTATTATCTTGGAGATGCCGTCAACAATTATCTGCGCGAGCCCTGGAAATTCACCGAGATCGGCAACGTGACGCGGCTTCGCGAGGGTGATGAGATCACGATCCGGGATTTCCCGGATATCTTAAAGAACGGCGGATACAACTATGTCTGGGTCTATACCTCGAACGGGTATCTGAAAGAAGCGCTTCCCGAGGTCATGGAAGTGACCTGGGACGTGGGAAAACCCGAGGAAGAGACAGAGGCTGAGGCTGAGACTAAGACTGCAGGTGAGGCTGCGGAGGGCAAGGAGGCAGATGCGGCTGCGGCAGCGTCAGCGGCTTTGGCCGATGAGCCGGAGTTGGAGACTGAGCCGGTGACCGAGCCTGTGCTGGCCAACAATCGGCTCTATAAAGTGGAGGTCGATGACGATGGCAGCGTGAAGCTGGTCGGCGACCGGGAACTGTGGCGGTAAACTGACGGCAGTTGGATTTGCGGCGCTTTAAGGACGTCGGAAATGTTTTGAGATTGAATCCCGGTGCGGGAATTGACTTCCCCGCACCGGGTTTTTTCATGTGTTTTGGGCGAGATTTTTCATGTATTTTGGCTGGGATTTTTCATGTATTTTGGCCGAGATTTTCATGTATAACCGGAGTTTTCATGTATAATGATTATGTAGGATATTAATGTGATGCATTTTTAATGTGGAGGGCACAAAAATGAGTGACCTGTATGATAAAGCTTATTCTTTGGCGAAGGCAGCACACGCGGGCCAGGTCGATAAATCCGGGGTCGATTATATCGAGCATCCGGTCACGGTGGCCTCTTTAGTGGAGACAGAAACGCAGAAAGCGGTGGCCCTGCTGCACGACATACTGGAAGATACGGATGTTACGGCAGATGAGCTGCGCTCTCTTTTCGGGGATGAGATCACGAATGCAATTGTGACATTGACGCGCCCAAAGGGAATGCCGTATATGGATTATATCGCCCGCATAGCGAAAAACCCGCTGGCAAAGGCGGTAAAGATGGCCGATCTTAAGCACAACATGAATCTCGGACGGCTGAATGAAGTGACAGAACGCGATCTGGAGCGGGTCCGCAATAAATATGAGCCGGCGATGGAGTATTTGAAAAATCACTGAGAGTTGAAGGGTCATTGAGATTTGAATGATCACTGAGAGTTGAAGGATCGTTGAAAAACGCGCAGACTGCGCGAAATGGGGGATATCATGAGAGCTATTCTGAACGGGGAACGGCTGGTGCTGGGCACCTGTTATTATCCTGAACACTGGCCGGAAAGCATGTGGAGAGAAGATCTTGACCGGATGCTTGCTTCCGGCATTGAGGTGATCAGGATCGCAGAGTTTGCCTGGAGCAAAATCGAGCTGACAGAGGGGGTTTTTAATTACGATTTTTTTGACCGCTTCCTGGACATCGCCGAGCAAACAGATATGAAGGTGATCTTCTGTACGCCTACGGCGACGCCGCCTGCCTGGCTGACACATAAATATCCGGAAGTACTCAATTGTGATATCGATGGAATTCAATATCATCATGGCATGCGCAGGCATTACAATTATAATTCGCCCGTTTACAGGCAGCTTGGCGCGAGGATCACGGAAAAATCCGCAGCGCATTATGCCGGGCGAAAGTGCATCATCGGCTGGCAGCTGGATAATGAGTTTAACTGTGAGGTGAATGTCTTTTATTCTGAGAGTGATTCTGCCGCCTTCCGCATTTTCCTGCAGGAGAAATACGGCACGCTGGATGCGCTCAATGAGGCCTGGGGCACGGTTGTCTGGAATCAGACCTATACCGCGTGGGATGAGATCTATGTGCCGCGCAAGACTCCTAATTATGTGGAAAACCCGCATGAGATGCTTGACTATTACCGGTTTATCTCTGCCAGTACCCGTTCGTTCGCGAAGGCTCAGAGCGATATCATTCGAAAGTACGCGAAACCGGGCGATTTTATCACGACAAACGGCATGTTCAGCAACCTGGACAATCATCAGATGACCAAAGAGAGCCTCGACTTTTTTACTTATGACTCTTATCCGAACTTTGCCTACTGTCTTGATATGTACAGTGATGACCCCGCCGGCCTTAAAGACCGCAGGTGGAGCCGGAACCTGAGCGAAGTACGCTCGATCTCGCCGGCCTTCGGCATTATGGAGCAGCAGTCCGGGGCGAACGGATCGAACGCCGGCATGGAGGCACCGACGCCTCGGCCGGGCCAGATGACGCTCTGGACGATGCAGTCCATCGCGCACGGGGCGGATTTTGTCAGCTATTTTCGCTGGAGGACAAGCACGATCGGCACCGAGATCTACTGGCACGGCATTCTGGATTACTCCGGCCGGGAGAACCGGCGTTTGCGTGAATTATGTGACATCCGCAAAAAGATAAGCGGCATGGATCAGATCGCCGGTTCTCGATATGAAGCGCAGACAGCCATCTTAAGGGATTACGACAATATCTGGGATGCACAGTCGGATGCCTGGCACAGACGGATCGATGAACCGAGCCAGAAGGCTTTCTTTGCAGCGGCTCAGAAAAGTCATACGCCTCTTGATTACGTCTATCTGGGGCATGCGGATCTTGAAATGCTGAAGCAGTATAAGGTATTGATTTACCCGCATATGACGATCGTCACGAAGGAGCAGGCAGATCTGCTCGCACAATACGTGGAACAGGGCGGCATACTGGTGATCGGCTGCCGCAGCGGATATAAGGATATCAACGGCCATTGTGTGACGGATAGACTTCCTGGACTATTGTCGGGCCTGACCGGGACCGATATTCCGGAGTACTCATTCATCGCGCCTGATGCCGGAAAAGTGACAGTCAACTGGGACGGAACGGAGTTTGAAGCGGAGATATTTGCAGATTTGCTCGCGCCGGTTGACGGAGGCACTGCGGAGGCTGTCTACACAGCTGACTATTACGCGGGAACGCCCGCGCTGATCTGCAAAAACAGCGGAGCTGGGAAGGCTTACTATTACGGCAGCGCCTGGAACGAAAAGAGTGCCGGCATTTTCCTTGAAAAACTGGGAGCTTCATCACCCTTTGCGGAACTGGTTGAAGCACCGGCAGGGTGCGAGATCGCAGTTCGCCGAAAAGGAGAAAAACGGTATCTGTTTATTTTGAACTATGACAGTGCGCCGGCTAAGGTCACACTTAATAAGGGTGGAACTGACCTATATACCGGGAAAAAAGTGTCAGGCGAAATAACGTTGGATGGGTATGGGACGGCAGTGATAGAAGTTTAGTGATAGGGGTCTGACCCTTTTCGCACACTGACGCGTCAGTGCACGAAAAGGGTCAGACCCCTAACCGGCGATACCGGAGTAGGAGATGCATTATGAAAGTTACTTTTTTCGGGACGACTATGCTGCTGTTTGATGACGGCAAGGATCAGATCCTTTTTGATGCGCATTTCACGCGCCCGTCACTTCCCAGATATATTTGCGGAAAGGGGAAGACGGATAAAAAGCTGGCTGACAACCTGCTGAAACGGCATCATGTGGATCGGCTGAGGGCAATTTTTGTCTCTCATTCTCACCATGACCATGTGATGGATGCGCCTTACATCGCCAATCGCTGCAAGGCGGTGATCTACGGGACGGAATCGACCATGAATGTAGCGCTGGGCGGCGGGGTGCCAAAGGATCGGCTGATTCTTTTCCGAGATGGTGAGACTTATTGTGTGGGTGATTTTAAGGTCACGGTCATGAAGTCGCTTCATTCGAAGCCGACGATCCTTAATAATGACCTGGGGCAGGTGATCGATAAGCCGCTGGTGCAGCCCGCCCGTCTTCGCGATTATAAAGAGGGAGGTTCCTTCGACTTTCTTGTGGAGACACCGGAGAAAACATATCTGATCAGGCCGAGCTTCAATTATATTGAAGGGCAGCTGGATAACGTCCGCGCGGATGTGCTTTTCCTGGGCGTTGCCGGATTGGGAAACGCGGATGAGCAGACGGAGAAAAAGTTCTTTTTGGAGACGGCGCGAAAAGTCCATGCAAAGCTGATCATCCCGATTCATTGGGATAATTTCTTTTCAAGACTGGACAGACCGGTTAAAGGAATGCCCAGATTTGTTGAAAAGACGGAGGTAACGCTTTTCAGGCTGGCACGCTGGTGCGGAACCCGGGGAATTGGGTGCGTCGTACAGCTTCCGGGAACATTCATGGAGTTTTAGAATGGAGTTTTTATAAAAAATGAGACAATTGACAGAAGATAAGAGTACTCCATCCTCGTTCGACCTGATCTATGATGTGGTGAGGCAGATCCCCCGCGGAACAGTGGCGACCTACGGGCAGGTGGCGGCACTGGCCGGCAATAAACGCTGGGCAAGGGTCGTTGGATTTGCGCTTCATGTAAACCCCGATCCGGAAGGGATCCCCTGCTACCGGGTCGTTAACCGGGACGGACAGGTATCATCGGCATTTGCCTTTGGCGGGGGTAACAGGCAGATCGAATTGCTGGAGGCTGACGGCATCCCTTGCCCGAATGGGATCGTTGATTTGTCGAAGTATCAGTGGAAGCGGGCGACGATGGAGTATCTGCCGGAGTGAAAGTGAGGGGTCTGACCCTTTTCGTACACTGACGCGTCAGTGCACGAAAAGGGTCAGACCCCTTATATAGCCATTACTGCAGTTTCGCCGTGATCACTTCGCGGCGGAGATTTCCGTAACCCAGGCTGCTGAGGATGTCGCGGCAGTCCAGGACTTCCTGGTCGCTGCACTTGCGCAGCAGTGGTTTGAAAGCTTTAAGGGTTTCTTGTATATAATCGTTCTCGAACTTTTCAGGAGTTCGGTTTTCATATTCATAGCGCAGATCAACGCAGCAGATATCCTGCGGGTCTTTGGATAGATTGTCGTAGTAACCTCTTTTCCAGATGATTGCCCTGCTCTGATCCCTACTCAAGCAGGGTATTTTTTCCCACGTGCAATAGTGGCCCGGCGGTTTGATTTCTGCCAGCAGTTCTTTCGTTTTATCAGCGGCAAACGAGACCGCCATCGACGGGAAAGCTTTTGAAATCAGCGATGTTTTACGGTAATCCGGCGCCAACACGCAGTAGAGCTTGGCCCCCTCGCTGTAATACAGGCCCTTTCGAAGAAGAAGGAATAAATCATTGGCCTGCCTGCCTCGTTCGATATAGATTGAGGAATGCAGCTGTGCCTTCGATTCTCCGATATGAAGGATCAAGACCAGATATGCTTCCTTGTTTCCTTTCAGCTTTGCGTTTTTCAATCTCAACTTCAGGGCAAGTTCGTTCCTGCCCGGGAAAAAGGAGGCCTCGTAATCATCATAATATTGGAATCTGGCCGGCAGCCCTTTCACTTTCACATCGGACAGATCGACTTCGTCGATCAGGGTGCCGTCGGTTCGCCTGATGCGCAGCCATTTGGCATGGAATTGGCTCTCTCGCGTCAGAATACGTTCTTCGGTACCGCTGCGCCAGATAAAGGTAGGATATTCATAGAGATCGATCTTAAACTCGCTGATGATCCTGGCTTCGACCAGCCGCTTCTTTTTGTAAATTTGATTGATTTCAGTAATGAGATGTCCGTATTCGGTCTGTTCGCTAAACAGCGGCAGCTTCTCTGCTTCATTCCATTTCGCTAACGCTTCCTCGAACCTTTCCGCCGCAAGGAGCTTTTGAATCTCCTCTATTGCATCGGCGCTCTGTTTTCCCTGCTCGAGTACCTTCTGTGCGGAATAAGCCCTGCTGAGCAGATATTTGGGCGGCGGCAGCGTGTCTATGGGTATGGGGATACGGATGAAATCCGGGTTGTTCTTCTCGTGCAGCAATAAGCATCGACTGCCGTCTTGCAGGGTATGCACAAAACCGCCGGTAATATCGTATTTATCATCGAGCTTCCAAAGAAAGCTGTTCCTCCCCTGATGAGCAAGATCGAACCAGCGCAGCGCGGATCTTTCGAATCCAAATGCGAACATATCTTCATCATCGACGATATCTACGCTGTTATAGTCATACATTTCGCATTTGAGCAGCATTTTGCCTGTGAGCGTATCATAGAAGCTGAAATGATGATCGAATCCCAATTTGATTCGCCTGCCGAAACGGCTGATGCGCATATTGCTGTGATGAGCGATTTTTCCGTCCGAGTCTAATCTGTACAAGAGCTTTTGTTCACCCGAACGGGTGTTTTCAAGAAGCTCTGATGCGTCATACGCGTAGAGTCTGGAATTGTATAAATCGAGTTGAAACGTGATCAGTTTATCTCCCACAAAAGTCGCGCGTCTGTTATCCTCCGTAACAAACGGGTGACATATTAAATTCTCTTCCGGAGATTTATCCGTTTCTTCTTCGTGAATACGGTATAGCTGTGATACTATTTTTTTCTCTTCAGTATAGAGAAGAGGAGTCTTTTCAATGCGCGAATCGAGAACATATTCGCCCGTCTCATCCAGCTGAAGCTGGCAGTAACCATTGCTGCCCCAAAAGACATGTCTATTTGGATGCAGGTCACGAATGACCCGGCCTTCCTTTAGATCGACGACCAGAGTATGGTTCGCTCCCATGGGATGCATTACAGCCAAAGAAAGGTCAGGCTTCAGACAGATTCTGTCCATTCCGCTGACATCGTAATTAACAGAAAAAGTATCAAAGTCGGGAGCAGTCATCCGTTTTTCTTTCAGATCGCTGATGGTCTCCCTGATCTCGTGGAGATCAGGATAGCGATTCAATACACTGTTAAGATCATTGATGCAATCATCCAGAAAACTTTTTCCGCTCCAATATCTGAAAAGCGCCTGATTACAATCGGCAATGGGATCTCCCTGCAGAGATCGGCTGCTCCAGATCCGCTCTGCCTCCTGCGGCATGTCAAGGTCGATGAAGCTCAGCGCCCGGTTATTCAGAGCCGCGACTGTATCATCCACAGCCGGACAGTCGCTGCGCCAATAGCTGCCTCCCGTTATGGTCATAATGCTTGTTTTCAGGATGTTTTCGATTTTCCCGAAGGCAGGCGCTTCCGGTGAAAGGCAATCAGCGATCAGCCCGGCGGCCTCGCCCGGGACCGGCACCCGGCTGCTGCCGATGATTTCTTCTAAATGTGTCTTTGCCTCGGATCCGGTCTCCCACATCCGCTTACCCGCGTACATCTCGAGGACGGTCAGAGCCCAGGCATATGCATCCATCCAGGTTTCGGCCCGGGCGCCTTCAGCCTGTTCTTTCGGGCAGTATTGCGGCGTGTATCCGGTAGAAGCCGGTTTATCCCCGTCAGTAAGCTGACTCTGGGCCTTCGCCAGACCGAAGTCCGCCACCTTTGCCTCCCAGTCTTTTGTCAGAAGGATGTTCCCCGGTTTCACGTCCTGGTGGATGAGTCCGTGTTCGTGCGAATACTGCAGCCCCCGGGCTGCCTGGATGGCAATGTCAAGGATCCGGGCCCGGACTTCCCCGTCAGTGCCCTCATACAAGCTGCCGGACCGGATCGCATCCTTGAGGCTGCCGCCATCCATCCACTCGGAAAAAATGGTCGGCACGCCGCCGATCTCGCGGACGTAATAGCAGGAGACGATGTTCGGGTGCAGGCCCAGATTGATCCAATGCTCACACTCGGCAATGAATTCCTCTTTTCTGTGCTCGCTGCCTTCGGCAAAAAAGCGGGGCTGCGGGCGTTTCATGGCCAGATCGGCGTTCCAGCTGTGGTGATGCACGCGCCACACACTTCCCATGCCGCCGTGGATGGCATCAGAGGTGACTCTGTAGGTGCTTAGGATCTCGTCATTATTGCAGATGCGCTCGTTGGAGAGAGCCTCGGGCTTTGCTCCCTGTGCCAGACGGCTCTGCGCGTCGCTTTGGTATGCCTGATATAAGGAATTACTCTCGTAGATACTGCCTTTGCTGAGAGTGCTGCTCAGACTGATATCACTCATGACATGCACGTCCTTTCTCCGTTGCTGCGGCACGGATAAGTCATTGCGGACATCATCGATCGTCAGCGTACTACTGCAGATACAGGCTGCAGATCCTGACTGAAAAAAGTGTATCATAGGTTGACGAAAGGCCGCAAGCAGCTTACCATTCATCCCTCATTTCTTTTTGGATCATCTCTTCGTGCTCTGAATGGGAAACTTTTTCTGTCACAAACTGGCGGTATCGCCTTTTGCATAAGACAGTGGGCCCGAACAGACGAAGAGTTCCGTCTGTATCAACCAGTTCTCTCATCAGATGATACAGCTTGGGATCGGCCTCCCTGCGATATCGTTCTTCCTGAACATTTCCGGGGACAAATAGAGAATAACTGCTGTACAGGTAATCCGCCGGGCTGTCGACCATCTGCGCTTTTACCGGATTCATATGGATGTAGCGGCTTACTTCCAGGAAATATCGGTCGTTCCTGACCAGTGAAGACGTAAATCTTCCCTGAAAAACATGTCCGGATAATTCATATTTCCGGTTGTAGCAGCCTGCATACCGGCCCAGAATGTGCTGGATGATCATACTCAGATCCTCATCTTTTGTACCTATTAACATATGAATGTGATTAGTCATAAGACAAACGGCATGCAGCGTAAAATCATGCCTGGTCTGTTCAGATTGAACGATCTCCAGAAAACGGATGTAATCAGACCGATCCCTGAAGATATCTGCTTTACGGTTACCCCGGTTTATCACATGATATATGGCGCCGGGGTACCATACCCTTCTTTTTCTCGGCAAAAAATACCTCCTTTTGATAAAAAAATTGATAGAAAGTGATAAAGAAATTGTAGCAACGGCTATATGACCTAAATTATATAAATAATACAACATATTGTCAATGAGTGAGTGGAGGAGTATTTGCATTATTTTGGCCATTGGGTAAAATATAAAAGAGGGGTCTGAAAGAGGGGCCTGACCCTTTTCGTACACTAAAGCGTTTTTACAGCCAAAGCCAGACTTCTTCAGGGAGATCGTTATGTCCGGGACTTTTGATAAACGTGAGCTTTTTGAGAATATGCCGGTGCCGACTGCGCTTGCGACTATGGCCATCCCTACGATCATCAGCCAGCTGATCAATCTGGTCTATAATATGGTGGATGCGTTTTTCATCGGCAGGACCGGGAATTCGTACATGATGGCGGCGACTTCGCTGACGCTGACGCTGGTGATGATGATCGCTGCTTTGTCGAATCTGTTCGGCGTGGGCGGCGGCAGTCTTGTGGCGCGCCTGATGGGCGCCGGGATGGAGGATGAATGCCGGAAGGTCAGTGCGTTCAGTTTTTACGGGGCGGTGCTGACTGCCTTGCTTTATTCTGCACTGATCGGGTGTTTTATGAGGCCGATCCTGTTTTTCCTGGGGGCTTCGTCAGAGACGATCACTTATGCAAGTCAGTATTCAATGCTGGTGATCGTGATCGGGACCGTCTTCAGCCTGCTGTCCATGACGATAGCACATCTGCTTCGGAACACGGGGTATTCAAGCCGGGCGAGTATCGGACTCAGCATGGGCGGTCTTTTGAATATTGGTCTTGATCCGCTTTTTATGTTTGTCCTGATGCCGAAAGGACAGGAGGTGGCAGGGGCTGCGCTGGCCACCCTGATTTCCAATATTGTCTCGTGTACATATCTTTTAGTGATGCTTAAGAAAGCCGGAAGCAGCACTCCTTTGAGCATGCGTGCAGCAGATATCCGCGGCATCAGCCAAAGCAGCATTCGTCAGTTATTTTCTGTCGGCATACCATCTGCGCTGTTGACGGGTCTTTTTGATCTGGCTAATGTTACTGTGAATATGTTATGTGCTGCGCACAGCGACATGGTGCTGGCGGGGATGGGCATCGTGATGAAGGTGGAGCGGATCCCCAATGCGGTCAACATCGGCATCTGCCAGGGGGCTATGCCGATCATCGCATACAACTATTCTTCGGGCAATCGCAGCCGGATGCGCAAGACTGTAAATACCGCAAGGATATGGGGACTGGTGACAGCCGGCATTGCCATCATATTTTTTGAGATCTTTGCTGATCCGGTCACGAGACTGTTTTTGAGTACAAAGGGAGCTGATGCGCGCAATGCGCTGGTGACGATCGGCTACGCAGCCTTGTTTCTGCGGATCCGCTGCCTGGCTTCACCGCTGCAGTTTATCAATTATCACACATCATTTTCGCTCCAGGCGATCGGCAACGGAACGGCGACGCTGCTTCATGCATTTGTGAGGGAGTTGGTTTTCTATATTCCGTTCCAGTTCATCATGGACCAGCTTTGGGGAGTGACCGGACTTGCGTGGGCACTGCCGGCCGGAGAATTCTGCGGTGCAATGTTTGCCCTGTGGCTGCTGCATCGGGCGATTGGCAGAAATCATAAATGAGTTACAAAGTATTAGAGGAGTTTTGCAATGGGAAAGAAAAGAATAGAGGAGTTGGATATTATAAAGGCACTTGCTATTATCTGTATGGTGCTGGGTCATTCGGGATTTTGGGGAACAGGATTTGTTTTCCTCTTTCATATGGCGGTATTTTTTATCGCTTCCGGATGTACATACAGCTCAAGATCCTCTGATTCGACCGGGAATGTGATCGATTTTATCCGAAAAAAGATCGTGCGGCTTTGGTTTCCGTTCTTTTTCTGGAGAACGCTGTGGACGCTTTTGAACAACTGGTTTATCCGGGTCAATATTCTGACAGATAATCCGGAACTTCTGGAATATACCAAGAGCATGAAGATCATGAATCTCAACTCCCAGCCGCCGGCGGTTCATATGATGAGCGTGCGGGAGATGCTGGTCAATATCGTCAATTCGGCATTTTTCCGCGGTTTTTCTAAAGTTGGCGGAGCTCTATGGTTCCTGGGCACACTCTTTTTTGTAAGTGTATCTTTCTGTATTGCGGATTATCTGATCAAGAAGATATTCCGCAGGGATCCGCTTTTCTTTCAGGTTGTTATTTCCGTGATCCTGCTCGGATTCAGTTATTACTGTCATATCACTGGTTTTGGATTGGATGCTTTGGCAAGGCTTTCGTGCAGTTACTATCTGTTCTTCCTCGGAACGGTGCTGATGCGGTTTCGCAACCGATTTGCGCAGATCGGACGAGGGAAGATGCTGGCTGCATTCGCTGTGTCTTTTGTCATATTGATCATTATGGACGCGATGGGGCATCATAAAATTCAGATCACAATAGGAAGCAATTTCTATCCGAATCCACTCTTTTTTGCGGCAGCTTCTGTGTGTGGGTGGGTTTTCCTTTATTCAATATCCTATTTCCTGAAAAACACACCGCTAAAAAAGCCCCTGACCGTGATCGGAAGCTGTACGATGGGTATCCTGGCACTGCATTACCTTTCTTTCAAGATCGTTTGCGCGATCGTTGTAAAAGTATACGGTCTGCCGTCCTTTTGTATTGCAGCAAGGCCGCATCTGTACGGAGATACGGGACTGTGGTGGCTTGCGTATACCGTTGTCGGCGTGACGGTACCCGTGCTTTTGAATATGTTGTACAGACGGGTGAAAAAGAAATTGACCGCATCAACAGATCGGAACTGAGGCCGCTGCTTTTCAAAGCGTTGCTTTTTAAAAAGAGATATGCTACCCTGTTATGCGAGGTTTTTGAAGGAGTCTGGCTCCTTCAAATTTCATATTAAAGAGTATCATCTCAGCCGCGCTCAGTGAAAGGGGCTGTGCCTCGAGCGCGGCGCGGCAAGAACGCCGGAGGCGTTCTTGAAATAAAACAGCTGTCCCTGCTGGGAGGCAGAGGGACCGTTGTTAGCGCCAGGCCCGGAAACGGGTGACGAGGAATGGCAGTCATCGAAAGACTCGGCGGATACTGTCACGGCGCTGCGTGAGTCGAAAGGGAGAGAGCAAAAAGCAGAATCAAGACTGTAACAGAGGTTCTCCCGGCACGCACGAACTAAACATTTTAATATGTTTATTCATCTTACTTAATCGTCTTAATTTCGTCTTAATTAAGGAGTAAATATGTATACGATCACTGATCTATATGATCTTGAACACACGCTTGCAAAGGATTATCTTGCCGGCTTTACCTATCCGTGGGAAGCGCTGAAGGGAATCAAGGATCTGATCCTTTCGCTGGGACCGACGCTGGGCCCGGACTATGAAGAGCGCGAGCCTTCCGTTTGGGTCCACAAAACGGCGAAGGTCTTTCCCAGTGCCTACCTTGGCGCGCCCTGCATCATCGGACCGGAAACGGAAGTCCGCCACGGAGCGTTCATCCGCGGATCTGCGTTGGTGGGAGCAAACTGCGTGGTCGGCAATTCAGTGGAACTTAAGAATGTGATCCTTTTCGATAACGTACAGACTCCGCATTACAATTACGTGGGCGACTCCATCTTAGGTTACTACAGCCACATGGGCGCCGGATCGATCACATCCAATGTGAAAAGCGACAAGAAACTGGTCGTAGTTCATAACGGTACAGAGCAGATAGAGACCGGCATCAAGAAGTTCGGAGCCATGCTCGGCGACTATGTAGAAGTGGGCTGCAACGCGGTCTGCAATCCGGGCACCGTGATCGGACGTCACAGCAATGTGTATCCGACATCCTGCGTGCGCGGCGTCGTTCCGGAGAATTCCATCTGGAAAAACAACGGAGAGATCATTGAAAAACACTGAAAAGGGGTCTGACCCCTGCGATAAATCTAAGACAGGAGTGTATATTTGTTATGAGAGTTGTTATTCAGGATAATTATGAGAAGATGAGTCTGTGGGCTGCGCATTATATTGCCGGCAAGATCAATGCACATAAGGAAGAGCGTCCGTTCGTGCTGGGTCTTCCGACCGGATCGAGCCCCATTGGTGTGTATAAGGAACTTGCCCGCATGAATCAGGCCGGCGAGGTGTCTTTTGCCAACGTGGTTACTTTTAATATGGATGAATATCTTGGCCTGCCGCACGAGCATGATCAGAGCTACTGGTATTTTATGCATGATACTTTCTTTGATCATCTTGTTGATATGAAGCCCGAGAATATCAACATCCTGAACGGGATGACCGATGATCCGGAGAAGGAATGTGCTCAGTATGAGGAGAAGATCGCTTCCTACGGCGGCATCGACCTGTTCATGGGCGGCATCGGCGTGGACGGGCATCTGGCTTTCAACGAGCCGTTCACGAGCCTGACTTCCCGCACGGGCGTGCGTGACCTGACCACGGATACGAGGATCGTCAACTCACGTTTCTTCGGAAATGATCCTGAGAAGGTTCCGTCACAGGCGCTGTCTGTCGGTATCGGAACCGTGACTGATTCGAAAGAGGTGCTGGTGCTGATCAGCGGCCACAACAAGGCCAGAGCTCTGGCGGCGACCGTGGAAGGCAGTGTGAGCCAGAAGTGGACCTGCAGCGCGCTCCAGATGCACAACGGCGCGATCATCGCCTGCGATGAGGAGGCCTGCGGCGAGCTGATGGTGGATACTTACAAGTATTTCCTTGATATCGAGAAGAAAGAGAGGCTTTGATCATGGGCAAATATTTCGGTACTGACGGGTTCCGCGGCGAGGCGAACAAGAACCTGACTTTCGATCATGCGCTGAAGATCGGCCGCTTCCTGGGCTGGTATTACGGGGCGAAGGAAGGCAAGAAAGCCAAGGTCGTGATCGGCAAAGATACCCGCCGTTCCAGCTATATGTTTGAGTACGCTCTGTGCACGGGCCTGATGGCGAGCGGCGCGGATGCCTACATCATGCATGTTACGACTACTCCGTCAGTGGCGTACATCACCCGCGTGGATGATTTCGACTGCGGCATTATGATCTCTGCATCTCATAATCCCTACTACGACAACGGCATCAAGCTGCTCAACGGCAACGGAGAGAAGATGGATGAGGAGACGATCCTCAAGGTTGAGGATTATATTGACGGCAAGATCGATGTTCCGATCGCAGAGCGGCATGATATCGGCAGGACTGTCGACTATGTTGCCGGCCGCAACCGCTATATCGGTTATCTGATCTCCATGTCCAGATACAGCTTCAAGAATGTGAAGGTCGGCCTGGATGTCGCCAACGGCGCAGCCTGGTCCATCGCCAAGGGTGTGTTCGATGCCCTCGGAGCTAAAACATATGTGATCAATGCGGAGCCGGACGGCTATAACATCAACACCGACTGCGGATCGACACATATCGAACATCTGCAGAAGTTCGTTGTGGACAACGGCCTGGATATCGGCTTTGCCTACGACGGTGATGCCGACAGATGCCTGTGCGTCGATGAGAAGGGCAATGTGATCACCGGTGACCACACGCTCTACATTTACGGCCTTTATATGAAAGAACGCGGCAAGCTGCTCAACAATAAGGTCGTGACGACCGTCATGAGCAACTTCGGCCTTTACAAAGCGCTTGATAAAGTTGGCATAGAATATGAGCAGACCAAGGTCGGCGACAAATATGTCTATGAGAACATGGTGAAATACGGCCACCGCATCGGCGGCGAGCAGAGCGGCCATGTCATCTTTACGAAGTACGCCACCACTGGCGACGGCATCCTGACCAGCCTTAAGCTGATGGAAGTCATGCTGGCGAAGGAGAAGCCCATGAGCGAACTGGCTGCGCCGGTCGTGTTTTATCCGCAGGTACTTAAGAATGTGCGCGTCAAGAGCAAACCGGAAGCACAGAATGATCCGGATGTCCAGGCGGCTGTTCAGAAAGTTAAGGAAGAGCTTGGCGACACCGGACGCATCCTGGTCAGGGAGAGCGGAACCGAGCCGGTCATCCGCGTGATGGTCGAGGCACCCGAAGATGAGATCTGCGAGAAGTACGTGGATCAGGTCATCGAGGTGATCAAGGCGAAAGGACATGTGGCTGAAGGCTGAGCCATGGCTGTAATAAGTTAAAAGCAGCGAGTTAAAAGCAGCGCCGCGCAGATTCGGTAATCGGCATCTGCACGGCGCTTTTTAGCTATACTACGAAAAGGGGTCAGACCCCTTTTGGGGTTTAACGCGTTAATTTACGAAAAGGGTCAGACCCCTTTTGGGATTTAACGCGTCAATTCGCAAAAAGGGTCAGACCCCGAAGACCCCGAAGTTTGAGGTGCATTTATGCGGGAAACGTTTTATCATCTTGTTAAGGGCCCCGGCATTTCGATCGCGCTGCTCTCGGATCTTCACAGGGCTGATCCGGGCCCGGTGACGGTGAGCCTGAAAAACAGGAAGCCGGATCTGATCGCGATCGCGGGTGATATGATCAACTGGATAAGGAATCCGGGATGGAACGCGGATATGCCGTTTGGCAGGCGGATCCTGGCGGATATGGATCCTTTTCTGGCTTTTGCAAAGGAGTGCGCCGCGATTGCGCCGACCTGCTTTTCGCTGGGCAATCATGAATGGATGGTCACGCAGGAGAATATCGAACTGATCAGACAGACCGGGGTGATCGTGCTCGATAATCAATGGGTCCGCTATCCGGACCCAAGCCGGCCGGTCCTGGTGGGCGGCTTGACTTCAGCAGCCCTGATGGATTTCCGGGCCAATCCTGATAAGGAGGGGTGGCTTGCGGTGGCGGATCCGGCGAAGGCGGATCTGACCTGGCTCGATGAGTTTGAGAAGCAGGACGGTTATAAAGTGCTGCTTTGTCATCATCCGGAATACTGGCCCCGCTTTTTGGAAAACAGGAAGATCGACCTGGTTCTGTCGGGCCATGCGCACGGCGGGCAGATCCGCCTGCCGGGCAGAGGGCTTTATGCTCCCGGACAGGGGGTCTTTCCGCGCTATACGAGTGGGATCTATCACGGCAGGCACGGCGATCTGGCGGTTTCACGCGGCCTTGCGAACACGGCCGGATGGGTGCCGAGACTGTTCAACCCCACGGAGATCGTTTATTTATGAGACTTATCGAGGTTGTTTATTTATGAGACTTATCGGTGAAAAGAAATTCTATCGGCATACGATGATGGTCGCGATGCCGATCATGATACAGAACGGCATCACGAACCTGGTCGGCATGCTGGACAACATCATGGTGGGCAGGATCGGAACGGATTCCATGTCGGGCGTGTCGATCGTCAACCAGCTGCTGTTTGTCTTTAACTTGTGCATCTTCGGTGGACTGGCCGGGATCGGCATCTTTACGGCGCAGTATTACGGAAGCGGCGACGATGAGGGCGTGCGGTACACATTCAGGCTGCAGGTGCTGATGGCGCTGTTTCTGACGGTCGTGGGAACGGCGGTGCTGTGGCTTTTCGGAGAGCCGCTGATCGGACTTTACCTGCACAGCGATTCCGGCGTCGGCAGTGTGGAGATGACGATGCGCTTCGCAAAGGAGTACCTGGTGATCATGTTCGCGGGACTGCTGCCTTTCGCGATGGGGCAGGTCTACGCGAGCACGCTGCGCTCTACGGGCGAGACCGTTATTCCGATGTATGCCGGCCTGGCGGCGGTATTTCTCAACCTGATCGGGAACTACATCCTGATCTACGGTAAGTTCGGGGCTCCGGCGATGGGCGCGGCCGGCGCGGCGCTGGCCACGGTGATCTCGAGGTTTGCGGAGCTTTTGTTCCTGGTGGTATGGACTCATCGCAACTGTGAACGGTTCACTTTTATAAAAGGCGTTTATCGGCATCTTTTCCGGATACCGGGCGCCGTGGCGCGCCGGATCATTATCAAGGCGCTGCCGCTGCTGGTCAACGAAGCTCTCTGGTCAGGCGGGATGGCCGTGCTGAATCAGTGCTATTCGGTACGCGGCCTTTCGGTGGTGGCGGCGACGAACATTGCAAGTTCCATCTCCAACGTGTTCAACGTCTCGTTCATCGCCATGGGCAGCGCGATCGCGATCATACTGGGGCAGAAGCTCGGAGCCGGACGAATCGAGGAAGCAAAGGACGATTCCGTAAAACTGACGGCCTTTTCCGTGGTGGTCTGCGTGATCGCCGGTGTACTCATGTATATGACATCGTTCTTCTTCCCGCGTATCTACAATACGTCGGATGACATCCGGGCCATGGCGGCCGGGCTGATACGCATCACCGCGCTTTGCATGCCGCTGTATGCCTTCACGAACGCAGCCTACTTTACCCTGCGCTCGGGAGGCAAGACGGTCATCACGTTTTTATTTGACTCATGTTTTGTCTGGGCCTGCTCCGTGCCGGTAGCCTATGCGCTCGCGCACTTTACGTCCATGCCGATTCTGCCGATGTACGCCTGTGTGCAGATGGTAGAACTGGTCAAGTGCCTGATCGGCTGGCGGATGATGGCAGCGGGGAGCTGGGCGCAGAATCTGACGCAGATCGAAGAAGGATAAAAAGCGTGACGGGGGCTCTGCCCCTGTCATATTTTATTGACATTACCCTCTGCCCATTTTAAAATTATTTTGTTAAAGAACGCCTCCGGCGTTCTTGCCGCGCCGCGCTCGGAGCCCGAAGGGATCTTTCCGCTGAGCGCGGCTGCGATCCGCCGGAGGCTTTAGCTCAGTCGGGGACTCCCCGACTGAGCTGAAACTATTGTTTAGGCTTCCCCGCCATTCCGGGTTTTATGGGAACGTAGGGTAGGCTTTCTGACGGAGGATTTACAACTATGGATGCAAAAAAGCAAAATGAGCTTTGCAGGCAAGCCTGCATGATCAGAAAGGTATTGCTCGAAACAATCCACAACGCCGGTTCCGGGCACATTGGCGGATCCATGTCTATCGCGGAGATCCTGTCGGTGCTTTATTTTAACAGGATGAATGTTGATCCGAAGGATCCCGACAAGATCGACCGTGACCGTCTGGTGCTCTCGAAAGGGCACTGCTCACCGGCAATGTATGCCACTCTGGCTCTGAAGGGGTTCTTCCCGATGGAGCACCTTAAGACTTTCCGTAAGATCGACTCCGATCTTTCGGGCCATGTGGAGATCCACGTTCCCGGCGTCGATATGTCGGCAGGTTCCCTGGGACAGGGACTGTCTGTCGCCCTTGGCATGGCCATGTTCGCAAAGGCGAAGGGCTATGGCAACAATGTGTATGCCATCATGGGCGACGGCGAGATCCAGGAAGGCCAGATCTGGGAGGCGGCTATGGCCGCGGGCTTCTATCATGTCAATAACCTGATCGCTTTCGTTGACAACAACGGTCTCCAGCTGGACGGCCGCCTGAGCGAAGTTATGGATCCGAACCCGATCGACGAGAAATTCCGCGCATTCGGCTGGAATGCGGTCGTTGTGGACGGCCATGATGTGGCTGCGATCGACGATGCCCTCGAGCAGGCATATCAGTGCAAGGATAAGCCCACTGCGATCGTGTGCCGCACGATCAAGGGCAAGGGCGTTTCCGTATTTGAGGATCAGGTCCGTTTCCACGGCGGACAGCCCACAGACGAGGAATGGAAGACGGCATTTGCAGAGATCGAGGCACAGCTGGCCAAATGGGAGGCATGATCATGGGAGAGAATATTTCAACACGTGTTGCCTACGGTAAGGCACTTGCCAAATACGGTGAGAACGAAAATATCTATGTATTCGACGCAGACCTTAAAAAATGTACGATGACGGAATACTTCGAGGAGCGCTTCCCGGAGAGGTTCTTCAATATCGGTATCGCCGAGGCCAATATGGTGGATATCGGCGCCGGTTTTGCGACCTGCGGAGCGACCGCTCTTGTGCACACGTTCGCGATCTTCGCGGCCGGCAGGGTTTATGACCAGGTCCGCAACAGCGTCTGCTATCCGAACCTGAATGTAAAAGTTGTCGGCAGCCATGCCGGACTGACCGTCGGCGAGGACGGCGCGACTCACCAGGCTCTTGAGGACATCAGCCTGATGCGCACACTGCCGAACATGACGGTTATCGTACCGTGCGATTCCTATGAGACCGAGATGGCCGTTAAGGCGATGCTTGAGCAGAAGGGACCGTGCTATTTAAGAACGGGACGCCCCAACCTGGAGTGCGTGACGGATACGTTTGACGGCTATCATTTCGAGATCGGCAAAGGCGCGCAGCTTGTGGACGGATCCGATGTGACCATTATCGCCTGCGGCCTGATGGTTCAGGAAGCGCTTAAGGCTGTCGATCTGCTCAAGGCAGAGGGAATCTCCGCCCGCATGATCGACCTTCATACGATCAAACCCATCGACCGTGAGATCATCATCAAGGCCGCAAAAGAGACCGGCGCGATCGTCACGGCTGAGGAGCA
This sequence comes from Porcincola sp., assembly GCA_045118075.1. Lineage (GTDB taxonomy): Bacteria > Bacillota > Clostridia > Lachnospirales > Lachnospiraceae > Merdiplasma. The sequence continues at coordinate 6,579 of JBGUOI010000243.1, read as the reverse complement.
CAATGTCTACGGCGGCCTCGGCAGCGCTGTCGCGGAAGTGGTCGTTAAAGAATGCCTTGTCCCGATGGAGTTTGTGGGTGTGGAAGACACCTTCGGCCATTCAGGCGCACCGTTCGATCTGCTTAAGCATTTCGGACTGACCGCTGAAAACATCGCAGCGAAGGCTAAGAAAGCGATCGCGAGAAAGTAATTGATTCGAGTGCGGCCCCGCGGGCAGGAAATGCCCGCGGGAAACCGGATTCAAAGGAGAGAAAGTCATGAGAAGGGCAAAGTACACAGTGTTTCTGGCGGCTTCATTGCTGGCACTGGGACTTGAGACACAGGCGATGGCCCGTGAAGTCATTTTTACCGGAGAAGACTGTCCGCTGACGGTCATCACGGATCTGACCGCTTACCTGAACAGGCCGAAGACCGAAAAACAGCAGGTGGTCTTTAAGACGGTGGCAGCCCAGACATCGGGCGGCCAGACTGCGGGCGACCTGTCTGAGGCTTATGCGGGAGAACCGGAAGAGGGAGATGAAGGCCAGTCGTCGGGACAGTCGGCATCGGACCTTTCGTCGGAGGAGCAGGTGATGCCTGAACAGACACAGTCTGAGCAGGCGGCTCCCGAGCAGGAAGCGGCCGTCCAGCCGGCAGACGCTGATGAGGAGCAGTCCGGAGGGACTGCGGATGACCAGGCTCAGCCCGAAGAGACAGCAGGTGACCAGACACAGCCCGAAGAGACAGCAGCCGGTCAGACACAGACGGACGAGGAAGTGATCGATCAGGCGCAGCCTGATGAGACCGCGATCGACCAGGCACAGCCCGACGATGAGGCAGTAAGCCAGGCACAGCCCGGCGAGACAGCTGCAGACCAGGTTCAGACGCCCGTTTCGGAGGAGACTGAGCCGGTGACGGAAGCAGATACTTTCAAGCCCCAGACGTTTGAATCGGACGGAGTCCTGATGACACTGCCTTCCGAGGAAGTGACGCTCTCTTCTTTTGATGCACTCGGTATTATCGATGACACCTATGTCATGATCACTTACGGCGGCGGCAAGACCGGCTACCTGTCCACGGATGAGATCGATGTAAAGGTTCCGGACATGAACGGCAGGCTGATGCGTGAACTTCCGTCGGTCAGCAACTGGACTACCCTCAAGCAGGGTTCCGACGGCGACCTGGTCAGCCAGGCCCAGCAGGTGCTGGAAGACCTTCAGCTTCTGGAGGGAGGCGTAGACGGCCTTTACGGAAGCGGTACGGCGGCATCGGTGCAGCGTTTTCAGGAGAGTGCGGGACTTCCCGCAACCGGTGAGATCGATGCGGTGACCTGGCTCAGGATCACTCGGGCGGGCGATTCTTCCCTCAGGAGCGTCAAGCCTCTTGAGACTGTTTATCCGCCGGTCTATGAAGCTCAGAAGAAATTTTACATGATCTACAATTACGTGGTAGACCCGGAATACCTCAACCAGTTCCTTGATCCGGAGTGGAAGATCAAATACAACGTGTTTGACGGTGCAGGAAGGATCGACTATACGAGAGACGGGATCAGCCTCGGCAGGCTGGAAACCGGAAACCGTGAGATCGACAAAATAAAACTGGACGCAGGCATGTATCTTAACCTGAAGCGTTCCGACGCCGGGCTTATCTCGCCGCTGCCGGTTATTGAGATCAAAGCGCAGGGAACTCATCTTCCGTACATCAAAGGCGCGACGCTCAAATACGGCATCTATTCAGAGAACCTTCCCCTGACTCAGAGAGATGCATCGCTCTCGGGCATGAACAGCGTAGAGACCGCTCTTCTTGAGATAACATGGGATGCATACCGGATGGTCAAGGTGGAGCTCGGCGGCGGCGACCTGATCCTGCAGGTCCACGGCGAGGAACGGGATTTCGATATGGACCTGACACCGTATCTGCATCAGGTCATGGCGTTTACCGATACCTGCTTCAATATAGATTCGCAAGGCCCGGTCGAGGAAGAAGAGGAAGAAGAGGAAGAAGACTTCTACACGGAGGAAGAGCCCACGTCCGAAACGGAAATGGCTGAGCCGGAATTCGCGATCGCAACCCCGGATGTCGTGACCGAGGAAGCGGATGCTTCCGCAGTGTTTAATAATACAACGACAACCGAGGAAACCTCTGAGATCGCCGCGGACACCGCAGATGATGCGGGAAGCGGGGATGAGGCAGAAACTGAGGCAGCTGCTCCCGCGGCCGGCGCTTTCCCGGAAGAAGAACCGGGCAATGAACCGGAGCAGACTTCTGAAGCAGAAGAGACGGCGCCTGAGGATAACTGGACAAGCCAGGAAGCGGATGAGGCATCTGCTGTTGAACCGGAAACAGCGCCTGCGGTTGAAGAACCTGCCGCAGAGGAAGCCGGTTCTGCCGAATAAGACGGAAGTTATCTTACTTTACGGGGACGGTCCGTAACATACGCGGCCGTCCCCGTTGTATTTGAAAACCATTTTTTCCGCGAAGTGAGAGATTTGTTGTATCAGGGGAAAAGCCATGAAGTATTTTTGCAATCCGGTCAATATCAACTATCGTTATCAGTTTTATGATGAGAAGCATCCGAACGGGCGTATGAAGATCGGCCGCGAGGCGGCGGACCCGTCGATGATCCTGTTTAAGGGCTGGTATTATATCTTCGCGTCCATGACGCTGGGCGTGTGGGCCTCCGATGACCTGGTTTCATGGGAAAACCACCGCCTCCCGGACGAGCTGCCGCTGTATGATTATGCGCCGGATGTGCGCGTGATCGGCGACTGGGTGTATCTTTGCGCATCGAGCCGGGATGTTAATTGCGACCGGTTCCGCACGAAGGATGTCCTGGCCGGCCCCTATGAGAAGATCCAAGGTACGTTTCCGTTCTGGGATCCGAACCTGTTTGCCGATGATGACGGACGGGTTTATTTTTACTGGGGCTGTTCCGATGTCACTCCGATCTGGGGCTGTGAACTGGATCCGGAGTCGATGCTTCCGATCGGAGAAACCAAGGAGCTGATCAGCGGTCATCCGGACCGGATCGGATTTGAACGCGTGGGGGAGAATAATTCACTGCCGCCCGGAGAGCCCGCCCGGAACCCTTATGTGGAAGGCGCCTGGGTGGATAAGTTCGGGGGCCGGTACTATCTTCAGTACGCAGTGCCCGGCACGGAGTTCAATATCTATGCAGACGGTGTCTATGTTTCCGAATCGCCGCTCGGTCCATACGTATTGGCAGAAGACAACCCCTTCTCTTTCAAGCCGGGTGGCTTTATGACGGGAGCCGGACACGGATCGACCATGCTCGATATGAACGGGAGATGGTGGCATGCGGCTTCCATGCGGATAAGCGTCAATCATATGTTTGAGCGCCGCGTGGGCATCTGGCGCTCAGGCTTTGACCGGGACGGAGCTCTGTTCTGCAACCAGCGCTACGGGGACTGGCCGATCGCGGTTGATGAGACCGGGAAGGCGGATGCCGATCCGTGGCAGGAACCGGAGTGGATGCTTTTAAGCGCTGGCAAAAAGATGAGCGCTTCTTCCTTCAGGGAAGGATGCAGTCCGCAGGAGGCCGCCAAAGAGGATGCCAGGACTTGGTGGAGCCCCAAAACGGCCGGGCGCGAAGAATGGATCATGGAAGACCTTGGCGAGGTAATGCGTGTGAACGCGGTCCAGATCAATTTCGCGGATGACTATCCGGATATTCCCTGTCCGGGAAGGATCCGGGGTACGGACTCGGCCAGATTTATCGATGATAAAGAATATCCGACTCAGTGGAAGCTGGAGGGCAGCGCGGACGGTGAAAACTGGTTCGTGATCGAAGATAAAAGCGCGGCTGAGACGGATCTCTCCCACGACCTTGTCATTAATGAGGATGGCTGGAAGATCCGCTTCCTGAAGCTGTCCGATATGGCGGTTCCTTACGGACAGATTCCCTGCATATCAGGGCTTCGCGTATTCGGCCGCGGAAACGGCGGTGCGCCTTCGGCGCCTTCATTTGATGCCCGGCGGACGGGGCCGATGGATATGATCGTAGATATCGATCCTTCTTCGGAAGATCCGGATAACAAGGCGCTTGGCTGGAATATCCTGTTCGGATCGGCGCCTGATAAGCTCTACCACAGCCTTATGACTTTTAAAGCACAGGAGAATGTGATCGGAGCCCTGGTCACCGGCAGAGAGTATTTTGTCCGTGTGGATGCGTTCAACGAAAACGGGATCACGCACGGTAAGGTGAGGCCGCTGTAAAGCTGAGATGAAGCGGCTGCGCCGCATGCGGAAATGGGGGTATATATGTTCGGGCAAAGAAAAATAATCGGTATATTCCCGGTCTTATGCGCCGTGATGATCTTCGCGCTGGCCTTTACGGCGCCGGCTGCGGGCAAAAAGGCGGCCTGTGCGGATGACGTGACGGCACTTTTTGAGCAGATGAGAACGTCCGGTGAGGAGGAGTTGAAGTTTACCTGCGAAGAAGACTTTTTCAACGAACTCTCGGCCGATGATTTTGCACTCCTGGAGGTTTTGAAAGTCAAATCAGGCGCAGCCGGTGCCGAGATCCGGTACTCGGAGGGGAAACGCCTTGTAATGGTCTCAAATGTGACCTGGACCGATGCCCCGTGGGCGGAGTGTGCTTCCGCCGAGGAAGCGGCGGCGGCCATCCGGCAGTTTGCAGAAGATAACGCGGCAGAGGGAACGCTGATCTGTCCGCCTCAGCTTCTCGAAGAGCTTTACGATGATTATGCCCTGTACGCTTACGCAGCTTTTTGCGGCCTGGATGCCTCACAGCTTGATGTGCACTATTTTTCTTCCTCGGGGATCATCCGGATCGGCCGGATGTGCGCCCAGGAGCTGCCATGGTACGCGGTCGGCGATGACATCAGTTTCCTGGCGGCAGCCTGGGACGCCGCGCAGAAGGGTCTGGATACGTTTTTAGTCGCTTTCGACCGCACATACTTTGCCTCTTTCGATACGGATCCCGAACGCATGGAGATGCTGGTTCTTTCCAGTCCGCTTGCGGGGTACGCCACCTCGACCAATGCGGGAGCGTGCACCATTCGCTACCAGGATGTTACTTATACAAATGTCCCCAGGCTGGTGTGCAGCACGAAGGAGGGGATCATCTCCAACATCGCGGCGATGGGAGCCGCCGGGGAGACACAGTTTGATCTTATTCTGCCATCCTCCCTCTATGATGAGGTGGCTGCGGACGACTTTGCCGGGCTTGAAAAGCTGGAGATCAGCGGCGGGATGCGCTCCCGAAAGCTTTCTTACCAGATTTCGGGGCATCACCTGATCAGCTACACCGAGGCGGATATCGTCTCGAAGATCGCGCAGGCAGACACCCTTGAAGACGCGATGGACTACTGCCTGAAGATGGCGGACCAGGGAGCGCGGGAAATGACGCTGTGCTGCAGTGAGGAGATCTTTGCGCAGCTGCTTGGCGATACTGACCAGGCTGAACCGGACACTGTGGGGACGGAGCGGATCTATGACCTGATCGCCATGGCGGGGATACTCGATTATTCCGTATCCTTTTCAAGGCAGAGCCGGATCATCACGATCGCCGTGAATGAGTACTACCCCGGAACGGAGATCATCCATGCCGTTCGAAATGATGATACAGATGCGCTGGATGAGCGGACTCGTGAAGCCTATGAAGCCGCATCGTCGCTTCTCGAACAGAGCCTGACCGGGGAGGAGACGGAGCTGGAAAAGGCAAAGGCGATCCATGATGCTCTCTGCGGCCGCATAACTTATGTGATCGATGATGATACGGCGGAGGACGACACGGCTATCGGAGCGCTTTTGAACGGCGAGGCCAACTGTGACGGGTACGCGGACGCCTTTTACCTGCTCGGGACCATGGCGGGCCTGACCGTAAGGATGCAGCACGGAAGCAGCTACCAGATCGGGGTGGTAGAGGATCTTCACCGGAGGGAGTCACATATGTGGAACCTCTTGTGGTTCAACAATGAGTGGCGCCTGGTCGACGTGACCTGGGACGACGCCGATGAGGGAGCCGGCTATACCTGGTTTGCCATCGGGGAGGACCGCGCGGTGCGCATGCATATCTGGAATGAGGATATGGCGCCGGCGCTGGCTAAGGTCACTCCCCTTGAGGAGCGCCCGGAGAACGAGTTTGCCGCCGGTGATGAGACGGAGCTTGCCCAAGCGCTGGAAACGGCATCGCGCCGCTGCATGAGCTCGTTCGGCATCGTATTCGGGAATGAGGAGATCGCAGCCGGGTACGAGGGCGTGCTTGAAAAGATGAGAAAAGCTGCCTCCTCCTCGTTCCGCTACAACTGGAATGAGCGGATGATGATACTGTCGTTCTACGGGGTGAGGTATAAGGCCGGAGCCATTTTATGACAGGACGGTTCCAATGTCATTTAGATAAAGGAGTTCAGTAGGTTATTTCTCGCAATGAAGGCAGTCAAAGCTGAAACAGGCGCAGAGATACCAGCTATCAAATTTCTCTATGCCTGCTTCACGGACAAGAATCCAAAGTAGGCGTAGAGATATCAGCTATCAGATTTCTATACGCCCGCCTTCAAGGACAAACATCCGGCGCAGGCGTAGAGATATCAGCTATCAGATTTCTATACGCCCGCC
>JBGUOI010000242.1:0-22282 GCA_045118075.1 Porcincola sp. | reverse complement strand
CAGCCTGCACGCGGCCGCTTCCGGTTTCCGGTTCCTGTTCCGGGGCCGGCAGGGTTTCCTTCTCCGGACGGACAGGCACGGTGATACCCTCTTCAAGCTGTTTCTCTATCCGCCGGATGCGCTCCAGAAGTGAGGTCTTATCCTTTTCCATCTGCGGCCGGCAAAGCCTGATCAGTGCCACCTCAGTAAGGGTCCTCTTTGCCGAAGCGGTCCGAAGCCGGCTCTCCAGTTCTGAGAGGATCCGGATGTACCTCATCAGGACACTCTCTCTTACCATGCCGGCATCCTCTTCCACCCTGGGCAGTTCTTCCCGGGAGATCTCAAGCAGTTCTGCGCTCTCAAGTGAAGCCTGGGTCAATAGGAGCGAGCGCAGGTACCCGATCAGGTCACTGACAAATGCCGCACAGTCCCGTCCGTTATCCAGCAGATCAGAAAAGAGCTTAAGTGCAGGCCCGGGCTCCTGTTTCGCGATATGCCTGTACATTAAGCTGAGCACCTCGGTGTCCACCGCTCCGATCATGGAGAGCACCTTATCATACGTCAGCTTTTCCCCCGCAAAAAGCGAGATGCACTGGTCGGTCAGGCTAAGAGCGTCACGCATTCCGCCCTGTGCTTTGCGGGCAATGAAACGCAGAGCTTCCTCTTCCGCTTCGATCTTCTCTCTTTCCAGCAGCTCCTTCAGGCGCTCAAAGATCTCCTCGGAGGAGATCCTCCTGAAATCATACCGCTGACACCTGGACTGAATCGTCACCGGAATCTTGTTAGGTTCCGTGGTGGCCAAAATAAAGATCACATGCGCCGGCGGTTCCTCAAGCGTTTTTAAGAGTGCATTGAACGCCCCGGGCGAAAGCATGTGTGCCTCATCGATGATATAGACCCTGTACCTGCCCTCTGTCGGGGAATAGGCGACCTCTTCATTGATCGCCCTGATATTATCCACTCCGTTGTTGGAGGCGGCATCCATCTCCAGGATGTCCATATTCCTGCCCTCCAGAGAGGAAAGACAAGTGCTGCACTCGTTGCACGGCTCACCTTCAGCGGCATGGCTGCAGTTGACCGCCCTGGCAAAGATTTTGGCGACGGACGTTTTTCCGGTTCCGCGGGTACCGCAAAACAGGTAGGCGTGACCGATTCTTTCACTTTTAACCTGGTTTTGCAGTGTTGTCACGATATGCGGCTGCCCGACTACCTGATGAAAATTCACAGGCCTGTATTTCCTGTACAGCGCCAGATAACTCATACTCAATGCTCCTACAGCAACGGGGACAGAGAAAAGCGTCCCTGACAAAAGCACGGCGGCATTTCTCTGTCCCACTGATCAGATAAACTTAGATCGGCATTTGTCAGTCGCCGAAACTGATCCCGAGCAGTTTGGCCTCTTTAATGAACTGATCGTCAGGAGAAACCACTTTCAGCTTCCCGGCGACATCCTTTAACGGCACTTTCTGCGTCTTATTGTTCACGATACCTACCATATAGCCATACTGTTCATCCAGAATCAGTTTGGCCGCAGCCGCGCCGAGTCTTGTGGAAAGCGCGCGGTCATAGGGACATGGGCTTCCGCCTCTTTGCGTATGTCCGGGAACGGTGATCCTCACCTCGGTCCCGGAACGCTCAAGGATCTCCTCCGCCAGTTCATAAGCTACTGACGGATATTTTTTCGCTTCGAGCTTCTTCTTCAGTTCTTTCTTACTCTTCTTGCTGTCAGGAGCCGAAATGGCGCCTTCGGCGACCGCGATCACGGTAAATCCCTTGCCGGCTTTCGTTCTCTTATCGATCGCTTCAATGACCTTGTCGATATGATAAGGGATCTCCGGGATAAGGATGATATCCGCTCCGCCGGCAATACCGGAATAAAGCGTCAGCCATCCCACTTTGTGGCCCATGATCTCCACTATGAAAACACGGTTGTGTGAAGCTGCCGTCGTATGGATGCAGTCGATGGCATCCGTAGCGATATTTACGGCACTGTAGAAACCGAATGTCATGTCCGTTCCGTAGATATCATTATCGATCGTCTTCGGAAGATGAATGATATTCAGGCCTTCCTCACGAAGCAGGTTGGCCGTCTTCTGGGTACCGTTGCCTCCCAGGATCACCAGGCAGTCCAGGCGCAGTTTATAATAGTTCTGCTTCATCGCCTCGACTTTGTCCAGGCCTTTTTCATCCGGGACTCTCATCAGTTTGAACGGCTGGCGTGAAGAACCGATGATCGTGCCGCCCTGCGTGAGGATGCCGGAAAAATCTTTCGGCGTGAGCAGACGGTAATCACCATAGATCAGGCCTTTGTAGCCATTCATGAAACCATACACTTCCAGTTCGTCGATATTGTTTCCAAGCGCTTTGACAACACCGCGCATCGTGGCATTCAAAGCCTGACAGTCACCGCCGCTAGTCAGTAAACCAACTCTCTTCATATCGCTCACCCTTTCATGCAGTTCTTTCATAAGACCCGCACGCTCAAAAACGCCCGGGCACACCCCAAGGTTCCAACAAGAATATAGATATATTAATTATAACTTGTTTCCATGAGCGGCACAAGAAAAAATATAGAGCCGCCCCGGGGCAGCTCTTTTGCAAATATATATATCTGTCTTTTGTTTTTCAGTTAAAATAGACCAGATCCTCCACCGGCGGATCTGCAGGTGTGACTTCGAGTGCATACAGAACGGGACCTTCCCCCCGGTATTCCGGATGATACTCATACCGGATCTTCGCCGTCACATCGACCCACTGCTTGTTCTTCAATTTTGAAAGCTGTTTATATTTGCACACATAACCGATAAACCGGATGTCGTTGGCACAGCAGGTCATCGCATTCCTCCCGGGCACGAAACAGCCCGCCGTAAACCGCGGAGGAATCATCACCTTTGCCCTGAACCGGACTTTCTTTCCCTCATAGCGTTCCTGTGAATCGGATACATCTAGAAACCACAGGCCGTAATCCTCGTCCTGTATCTGAATCGTCTCGGCGTTAAGGTCATAGGGCGGCTGCTCTTTCCCGAGCTCAAGCTGATTGCCCTCCTCATCTTCAAAAGAAAGCATCGCCTGGTTGTTGACAGCTTTGATCGCTCTTCTGTATTTCTGAAGGTCCATGTCAAGGCTGCAGCGGTTAAAGATCACCAGTTCGGCGTTCAGGAAAATGTTGCTGAGCATGCTTCGCATATTGGTCAGGAACATATCGAACGTAGAACCGTCTACGAGGGCGATCGTCTGGACCACTTCCCACCGTCTGGGCAGGTTTTCTCCCATAAGCAGAGCCGGGTCCCACATGCCGTTGTATTCTACAAAGACCCGGAGCGGACGGTAACGCTTCTGCAGCTGTTCCATATATTCCCTTGTCAGGTCTTCCTCATTCTCCACATAGACCACATCGATGTTCTCGTGAGAGAGCTGACCGGCATCGTATTCTTCAACACCCTGCTCGCAGACCATCAGCAGGGACCTGGTCCCGTCAGCAAAATCCGGTGATGCAAGGACATCTTTCAGAAAAGCGGTCTTTCCGCTCTCAAGAAATCCTGTAATGAGATAGACAGGTATTTCCATCATGATCCGTACTCCAATCTGTCATGCCCGCATGGCATTATTTGTCAAAATCAGTCGTCATCCTCGGACAGTCTTCCGTCTGCCCGGAACAGTTCATTGAGTTCATGTTCCTTCAGCTTTGACCCGATCACGCACAGCCTTCCGGTCACATCGGCGCTTCCGGTCCGGATCTCTTTCTCCTCAGGAACCATGTCAAAGTGGATCCAGCTTCCGTCTTCTCTCGGAACCATACCCTTAGCCCTCAGCACGATTCCGTAAGTATCCGCATCGGCAAGTGCATCCAGCATGGAGCTGATCTCCTCATCAGTATATTTCCGGGGTGTCTCGGCTCCCCAGGAGACAAAGATCTCATCTGCATCATGACCGTGATGATGGTGATGATGATGGTGATGATGACCATGCTCATGTTCATGCTCATGCTCATTATTGTGTTCATGCTCATGCTCGTGTTCATGTTCATGCTCATGTTCGTGTTCATGCTCATGCTCATGTTCGTGTTCATGCTCATGCTCGTGTTCATGCTCGTGTTCATGCTCATGCTCGTGTTCATGCTCATGCTCGTGTTCATGATGGTGATGGTGCTCATGCTCTTCCTCGGCTTCATGTCGCAGCTGCGCCGCAAGCGACACCGAGCTTTCCATCGCATTCAGGATCTGCGCTCCGGTAAGGTCATCCCAGGGCGTGGTGATCACTGTGGCATCAGCATTTTTCGACCGGATCATCTCCACTGCCTTATCAAGCTTCTCCTGGGAAACTTTCTGGGTACGGCTCAGCACGATGGTCCCTGCGCTCTCGATCTGGTTATTGTAGAACTCACCGAAGTTCTTCATATACATGCCGATCTTCATGGCATCCGCTACGGTCACCAGAGAATTGACTTCCAGCGAGCAGTCCTCAGCTACATTTTCAACAGCCTGGCGCACCTCGGAGAGTTTGCCGACGCCGGACGGCTCAATGATGATCCTGTCCGGATCGAACTGTTCGACTACCTGGTGGAGCGCGTTGCCGAAATCACCGACAAGTGAGCAGCAGATGCACCCCGAGTTCATCTCCGTGATATTGATTCCGGCGTCCCGAAGGAAACCGCCGTCGATTCCGATCTCACCGAATTCATTTTCGATCAGAACGATCTTCTGTCCGGCAAACACCTCCGCAATAAGCTTTTTGATCAGCGTTGTCTTTCCGGCTCCCAGAAAACCTGAGATGATATCTATCTTCGTCATAATAACAACACCCCCGTTTTTCTTAAAATCGAAAGCATCTTACTACTAAGTCGGGCAAAAGTCAACCTGCCCGGGAAGGCCCGGGCAGGTCTCATCATTCAAATATTCTGGAAGCGGCCGAGGAACTCTTTCATCCTCTCATTACCTGATCCGAACACCTCAGACGGTGTCCCGCTCTCGGCCACTACACCTTTATCCATAAAGATGATCTGGTCCGAGATGTCTCTGGCAAATCCCATTTCATGCGTCACGATCACCATCGCGATGTGAAGCTCCGCAAGAGAGCGGATAACTTTAAGCACTTCTCCTGTCAGTTCCGGATCGAGTGCGGAAGTCGGTTCATCAAAGAAAAGAATTCTCGGGTTCAGCGCCAGCGCCCGTGCGATCGCAACCCTCTGCTGCTGTCCGCCGGAGAGCTGGCACGGATAAGCATCCTCTTTATCCGCCAGGCCCATTTTATCAAGAAGTATTCTTGCCTCCCTGTACACCTCATTCTTGTTTCTCTTCTGGTTGTGAATAGGCGGCTGCGTGATATTTTTGATCACGGAATAGTGAGGGAACAGGTTGAAATTCTGGAATACCAGGCCGAAATATGAGTGCACTCTGCGATGCAGGTCTCCTTTCGGATAGACCATCTTCCCGGATGCATCCGGATAGATGATCTTTTCATCAAGATAGCTTATCTCACCCGAATCAATGGTTTCGAGCATAGTCGCGCACCGAAGCAGCGTTGATTTTCCGGAGCCGGACGGACCGATGATCGAGAGGATATCCCCTTCGTCGACCTTCAGGGAGATGTCCTTGATCACCTCAAGATCCCCAAACGATTTCCTGATATGTTCCATCCTGAGTATAGACATTGCCCCACCTCCTAACGATAGTACGCGAACGCTTTTTCAATGCGTTCCATGACCAGTGCTACTACCAGATTGAAGATATAATAGAAGACAGCGGCTACCGCCAGCGGAACGAGCGTTGTCTGTCCGGCCGCGATCTGCTTGGCTGTCGAAAACATCTCCGAGTAGGAAAGGGCATAGCTCAGGGAAGTATCCTTGACCAGGGTGATCACCTCGTTCGTGATCGCAGGCAGGATCCTCTTGATCACCTGAGGCAGAATGATCATCATAAACGTGGCTGTCCTGCTGTAGCCAAGGACTCTTGCCGCTTCATACTGCCCGTAGCTCATCGATTCGATTCCGGACCGATAGATCTCGGCAAAATACGCGGAATAGTTGATCGAAAAACCAACGATAATGGCAATAAACCGGTAATTACCGCCGATATTCATCCCGAACAGGTAATAAGGTCCGAAATAGACCACTAAAAGCTGAAGCATCAGCGGGGTGCCGCGCATAATGGAAATAAACACCTTAGTGATCGTTCGAAGCACCGTGATCTTTGACATCCTGGCAAAGGCAACAACAAGACCCAGCGGAAGTGAAAACAGCAGGGTCAGGAAGAAAATGCTTATGGAACGAAGCATACCTTCGCCGAGTTTGGATAAAATGATCGCAATCGACATAGACAGTTTCCTCTTTTTTATCCTATTAAGATGAAAAAGGACTGCTGCCGGGCAGCAGTCCCTTCCTTTTCAATCATTCAGTTTTATTCGGCAGCCGCCTCGGTAGCTTCTTCAAGAAGGTCGGTCTCAGCCTCGGCTGCTTCGCCGTTTCCGAGGCAGACCATATCGGTCAGCTCATACTTCTCGGCAAGTGCCATGAAAGTGCCGTTCTCCACAAGGATATCCAGATCCTTGTTGATGGTATCGCAAAGCTCTGTATCACCTTTGCGGAAGCCGACCGCGTATTTCTCGGCGTTCAGTTTCTCGTCAAGGATCACAAAGCCTTCACGTCCGGCGATCTGGTACTGAGCTACGCCGATATCCATGGCAAGGGCATCAATCGCACCGGCTTCGAGCTCAACAAAAGCGGTGTTGTAATCACCGAACTCCTGGAGCGCCGCGAAAGTATCACCGAGTGCTTTCTGCTGTTCTTCATCCGTCAGTACGGTCAGCGCAGCGGAAGCAGCCTGGACACCGACGGTCTTTCCGGCAAGATCCGTCAGGGCAGCGATCCCGGATTTTTCAGATACGACAACAACCTGGCTGTTGTCAACATAAGGGATGGAGAAGGTATAGTCATCTTCTCTGCCGTCCATCGTAAAGCCGTTCCAGATGCAGTCGATCGCGCCTGAATTAAGCTCAAGGTCTTTGCTGTCCCAGGCGATGGGTTTCTTTTCAAGTTCCCAGCCTTCTATTTCGCATACAGCCTCAGCCAGCTCCAGGTCGAAACCGGTATATTCACCGTTCTCATCCATATATCCGTAAGGCGGATATTCCGCGTCGAAACCTACGACGAATTTCTTTGCATCAGCGAATGCTGCTGTTGAAGCAGCCAGGACAGCCGCCGCGGTCAGTGCGATCATCATACTTTTTCTGGTCATTCGAAATCCCTTCCTCTCCAATATGGTAGCCGCTTATTCCGAAAACGGAAATACAGCAGTGTGTTAACACGCCAGCGCGTTAAACTGACAAAAACTAATTTATCACGCCTCAGCGTATCTGTCAAGAAAGCGAATCCGACTGCGTTTTCAGTTTATATCCGGCCCTTCCGGCATATGCCTCTGATCATACTGCACCCGAACCTGCGTGGTAGATACCACGATATTCTTCTCCTTCTGGTAATCGAGCAGGACTTTTTTACGGATATCCGCACAGGCTGCAAAGTTCTCTTCCACCGTCATCGTATTGACCACGGCTCTTAAGTCCACGGCACCGCTTGAAATGTCCCTGACCATCGGAATGATCGGGTCTGTCACCTTCATGTTTTCTCTGTATTTTATGACGTACGGATGCGTTACGATATCATGACTGAGAATCTGCATCGCCCTCTCAATATCGGAGTCATAAGTGACCGAGACATCGACAAATGAACTGCTGTCCTTCTTGCCGCTGTGCCGGTTGTTCGTGATCATGCTCTTGTCCAGGATCGCATTCGGTACGATCACATGAGCGGAATTAAGCACATTCCGGATGACGGTATGCCTTGCCGTGATCTCCTCCACGTACCCGGTGATCGTTTCCCCGTCGATCCGGACACTGATTCTGTCCCCGATCGTGAACGGCTGGAAAGCCGAGAGGATGAAGCCGTGGACGATATTGGAAAGACCTTCCTGGAAGATAAAGCCCAGGACGACTACCAGCAGCGAAGATGACATGAATATCTGGGAAGCAAATCCCGACATGCCCGGAATAAGAGTGATGATCTTCATTCCGATTAAAATGATCAGGAGGATCTTCAGGCAGGCTTTCATAAAAGCCATCGGCAGAGATCTTGTCCTCAGAAGCGGTTTGAAGATGATATCCAGCACTTTCAGGAGAATGATCAGAACAAGGAGCAGAAAGAGCCCGTAATAGAGGTCATTGCTCGTGATCACCTGGAGAACGGATTTCGTCGTTCCTTTAAGCTCCTGGTAATTTGGATTGTTTTCAAGATTTTCCATAAAAGCACATCCTTTGTTGAAAAGACGGCATGGTAAAAACCATGCCGCCGGATAGGAATATTCAATTATCGTAATGCCGTTTTTCGCCGTTTATTATTCGGCAGCGCTCTCTGTGGCATCCTCCGTGTACAGCTCAGTCAGGTCCTCAACCAGGCCTTCCGTCTGTGCCTGCACCGGTTCACTGAGTGTGAAGTTAAAGAGCATCGAGGCAAGGAGGGTCTCGTCGACAGTTACCGTCTGGTCTTTTTCCCACTCTTCGTAGGTCGCATCCACAAGATCTTTCCTGCGCTGTTCAACGATCTGGACCTTCTTGTTCTCGGTCGCTTCTTCATCGAAGCCGTCCTCTACATAGCAGACATAGTAATTGTTATCGACCTCAAAGACCTGGTCCACGAGTGTGCCGTCCTCAAGCCCGAAGCAGGCTTTCACGATCTCTTCACCGGGATAGGTGCTGTCGGCACCGATCGTAGTCCCTGACTTGAAACTGTTGGAATATTCTCCGGTGAACGACTCAGCGGCAGCGTCAAAATCACCGCTTTCCTTAGCTTCGGCCAGGAAGGATGCAGCGAGCGCATAAGCCTCCTCTTTGGCAGCCGTAAGTGCAGGATCTTCCGTCTCGGTCTGTGCTTCGGTGGACAGTTCTTCCACGGCATCTTCGGTCTCATCCGAAGAATTCGTCTTCACTTCGGTCTCTTCCGTGAATGCGCCTTCCTCGGCTGCGGATTCCGAACCCTCTTCCGGAAGCTCCGTTTCAGCTTCCGTCTCGGTCTGCGGAGTGACGCAGACGTAGGAAATTCTGGTCTGGGCAGCCTCTTCATCGGACACCTCGGTATCCACATCTGCTCCCATGGGCTTCTCGGCACGTTCCTTGATCGTCATCAGTGTCAGCATCTCTTCGACGGCCTCGGGAGTTGCATTCATTGCCTCAAGGGCTTTTTCGTCATTCGCGGCGATGAAATCGGCAGCGGCTTTGGCTGCGGCTTCCTTATCCGCATCGGTAAACTCGATCCCGAGTTCATCCATATGGGCTTTGGCAAGAAGCATCTTCTTGACATCATCCACGCAGGCGGATTTGAGCTGATCACCGAGCGTCTGTCCGTTTCCTTCAAGATCCGTATTCCAGGGATCGATGTCCATGCCGTAGTAGCTGTACATCATCTTGTACCAGGATGCTTCCTGGGCAACATAATTACCGGAACCCGGTGTCTGCTGATAGCGCATATAGAAATTGAAAGCGTCGGTATTTACACTCTCGTCACCGACCGTGACCAGCGGCTGCGGCGTCGCGGTCTTCTCCTCAGCCTTTTTGGTGCAGCCTGTCAGGGCTCCCAGTGTGAGGCAGATCGTAATTACTGCCGCGAGTCCCCTTTTCAAACCGTTGTGCATGACTTTATTCCTCCGTTTTTTCAAAAATCTAAAACATTATATCCCTTTTTCCCGGCCGTGACAATCCTCTTTTTATTCTGCTGCGGGAAGTTTGAGCGTTTCAAGGTCCTCCAGGATGGAACGCGTCACGTGAAGGATGTCGCCGTCACCGGAAGGCGCTCTGCCCGGACGCATCGGTCTTGTATAGACAAAGCCGGTCTCCTTCCCCGTCCTGAATACCATATTATCGCCGTACCGCCTGGCAAAATCATTGATCGATGCGATATCGATCCGGGCATGGTCATAATAAATGAAACGGATCTCGTCCCCCTTCTGGACCACTCCGGTCAGCAGGTCATTATGGGCAAGAGATTTTAAGAAGGCGACTGAAAGCAGGTTCCGGACAGGCCTGGGCAGCTCGCCGAAGCGGTCCATCAGTTCATCAGCCAGATCCTCCATCTCCTCTTCGTTTCCGATCAGGGCGATTCGCTTGTAGATATCCAGCTTCTGTTCTTCACTTCTTATATAAGAAACCGGTATATAGGCATCCAGGTCCATATCCATCGACGTCTCAAAGGAATCTTCCGCTTTTCTGATTCCTTTCTCTTCCAGGACGGCTTCGTTCAGAAGCTTGCAGTACAGGTCGTATCCCACTGCCTCCATATGGCCGTGCTGTTCGCTCCCGAGCAGGTTTCCGGCGCCGCGGATCTCGAGGTCGCGCATGGCGATCCGGATGCCGCTGCCCAGCTCGGTAAATTCCCGAATCGCCGCCAGCCTTTTTTCTGCGGTCTCCCGGAGCATCTGGTCACGTTTGTACATCAGGAAGGCATACGCGGTGCGGTTTGACCTCCCGATCCTTCCCCGCAGCTGGTAAAGCTGGGACAGCCCCATCGTCTCCGCGCTGTGCACGATCATGGTATTGACGTTGGGGATATCGAGACCGGTCTCAATGATCGTCGTGCTCACCAGCACATCGATATCACCGTTGATGAAATCGACCATGATCTCCTCCAGCTCACGTTCATGCATCTGCCCGTGGGCAAAAGCCACCTGTGCCTGAGGGACCAGCGCCTGCACCTTCGCGGTCATGTCCGCGATCGAACTGACGCGGTTATAGACATAGTATACCTGGCCTCCCCTGGCGATCTCCCTGCTGATCGCTTCGCGGACAAGCTCCTCGTTATATTCCATGACAAAAGTCTGGATCGGAAGACGGTCCTGCGGAGCTTCCTCGAGTACGCTCATGTCCCGGATACCGACCAGGCTCATATGCAGCGTTCTCGGGATCGGTGTCGCCGTCAGGGTGAGGACATCCACATCTTTTTTCAGCTGCTTGATCTTCTCCTTGTGAGTCACGCCGAAGCGCTGTTCTTCATCAACGACCAGAAGTCCCAGGTCTTTAAATCCTACATCCTTTGAAAGCAGGCGGTGCGTGCCGATCACGACATCCACCAGGCCTTTTTTCAGGTCCTCGATGGTTTTCTTCTGTTCTGCTGCCGTCCTGAAACGGCACATCAGGTCTACGCGGACAGGAAAATCCTTCATCCTCTGCTGGAATGTATTGTAATGCTGCTGAGCCAGGATGGTGGTCGGCACGAGATAAGCTACCTGTTTTCCCTCCTGAACAGCCTTGAAAGCCGCGCGCAGCGCGACCTCGGTCTTTCCGTAACCGACATCCCCGCAGATCAGGCGGTCCATGATCTTTGTGCTCATCATATCCTGCTTGGTCTGCTCAATGGCCGTCAGCTGGTCTTCCGTCTCTTCAAACGGGAACATTTCTTCAAACTCACGCTGCCAGACGGTATCCGGGCCATATACGAACCCGTTTTTTTCCTGCCTGGCCGCGTACAGGGATACCAGTTCGGCGGCGATATCCCGCACGGCTCCGCGCACCCTTGTCTTTGTCCGCTGCCATTCACGTCCCCCGAGACGGTTCAGTTTATGTTTTCCGCTGTCAGCGTCCGCGTATTTGGCGATCATATCAAGAGCGGTGGCCTGTACATAGAGCGTACCGCCGTCCGCATACTCGATCTTCATGTAATCCTTGATCACATGGTCGGTCTCGATCTTTTCGATTCCGCGGTAGATCCCCAATCCGTGATTCTCATGCACCACAAAATCGCCAGGATCAAGTTCGGCATAGCTGTGGATCCTTGTCCCCTCATAAGCATGGCGGCGTTTTTTCTTCCGCGCCTTTTCTTTGCCGAAGATATCACTCTCCGAGATCACGACAAACTTGATCAGCGGATACTCATAGCCACGGTGGGCATTTCCGTAAGTTACCAGGATCTGGCCGGGCTGAACTTCTATCTCCTCATCCTCTGAGAAAAAAGCATTCAGCCCTCTTTCGCTCAGATCCGTGCTCAATCGGCGCCCTCTTGTATGCGATGCCGCCAGTAAGATCACGCGGCAGCGGTCTTTTTTCCACTTTTCAAGGTCTGTGACCAGCTGTTCAAAACTGCCCCGGTAGGAATTGACCGCACGAACATCCACATCGTATTTGTACGTGATATCCCAGTTCCCGCGGATGTTTTCCAGAGCTGTCAGTCCGATGCATCTTTGCTGTGCAAATGCTGCTGCCGTCTCATTCCATGAATAAAGAAGATCAGCCTGTCCCGGAAGCACATACCCCTTCTCCAGACGATGGCTCATGCTCTCGCGAAACTCTTCCTGGGCCTCTTTGGCCGCCTGCTCCATCCGGTTTGGCTCATCAAGAACGATCAGGGCATCTTCGGGAAGAACATCCAGAAGGCTCACCGTTTCCGGACAGAAATAGGTGATCAGGTTCTCCAGCCTGGACATGTTGCCAAGGTCCCCAAGCGCATCCTTCGCATCAGACAAAATA
Organism: Porcincola sp.; assembly: GCA_045118075.1. Classification (GTDB taxonomy): domain Bacteria; phylum Bacillota; class Clostridia; order Lachnospirales; family Lachnospiraceae; genus Merdiplasma. The sequence continues at coordinate 9,802 of JBGUOI010000242.1, read as the reverse complement.
CATTTGACGCGGTATGCCTCCTCATGTCGGTTCATATCACGCAGGCGCTTTTCGGTCCTGACCGCTTCTTTTTCCAGCTTTTCCATTCCCTCACGGGCGCTTTCTTTCGTCAGGATCAGCTCGCAGGCCGGATAGATCAGAGCCTCCTCCAGGTTTTCGATCGATCTTTGGCTGGCCGCATCCACACTTCGGATGGAATCGACTTCATCCCCCCACAGCTCTATGCGGAACGGGGTCTCTTCTGTCATCGGAAAAATATCGATAATGCCGCCGCGGACAGCAAACTGGCCGGAAGCTTCCACCTGTGCCGTCCGCTCATATCCCAGGCGAACCAGTTTTTCCTTCCATTCATCCAGGTCAAACACATCGCCTACGCGGACGCACTCCACCTGCTGTTTCCACGTTTCAAACGGCATCATCCGGTTCATGAATGCCGACGCAGTCGTCACGAGCGTCGTCACGCTTCCCTGATCGAGCGCTTTAAGGACGCGGATCCGTTCCCGGATCAGGTGGCCGCTGCGGACATCCGCCTGAAAGAAAATAAAATCTTTGGCCGGAAAATGCATGACATTCCGGTCAAAGAGTTTATAATTCTCACAGATCTCTTTTGCGCGAAGTTCGTTTGCCGCCACGATGCAGCGCATCCGGCACGACTGTGTAAGGCTGTCGATAAACTGCGCTTTCTGGGAATCGATACAGCCCTTTATCTGAATCATCCCCCTGTTTCGGGCAATCGCCCTTTGCAGGTCTTCAAATCCTCCCAGTTCTTTCATGGGGGAACGAAATGCTTTCATGGAAAGCTCCTTCTCATTCTTCTTTCGTGATCTTCGTATTAAACCGGTTCATGACCTGCTCCGTGGGTTCATGCACCAGCGCTGACGCTGCCATGGCCGCACGTTCGAAAGCATCGATCATATCTGTCTGCTGAGCGGACGGAAATTTTCCGAGTACCCAGTCTGCCTGATCATATCCGGCGGGCACATGGCCGACGCCTATCCTCACCCGCTTAAAATCCTGTGTCCCCAGCCGTTCGATGATCGATTTGATTCCGTTATGTCCTCCCGCGCTTCCCTTTGCGCGTACGCGCAGCTGTCCAGCGTCCAGGCTTATATCATCATAAATGACGATCAGATTCTGCTGCGGATCCACGCGGTAATAGGAACAGGCCGGAGCAATACAGTCCCCGCTCAGGTTCATGAACGTCTGGGGCTTGATCAGAAGCACTTTCTCCCCTTCGATAAAGCCGCTCCCGGAAAGGCCGTTAAACCCTTTGGTCCCGATCGTGATTCCATAATGATCCGCCAGCGTATCCAGTGCCATAAAACCGCTGTTATGCCTGGTCCCGGCATACTTTCTCCCGGGATTTCCCAGGCCTGCTATGATAAACATCGTTACATCTCCGTCAGTGCATTTACGATCTTTTCAAACTGCATGAAATGAGACGCCTTGACCAGTACTGTCTCTCCGGGCAGAATCTCACCGGCTGCCGTTTGGAGGAACGAATCGATATCCGGATACCAGCTCACTTCCACATCAGATCCCGGGACTTTTTCGGCGGCCTGCGCCATGTACCGGCTTAAGGGACCGATGCAGAAAAGCTTCCGGATCGCACTGTTCGCCGCATGGACACCGACCTGTTCATGGAAAGCGATCTCATTGCTTCCAAGCTCACCCATATCCCCGAGCACGGCAGCGGCAGATCCGTTCACATAGACAAGCTGATCCAGTGAAGCTGCCATCGACATCGGATTTGCATTATAGCAGTCATCCACCACAGTCATTCTCTTAGTCGGAATGATGTTGAAACGGCCTTTTACCCTTTCCATATTGGCGATTCCTTCACGGATCTCGTCTTCCGTAAGTCCCATGACATAACCGGCTGCAGCACCGGCAAGGGCATTCATCACCATATGTCTGCCGGGGACCGGCACCTTCACTTCGAAAGCTCCGCCGGGTGTGCAGACCTTGCAGGCCGTTCCTTCAAGCCCGAGCGGACAGATATCTTCAGCATAAAAATCCAGTTTCGGCCATATTTCATTACCGCCCGCCGGATGCTCCTCATCCGGAATCCCGTAATAATACGGACGGATGCCGTTCACTTCCTTAATGGTGACCAGCTTGTCGTCATTTCCGTTCAGGATGATCTTTCCGTCGCCTTCGAGGTAATCAAAGATCTCACTCTTGGCGCGAAGGACACCGTCCCGGTCACCGAGCTGTTCAAGGTGACAATTCCCGATATTGGTCATAATGCAGATATCCGGCCTGGCGATCCTGGCCAGGCGGTGCATCTCCCCGAAATCACTGATTCCCATTTCAAGGACGGCTGCTTCATGCTCCGTGTTCAGTTCAAAAACTGTCAGGGGAAGGCCGAGTTCATTATTGAAATTACCCTGTGTCTTCAATGTCCTGAAACGCTGTGACAGGACCCCGGCCACCATCTCCTTTGTGCTGGTCTTGCCGACGCTTCCCGTGATGCCTACCACCGGGATCCCAAGTTTTTCCCTGTAGAAACGGGCGATGGACCCGAGCGCTGTCACCGTGGAATATACCTTTATCCAGATGAAATTCCCGGATTCCTCCTGGTCTTTCTCAGCGATCACGCATAATGCACCTTTGCTGACGACTTCCGGAATAAAGTCATGGCCGTCCACCCTGGTGCCGGGTATCGCCGCAAATGCACATCCTTCACCCGCTTTCCGGCTGTCCGTCGTGATCATGGAGACCTCTGTATCTGCCAGCGCTTCACATCCTTCCGGTACATGCAGCACTCCGCCGCATTCCATTGCCATTCTTCTCGGTGTCAATCCAAGCATGATCGATCTCTCCTGTTATTTATCTGTTTAAAGATACTTCTACCAGCCGTTCGCAAAGATCGGCAAAACTCATCCCCAGTGCAGCCGCTTCCTGCGGCAGCAGGGAAGTCGGCGTCATTCCCGGAAGGGTATTCGCTTCCAGGCAGTAGATGTTCAGGTCCTTATCCATCATGATGTCCATCCGCCCGTAACTGTTCAGTTTCAGCGCGCGATAGGCCTGGACCGCGATCTTCTGCATCCTGGCGGCCACTTCATCCGGAATGTTTGCCGGACAGGTCTCCACCGTGCTTCCGGCATTGTATTTATTGTGATAATCATAGAAGCCCTGAACCGGAGCGATCTCGATGACCGGATACGCTTCACCGTCCACTACTCCGACAGAGAACTCCCTGCCTTCAACAAACTGCTCCACCACCAGGTTCTTCTCATAGCGGAAGCCTTCCTGAAGGGCCTCTTCGTATTCCTTTTCCGTCCGGGCGATCGTCACGCCGACGCTCGACCCGCCGCAGCAGGGCTTGACTACGCACGGAAGTCCCACGCCGTTCTCAGACGGGCTTTTGACCGGCTTCCCGGCCTTGACGATGATTCCGTGCGGTGTCGGGACCCGGTGATAGCGGAACAGGATCTTGGACTGGGCCTTATCCATCGCCAGCGCACTTCCCAGATGGGAGCATCCCGTGTACGGAACATCCAGCAGTTCAAAAGCCGCCTGAATCTTGCCGTCCTCTCCGTTGGCACCGTGAAGCGCCATAAAGACCGTATCGGCTGCCCGGCAGACGCTGATCACGCCGGGGCCGAAAAACCCTTCTCTCTTCTTCTTCCTTTCTTCGCGGATCTTTTCGATATCCGGACTGAAAGTCCTGTAATAATCTGCTTCCTTTTCAGGATCTTCCTCTCCTGAAAACCAGGATGTCAGATCATCAGCATCGATCTTCTCATCGCCGATAAAGACATCGAGCAGTCTGGCCTGATGTCCTTTCTGCCGCAGCGCTTTTGTTACCTGTGTCCCGGAGACCAGCGAGATCTCTCTCTCCGTGCTGGTTCCTCCTGCCAGTACAACGATATTCATACGCTTCCTCCTTTTACAGCCGTCACGGTTCATCCTACATAGACTGCCGAAGAGAGAGGTCCCATCGTGAGCCGGATCATTCCCGACTGTACTGTGACCGTCTCCCGTCTGACGCTGTATCCTTCTGTATCTGTCATGAAAACTCTTGTCATCTCCTGTCCGCTTCGGACTCCTGCCTGCCAGACATTGATGCTGAGTTCTTTTTCCTCTTCATTATTATTGAATATGACGACGATTCTCTGGTCCGGCGTGAATCTGGCATGAGCCAGGACCCCCTCCGATCCGTGCAGCGAAAGAAGCGATCCGCTGCGAAGGGCTTCATACTCCTTATGCATGGATATCACAGCCCGGTGGAAATCAAGCATCTGCCGGTCTTCCCTTCCCCAGGGATACGGCCTGCGGTTGTCGGGATCCGTGAACCCGCACACACCGGCTTCATCTCCGTAATACACCGTAGGTGCGCCGGGCCAGGTCATCTGCATGACCACAGCTTCACGCATGACGGCCGGCTTGACTCCTTCACTGGCAGCGTCATAGTCAAAATGGTCCATCCTTCCCACGACACCGTTGGTCCTTGTCAGGAACCGCGAGTGATCATGGTTCGAGATCTCATTCATGGCCACCTCAAGGGACGGCTGCATGAAACAGGCCATATTATAGCGCATGGCGTCCATAAATGCATCCGCATTATTGTGAAGCCATTCCTGGGAAGCATCACTGTGCTTCTCCATCCCTGTAAAGAACCAGGTCAGCGGTTCCATAAATGCGTCATAGTTCATGACGGTATCCCATTCATCTCCCATAAGCCAGGAGGAGGGATCACCGTAATGCTCGGCAATGATCAGGGCATCAGGTTTCGCCGCCCTGACAGCCTTTCGGAATTTCTTCCAGAACGCGTGGTTGTATTCCGGGCTGTGCCCGAGATCCGCCGCTACATCAAGACGCCAGCCATCCGCATTGTAGGGCGGCATCACCCATTTTGCGGCGATGGACAGGATATACTCTTCAAGCTTCTGTGATCCTTCATAATTGAGTTTCGGCAGAGTATTGTGTCCCCACCAGCCTTCATAAGAATCATTAAACGGCCATGCATCCTCATCCTGGAAGGCAAAAAAGGAACGATAGGGGCTGTCTGCATACTGGTAAGCCCCGTGCTCATATCCGGGTTTTCCCTCATAGATTCCCTCATGGTCCAGCCACTTGTTAAAGGAGCCGCAGTGATTGAACACTCCGTCCAAGATCACCTTCATGCCCCGTCGATGGCACTCGTCCACCAGCCGGATGAACATGCCGTTGGCGGCATCCAGATTTTCGGGATTCGTCACGCGGCACTGGTAGCGGGAGGAGTGTCTGTTGTCTGTCCAGTTTTCCGGAAGCACTTCTCCCTCATCCCTGGGCATCGGTCCTAAATGAGGATCAATATAATCGTAATCCTGGATATCATATTTGTGATTGGACGGGGATACGAACAGCGGATTGAAATACAGCACCTCTATGCCCAGAGCCTGCAGATAATCAAGCTTGGACATGACTCCCGCCAGGTCTCCCCCGTAGAAGTTGCGCACGTCCATCGGCTCCGGGCGGGAATACCAGTCCGTCACATGGGTGGAAAACCCATGGATGTAACTGTACTCGCGGTCCAGCACATCGTTCCCGGGATCGCCGTTGCAGAACCGGTCGGCCAGAATCTGGTAAAAGACTGCGCCTTTTGCCCAGTCCGGCGTATGGAACCCGGGACTGAGCCGGAAGAAACCGGAAGCGGGCTTTCCCTCAGAAACGCCGTACCGGCAGTAGAAACAGCAGTACCGTCCGCAGTGGATCTCAAAATAATAACTGACCGGTTTATCTTCTATCTTGAAAGAGCCGATGTAATAATCAAAATCATCTTTTCCGGTCTCCCAGGTCATCTGAAGACGCTCATCATTACAGATCAGGAACGCCGCATCGGCATTAAAACGCGCTGTTCTGAGCCTGACGGTCACTGTATCCCCCGGATCGGGCTCCATAGGGGATACATAATATCTGGTTCCGTCACTGAACAGCGCCTGCGTGTTGAAGACCGGCCTCATCTGGAATATATAACTGGCCGCACGCATCGTACGGTCAAAATCAGTGTCATACATATGGAATCTCTCCGAAGTCACATTGCTGTTATTCCGGTGTCACTCGGCAAAAAGCTCTTCAAATTCTTTCCCGGTGATCTTCTCTTTCTCCAGGAGAAGAGCTGCACTCTTGTGAAGGACATCCGCTTTCTCTTCAAGGATCTGTCTGGCTTTCTGGTGAGCTTCATCAACGATCCGCTTCACTTCCGTATCGATCATGGATGCCGCCTGTTCGCCGTAGGATCTGGCGTGTGCCAGGTCACGTCCGATAAAGACTTCATTGTCATCTGTATCGTAACTGAGCAGACCCGCTTTTTCGGACATACCGAACCGCGTTACCATCGCTCTTGCCATTGAGGTCGCCTGACGGATATCCTGGCTCGCACCGGTCGTCACATCGCCGATCACCATCTCTTCCGCAGCACGCCCGCCTAAGCTGACCACGATCTGCGAGAACATCTGTGTCCGTGTGACCAGCATATCATCACGCTCCGGAGAGGGCATGGTAAAACCGGCTGCTCCTCCGGTGGTCGGAATGATCGATACAAGATGAACAGGACCCACTTCGGGAAGCACATGGAACAGGATCGCATGACCCGACTCATGATATGCTGTGATTCTTTTCTCTCTGTCTGACATCACCCAGGTCTTCTTCTCCGTTCCAACCTGAATCTTGATCAGGGCTGCCTCGATGTCGTCAGCATCGATATAGGGTTTCTTTTCACGGGCCGCGCGGATCGCGGCTTCATTAAGCAGGTTTTCCAGGTCTGCGCCTGTCAGTCCGGCGGTCGTCCTGGCGACCTCCTTAAGGTCTACATCATCCCCGAGCGGCTTTTTGCGCGCGTGGACCTCAAGGATCTGCTCCCTGCCTTTGATATCCGGGCGGCTTACGCCGACCTGCCGGTCAAAACGGCCCGGGCGCAGGATGGCGGGATCGAGGATATCCACACGGTTTGTGGCCGCCATCACGATGATCCCTTCATTATCGCTGAAGCCGTCCATCTCAACCAGCAGCTGGTTAAGTGTCTGCTCCCTCTCATCGTGGCCGCCGCCCATGCCGGTCCCTCTTTTCCTGGCAACAGCATCGATCTCATCGATAAAGATGATGCACGGAGAATGTCTCTTCGCCGTTGAAAAAAGATCTCTCACTCTGGAAGCGCCGACACCGACGAACATTTCCACAAAGTCGGAACCGGAGATCGAGAAGAAAGGAACGCCTGCCTCGCCGGCCATTGCTTTCGCCAGCAGTGTTTTTCCGGTTCCGGGAGGGCCGACTAAGATCACACCTTTCGGGATCCTGGCACCCATGCTGATGAAGGTCTCCGGTTCTTTGAGGAACTCGACCAGCTCAGTAAGATTCTCTTTCTCTTCATCCAGTCCTGCGACATCTTTGAATGTGACCCTGTTTGCATCAGGATCCACTTTTCTTGCATGGCTCTTTCCGAAATCCATCATCCTGGCATTGCTGCCTCCGCCGGCATTCCGATTCATCATAGCCATAAAGATCATGACGAGAACACCCATCAGCAGAATCGGCAGAATGGTCGTCAGGAAAATGCTGTCGCGGACAACGTCATCGACCGAAACGCTGACGTCATATCCGGCCAGAAGCTCCTCCACTTTATTCACGTCGCTCACATAGACCGTCTCATGAGTACCATCCATTTTCTCCACATCCAGGATACCCGTGGGAACCTCTTTGTTCTGGGTGATCTCCACACCGGCGACAAGATCCTGGTTGAGCAGTTCCTGGAACTCCTTATAAGAGAGAGTCTTTCTGGAAGTGAGGGTCTCCCTCAGGCCAAAGACCATGACGGCAAACAGTGCCGCCAGCACGATATAAAAGCCGATCCCTCTGGTGTTCTTATCTAACATTTTGCTCCTCTGAATTTAAAAGTCTTCGAATGACAGGACCCCGATAAACGGAAGATTGCGGTAGCGCTGGGCATAATCAAGGCCGAAGCCTACCACGAACTCATCCGGGATCTCAAATCCCACATAATCCACCTTCACTTCGCAGGTCCTGCGCTGGGGTTTATCAAGCAGCGTACACAGTGAAATGCTTCTGGGTCTTCTTGAGGACAGGTTTTCCATCAGGTAACTTAAAGTACGGCCGGAATCGATGATATCCTCGATCACGATCACGTCTTTTCCCTCGATGGTCTCATCCAGGTCCTTCACAAGACGGACAACGCCGCTCGAACTGGTACCGTCCCCATAGCTGCTCACGGACATGAAATCCATTGTGACCGGAATCGTCATATGCCTGGCCAGTTCACAGGTGAAAAACACGCTTCCTTTCAGGATACAAAGCAGCATGACCTGTTTGCCGGCATAATCTTCACTGATCTGCTGCGCAAGCTGCTGAATGCGCCTTGTCAGTTTTTCTTCGGTGATCATTACCTTTACATTCTCAGACATGGTTCCTCCTTATGACAGATACCGTTACCTTTTGTCTTTACGTTTCTTCCCCGTCAATCGAGATGCAAACCGTTTTTTCGGTCTCATCCGTCACTCTCGCCCCATAACTGATGCGATGGCCCACTACCCACAGCACGTGGCTCCCCTGGGCCGCAACGATCACCCGGTCCCTCTCCCCGGCAGGAACTTTCTCGTCGATCAGATAGTCCTTCAGGGATTTCCGGCCGCCTCCGGCGTTGACCGTCAGATAATCTCCGGTACGCCTGGTACGCAGACATACCGTATTCTTCATTTTATCACAGGCCAGCCATTTCGTATACTTTTTTTCAGGAATACCGGCGGCAAGAAGATCCCGCATCGTTTCCTCATCCGGGAAACTGACCCGGAAGATCCTGCCCGCGTAAGTAAAGCAGCCGCTTTCGGTGATCACAAGTTCTTCCCCGGGAAAATCATCTTCTTTTTCCCCTGCCGGTCCGGTCTTTCGCAGAACGACCTCATCCCTGATCCTGACAGCTTCCAGAGTGCCCGGAAGGTCCGTTTTCTTACCGCCGCCTTTTTCTGCCAGAGCGAGTATATTCCCGATATGAGTGCGGGTCAGGTCTTTGAGTCCATCCCCGTCATTTATCCGCCTGATCATTCTTCTGATCAGTCCCGAAGCCAGAACCGGATCGAGCCCGGAAAGATCACGGCAGGAGACTGCCGCTTTACTTTCATCCGGAAAATAATCTGTCACGGAAGCTTCAAGGCTGTCGATCTCCCTCTCCAGGTGATCAACAGCTTCACCGGCAATGGCCGCCGCTTCACAGATATGTCTGGAAGCCGCCGTATTAACCTGCGCGTTGATCATCGGCAGAAGATTGATCCTGATCCGGTTCCTGATCTGGTCTGTTTCAAGATTTGTACTGTCCGTCCGCCACGGCTGTCCCTTATCGGTAAGCCACTGCTCGATCATGGCCCTGGCAACGCACAAAAACGGCCTTACGATCCGGTCCCTTGCCGGACGCATCCCCGCCAGCCCCTTAAGCCCGGTTCCCCTGAAAAGGTTAAGGAGGACCGTCTCAGCCTGGTCATCGGCATGGTGGGCTAAAGCGATCTTGTCCGCTCCTGTCTTTTGACGGATCTTTTCAAAGATCTCCAGCCGTGCATTTCTCGCCGCTTCCTCCAGCGATTCGCCTTTATGGGAAGCCAGAGCGGGAACATCAGCGTGCTCCACATGAAGCTTTATTCCCCTCCGGCTGCACAGATCCCTAACAAAAGCTTCATCAGAAAGGCTTTCACCACCGCGGATTCCGTGTTCTACATGAACCGCTTCCAGGCTGATCCCCAGTTCTTTCCCAAATTCGTCGAGAAAGATCAAAAGTGCCGTCGAATCGGCTCCTCCGGAAATACCCGCAAGC
>JBGUOI010000241.1:0-2404 GCA_045118075.1 Porcincola sp. | reverse complement strand
CAAGGGAGGGCATGTGAAAGGCACCCACCATATTTTTGTATCCGTCAAAATCGACACCGGTCTTTCCGCCGATACTGCTGTCTACCTGAGAAAGAAGCGTCGTCGGGATCTGGATAAACCGGATGCCCCTGAGATACGTCGCTGCTGCGAAACCGGCCATATCGCCGACTACGCCGCCGCCCAGGGCAATGACCATATCATGCCGGTCAAGTCCGTTCTCGATCAGCACAGTGTAGATCATTCTGATGTTGTCGAGGGTCTTATTCGGCTCACCGGCCGGAAGGATGCAGGTGCTTACAGACCGGAAACATGCGGATAAGATCTTCTCTGACTGTTCACCGTAAAGCGGCCAGACGTTACTGTCACTGACCAGACAAACCCTGCGCTCCGGATCGGCCAGACTGCCAAGAGAATCCGGAAGACGCTCAAATGAACTGTCGATACGGATATCATAGATCGTCTCTTTCCCGTTCCTGACCGGGAGAAGAATCTGTTTTTCTTCGCTCATAAAAACCTCTTATTTTAACGAAAAATACCGCCGCCGTTAAACGGCAGCGGGTATCTGTAATTATCTGAATCGATTAAAAGGGAACATCGAAGGCGCCTGCCAGGAGTTCCTGAAAATCACCGGTGATATCGATGCTTGCCGGAGTAATGATAAAGATGTAATTGCTGATCTTCTGGAGATTACCGTCGATCGCATAGCATGATCCTGCGGTATAGTCGATGATCCGCTGGGCCAGTTCCAGTTCCATACCCTCCACATTGAGAATGACCGTGCACTCGTCAAGAAGAGTATCGGTGATTTCTTTGGCATCTTCCATGGAATGCGGCCTGATGACGCATACTTTCGTGCCTGCGCCTTCTGTTCTTCTGCGGCTGTGAATGGAAGAGATCTTGGAATCTTTTCTTTTTGACCGGAAAGAAGAAGGTGTCCGGACGGTCTTTACCGTGAACCTTCCTGAATCTGCGTCGTCATCATCGTCATCGTCATCATCCAGGAAATCATCTTCCTTACGGCTGATCACTCTGCTCTTGGGAACCGGTTCATCTATATATTCATCCGCCTCGTCAAGATATTCATCATCATCGTACTCGTCTTCAGTTTCATTCAGGCGCATGGCCTTAAAAAACTTATCCGCAATAAAACTCATGAACTGTCTCCTGTTTCTAATCAGATGGAATAATCACGCTCTCCGAAGATGCCCGTTCCTACCCGGACGAAAGTAGCACCTTCCTCCACAGCGACCTCGTAATCACCTGTCATTCCCATGCTCAGGTCATACATAAAAACATTATCAATGTTTTGACGTGCTATGTCAATAGATAAATCCCGTAAATTACGGAAATGTACGCGGTTCAGAGAAGGATCGGAAACAAAGGGAGCGATGGTCATAAGCCCCCTGACCTGAATTCCTTTGAGAACGGAAACGGCTCTGGCCACAGCCGGCGTCTCTTCCGGTCTCATCCCGAATTTAGTCTCCTCTCCCGCAATATTTACTTCAAGAAGTACCGGCATCACAATGCCGCATTTTTCAGCCTGTATACTGATTGCTTCAGCAAGCTCAAACGTATCGACAGAATGGATCATGCAGGCTCTTCCCACAACATATTTGATCTTATTTTTCTGAAGATGACCGATCATATGCCAGCTGATATCAGACCGCTTAAGCGCGTCAGCCTTATCACGCAGCTCCTGCGGCTTGTTCTCGCCAAATTCCAGCGCACCGGCTTCTATGGCTTCCTGAACCATCGAAAGGGGTTTTGTCTTGCTCACGGCGATCAGGCGGACCGATTTGGGATCCCTGCCCGCCCTTAATGCAGCAGCAATAATATTTTTCCTGACGATCTCAAGATTTTCTTTTATCAAAGCGTCTCCTTCCATATGACATCAACCGTGAATGATCTCGTCCGAACTGACTCCCGAGGCATCCAGCACGATAAAATCATGCGCGGCAAGACCGTAGATGCTGTGCGGTTCCACAATACAGAAATTCTCGTTGGCATCCACGATCGTGACCTGACGGAACTGGGCGAATCCTTTGTTTTTATTATAGACTCCCTGTATGGTCACCTGATCGCCATCCGTGATTTTATGCTTCTTGGATGTCCCGCTCATCAGGACATAGTCACCTGTTTCGAACAGGCTCAGATCGACTAAATAGACACCGTCCTCGTAACCGTATACGTCCGCAGTTACATAACTGACAGTAGATTGTCCGTCCCGGGAAAAAGTTTCCCTGACCAGAGAGATCTCATTATCACTGTCCGGATTGGGAGTCACATATTCTTTCGGAATTCCATAAAAAGTGCGTTCTGTTACGGCACTTCGCGGAACTTTCAGTCCGACCTTGGAATCCATGAGCAGCTCGATCTCAAGGAAACGATCGCTGACATATCGGAT
>JBGUOI010000240.1:0-23295 GCA_045118075.1 Porcincola sp. | reverse complement strand
CCTATAGCATGCATTCTCCGCTAACTCGTGCACTAAAGTGCACTCAGACAAAGCTCCGAATGCATGCGCTATGCTCGCGTTTTCTGCAGTGGCGGCATAAGCTGAAGATCCTTTAGAATTTGCCGCTATGTTGCTGTAGACATTCCAGCCCCGCGAATCGTCCTGTGTCATCGACAGATAGCCCGGGAGCGTAATCCGAAAGAAAAAGTGCTGGGCAGATAAAAACGCAGCAAACGAAACCAAGACAGCCGTGTTTTTTGCTTCTGCACAGCACTTTTTAATTTAAAAAGACGCCCCCCTGCCATCTTCCGATGACACAGGAACGTCTCCTGACAGATTTATGACCAGTATCTGCGGATACCCACCATCTGCATCCACTTCCTGTACTCGGACAGTGACTGGACAATAATGCCTTTCTTTGTGTTGGCGGCATGACAGATCTTGTCATTGCCGATATAGATGACCACGTGGCAGGCGTAGTTCGAACTGAGGCCCTTCTTGTTCCAGTAGATCTGATCGCCGGGAAGCATATCCTTCTCCTGGATCACTTTGCCGGGGCCGTGAAGCTGATCATCCGCCACTCTGGGCATCGTAAAGCCAAAGTGGCCGAGAATTGCATAGCAGAAACCGGAGCAGTCAGCTCCCTTGACCGGGTCGATTCCACCCCATACGTAGGGGTTGCCCACGAATTTCTGGGCATACGCCGCGATCGCTTCACCGACTGACACCTTGGTTTTCTTGACTATTACGCCTTTTTTATCGGTGGTAATACTGTAACGGCCCACCGTAAAGGTACGGTTCACCGCCATTGCGCCGTTGCTGAAGAAATAGAACTCTTTTCCGTTGATCTTCTGCAGGCCGGTCTTCATCACGCCGTCGGACCCGAAATAATAGATACAGGAACCTATCTTAAGCGTGGCGTTTTTGACCATCTTAAAACTGCTGTTGAATCCGTAAACCTTGTTTTTGTATTTGACGCGCTGGTTCTTGACCGCACGGCCGTCTTTCATGAAGAAATACGTGCCGGACTTGGTGGCGACCATTCTCGAGGTCAGCAGCTTATAGCTGTCCCTGTAAAAGAAATACAGGTTGCCTTTGATCTTCGCAAAGCCTTTGATGAAAGCTCCGTCTTTGCCGGCATAATAAGTTTTATTGATCCAGCGGCTTTTGACGATCTTACCGTTTTTGTCGGTCTGGTAAATTTTGTTTTTGTATTTTAATCTTTTTCCTTTGACCAGCTGGCCGTTTGACGCCGAGAAAAAGTAGGTAACTTTTTTGATGTCGACCAGGCCTTTTACCATGGCTCCTTTCGAGTTCACATAGTAAGTACCGCTGATCCACTGGCTGGTCCGGAGAATGCCGTCATTGCCGAAGTAATACTTATTCCCGTCAATGGTTCTCCAGCCGGTAGCTCTTTTCCCGTTATCTGTCCAGTATTTTGCGCCTGAGGCCAGGGTCTCCCATTTGGCATATACGGATGCCGCACTCAGAGCACACAATACAAAGGCAAGAAGCATTACGATAAAGAGTTTTTTCTTCAGGTATAGCGCCTTATTCATCGTTATCCTCTTTCTTTAAACTCTATAATATGAATTGACAATTTATAATCGGTGGATATTTTATAAACCAACCGTCTCCATTTTACATATTTGTAAAATCTGTGTCAAGTTTGTTACGTGAAAATTTTAAAAACCAAAGCCGGCATCAAATGGAAAAAACACCCCGTTTCCGCTGAAACCGGCTGATTTCCTCAAGCTTTCGGCTGCAGAAACGAAGTGTTTTCGATCAAAATATTTTTTTAACAAATGAAACAGTTCTCTTTTCACCCGGCAGGGATCATTTTGCCCAATAGCGCTTGATCCCGAGGATCTTTTTGTATCCGCCCATGTACTTGGACAGGCTCTCATACACGATACCGTAGGCAGCGCCTTTGGCATGTACGATCATGCCGTCGCCTGCATACATGACTACGTGTGAGGCATAACTTCCGCTTCCGAAGAACAGCAGGTCGCCCGCGAGCATATCCTTCTCTTCTACAGAAACACCGGAAGAGGAACGCATCTGGTCATCCGCCACTCTCGGGATCGAAATACCGAAGTGGGCCATGACTGCCTGACAGAAGCCGGAGCAGTCAGCTCCGTTTGTAAGGCTCGTTCCGCCCCAGACATAGGGGTTGCCGACAAACTGTCTGCCGTAGGCGGCGATCTTCTCACCCTGGTTGAGTGCAACTTTCTTCGTCACCACACCCTGATCATTTACGGTGTACATGTATTTGCCGACCGAGAACGATGTGCTCACTGCCATCGCTCCGCTTTTTGCGAAGTAATACTCGCTGCCGTTGATCGTCTGCAGGCCGACTGCCATAACGCCGTCTTTTCCGAAATAATATTTCTTGTTTCCGATGGTCAGGAAACCGCCCTTGACCATCTTCGCGTCGCTGCCGAATCCGTAGATCTTGTTCTTATAGCTGACTCTCTTATTCTTGGCAGCCTTGCCGTCCTTCATAAGGAAATACGTCCCGGATTTGGTCGCAACCATACGGGATGTTGCTTTCTGGCAGGAATCACGATAGAAGAAATACAGGTTGCCCCCGATCTTCGCGAAGCCTTTTACTAACGCGCCGGTGTTGGTGGCAAAATACTTGCTGCCGATCCAGGCTTTCTTGATCACCTTACCGGTCTTGTCGGTCACATACATCTTGCCGTTGCTGGAGAAGCGTTTTCCCTTCACCGCGGCGTATGTCTTTGCGGAAAAATAATAGGTCTTATTATTGATATCCACAAAGCCCCTTACACGGGCGCCTTTGGCGTTTACATAGTAGTCTCCGATCCAGCGGCTCGTCTGCAGGATACCGTTGTTGTCAAAGTAGAACCAGTAATTTCCGATCTTTTTCCAGCCGGTGGCCTTCTTTCCGTTCTCCACCCAAATGGTCTTTCCGGAGACCTTCTTCCAGGCAGCCGATGCCGGGAGCGCACTCAGAGAAGAGAGAGCGATCACCAGGAAAAGTACCGCAAACCATCTTTTTTTCATGCCGATCTTCTTACCAAACATGTTAACCTCTTTTCGAACCCCTCATAATAAAACCTGCATGCATCGGGCTTTTCTCCGGCCCGGCAGGATTTTGTTACACCAAAATTACTATTATTTTACATTTCTGTAATATATTTGTCAACATATAATTCCGGCGGAAGATCACATTCTTATCTGATTCCGGTAAAAAACCGCAAAAAAAAGAGGCTGCCGAAGCAGCCTCTCTCGTTTCTGTTTATGAAATAATCTTAGTAGAGGTAGTCCTTATTGACATACCCGTATTTCCCGAGCGAGCTCGAGTACACATACCAGTACTGGCCCGTGGAGGAGTCCTGTACATAGACGGTGTCGCCGGTGTACAGCTTGCCGATCTCGTTGTTGTAATCGAACGCCCTGGCATTTCTCAGTGCCAGATAACCGTCGGATACTTTAACAGTCCTCGGATAAGAATAGGACGGTCCCGAGCTGCTGTTGCCGGTCAGGTAGTCTTTGTTCACATAACCGTATTTGTTCAGCTTCGGTGAATATCCGTACCAGTACTGTCCTCCGCCGCTCTGGGTGACATAGAAGGAGTCGCCGGTGTAGAGCTTGCCGATCTCATTGTTGTAATCAAACGCCTGAGCGTTTCTCAGTGCAAGATAGCCGTCGGAGACCTTGACAGAGTATTCGGTGTAGCTTGAAGGCGGTGTTACGGGAGCCGGCGCAGGCGCAGGCGAAGATCCGTACAGATAGTCTTTGTTGACGTAGCCATATTTGCCAAGCTTCGGTGAATAGACATACCAGTATGTAGAGGAAGAAGAATCCTGCACATAGACGGTATCCCCTGTGTAGAGCTTGCCGATCTCGTTGGAGGAATCATAAGCCTTGGCATTTCTCAGAGCAAGGTAGCCGCTCGATACCTTGACGGTCATCGGGGTGCCGCTCGGTGTATCGGGGGTCGGAGAAGGAATATTGCCGACCAGATAGTCTTTGTTGACATAGCCGGATTTGTTCAGCTTCGGTGAGTATACGTACCAGTACTGGCCGGTCGTGTTGTCCATCACCTGAACAGTATCACCGCTGTAGAGCTTGCCGATCTCGTTGGCGGAGTCATACGCCTTGGCATTCCTCAGCGCCAGGTAGCCGCTCGATACTTTAACGGTCATCGAGAAGGAACTGGAATTCTGATACAGATAATTCTTGTTCACATACCCGTTCTTGTTCAGAGTCGGCGCATACACATACCAGTAAGTGGGGTTGCCGGACTCAGAGATGAAGGTGACGGTGTCGCCTGTGTAGAGTTTGCCGATCTCGTTGGAAGCATCGTAGGCCGTGTTGTTCCTCAGTGCGAGGTAGCCTTCGCTTACCATGACGGTATAAACATTGCCGCCATTGGTGAAGGGGCTGTTATTTCCGCCATTGTTGGCCATGGCCGGAATGGCGAACAACACTGCTGCTGCAATAAGGAGAACGGCTGCGAAAGTAGTCAGTCTTGATTTCATATCTTTTCCCTCCTCAATTATCAGGTTCAGTTCAGGTTTGACTATCTCCAGTATATTCGAAACGATTCTATAAATCCACCCTAAACTCTTAAATCTTTCTTTATTCTTTTGGCCCGGATACCTATTTTTGCGGGTCAGATTCCTGAAATGAGGGCCGCTGTATAATTCCGGAGATTTTCATTGACATCCCCGAGTGCGTTGTAGAAGATGGTCCTCTCATCCGCGGAAAGGGTACGGCCTCCGGCCTCCACCGCCTCACGGATCTTCTCCTGCAGGACCCCGGCCGCTTCTTTTCCTTTCTCCGTAAGGACATAACGGATCTTATATTTATGGCCGTTCTGCTCGCTGCCGGTCACAAAGCCTCTCTCCCTGAGCAGGTTCAGGCTTCGTGAAATGGACGATTTATCCTCCATGGACAATTTGGTGATCTCTCCGGGGGTCAGACCCTCCGGAAAACGGTCAAGATAAAATATGCAGTTGATATGCTGTCCGTTCAGCTGGTAATCCTTCAGGGCTGATCCACGGATCCGCTGCAGGCTGTAGGCAATGCCCATCACAGCCGTGGTAAACTGACGGTAACGCTCGTCGATCTGCATGGTGATGCTCCTTGTGATTTCCGTGTTTCTGGTATTTCTCAAATACTCCCTGACCGGTCAGTTCTCTTTCCGGTGAAGTCCGAAACCGCAGACCGCAAAGAAACGGGGGCCGGTATGGACACCGATGACCGGAGACTGGGGGACACATTCGACGATCGTGTCTTCCCCGCACTCTTCCAGGATCTGCTTTTTAAGCTCCTCCGCCTCTTCATAGTGACACGAATGGGAGATAAAAAACATTTTCGGGGTCCCGGGGGCGCCCAGCTGTGCTTTGCAGCTTCGCACGATAGAGCGAAGGGCTGCTTTTTCGCCTCTCACTTTGGCGACCACTTCAAGTTTTCCCGCATCATCGATGATCAGCAGGGGCTTGATGCTGAGCAGTGTGCCCACTGCTGCCGCCGCCGCGGAGACCCGGCCTCCTTTGCGCAGGTATCCCAGGTCGCCCACCATAAACCGATGGCACATATACGGGATGATCTCTTCCATATGCGCCTTCGTCTCCTCGATCGAAGCTCCCGCAGCCATATCCTTCGCCGCCAGGACGACAATGATGCCCTGCCCGGTGGTTCCTGCCAGAGAGTCGACTACTACGATCTTTCTCTCCGGATATTTTTCCTCCAGCTGACTTGCTGCGACCAGCGCATTGTTGTAGGTGGATGACAGTCCGGAAGAGAAGCAGATGTAAAGAATGTCCCTTCCCTCTTCCAGCTCCTTTTCCCAGGCCTCCGTATAGTGGTAAATGGTGATCTGGGAAGTGTGCACGTCGGCGTCTTCTTTCTGTGCCTTGTACAGCTCCTCACAGAGCCGGTTTCGTTCTTTTGACTCTGTATAGAAAGTGATGGACTTTCCGTTCAGCAGGTAATCCATCGGAATGGTCCTGATCTCGTATTCATCATAATAATGCGCGGGAATGTCAGCGGCCGCATCGGTATAAAGCACATAATTTGACATCGTCTCGGCTCCTTGTTATTTTATTTGAGTAGTTTAAGCCCTGTTTCATCGGCTGCAGAATTGTTGAAAACTCAACAATTTACAAAGATTGTAGCTTTTTTGTTATGAACTGTCAACTTTGCCGGAGGGACGATCCCTCCGCTCCGGGAGGAGAAACGTGAAGCCGAAAAAGAAAAGTAAGACCCGCCTTGCAGTCACGATCGTTATACTTCTTCTGGCGGCCGCAGCGGCCGCGGTTTTTTGTATTGTCCGGTTCCATCTGGGAAAAACGAACTATATCCGGGATGAAGACGTCGAGCTGATGCTCGGACAGCTTGAGACCGAGACAGAGCCTCTCCACGCGGAGGATATATACCATGTGAAGGAAGTAAAGGAAGTTCCCGCTTCACTTCTGGAGAACACCATCACCTTCCTCATCATCGGTACTGGCGCCCCGGAAAAAGAGGGCAATGAAAAACGGCCTGACGCACAGGCCGTCATCACCATGACGATCAATCACAACCATAAGCTGTGTTATTTCTGCAATTACAACGTCAACACTTATGTGGAGATTCCGGGCATCGGCCCCGGCTCCCTCGCGCAGGTGTATTCCGTCGGAGGCGGCCCTTTAATGTCCGAGACCATCCTGGCCAATTACGGCATCCCCATCGACCACTACGCCGCGATCAGCATGGCAGATGTCGCTGAAGTAATCGAAATGCCCGAGTTTGAGACGCTGGACGTGAGCACCCGCGGTCTGGATGTCGTGGCAGAGCTGATCTACCGGCTGGGCACCCTCAAGCCGACGCAGGTCGCTTCCTATATCGCCCGTGTCCTGCCGTTCGTCACCCACAATATGACCATGGCCGATATCATGAAGATGGTGCTTCAGATCCCGGTGATCGTCCCCTATTACTCAGAGCGGTACCAGATCCCGCTCGAGGGAATGTACCGGAAGCTGGACGGATATCTTGTGCCGGACATCGGGCCGATGTCCGCAGAAATGCAGCAGCGGATCTACGGCGATTGACAGGGGCCCTTCCCCTGTCATGCCAGTTCCCGCACATTCCTTATTCCGATCAGTTTCATATCTTCTACTTTCCCAACACTTTTCAAGTTCACCTGCGGCATGATCACGGTATCGAAGCCGAGCTGCTTTGCCTCCATGACGCGCTGCTTTGCCATGCTCACCGCGCGGACTTCGCCGCCCAGTCCGACTTCCCCGAATGCGAGCGTCTTGTCGGAAACGACACGGTCGCGCGCGCTCGAGATCAGCGCCATCACGATGGCCAGGTCCACGGAGGGCTCGCGTATGCGGATGCCGCCCGCGATATTGACGTAGACATCCATCTCGGAAAATGACATGTGCATGCGTTTTTCCAGCACCGCCAGCAGGAGATTGACCCGGTTCAGGTCGGGGCCGTCCACGGTGCGGCGCGGATAAGCCATGCTGCTGCGGCTTGAAAGTGCCTGGACCTCGACCAGTACGGGCCGGGTCCCTTCCATGACGCAGGCGACCACCGATCCGGAGGCATTTTCCGGCCGGCCGCTGAGCATAAATTCCGACGGGTTGGGCACTTCCTTAAGCCCCTCCTCTCCCATCTCGAACACCCCGATCTCGTTGGTGGAACCGAAACGGTTCTTGACACCCCGAAGGATACGGTAAGACGCGTTGCGGTCTCCCTCAAAATACAGGACGGTGTCCACCATATGCTCAAGTACGCGGGGGCCTGCCACTACGCCTTCCTTGGTGACATGGCCGACGATAAAGATCGTAATGCCGCTTCCCTTGGCGATCTGCATCAGAAGTCCGGTCGTCTCCCTCACCTGGGAAACGCTGCCCGGAGCGGAAGTGACGGCTTCGTTGTACATGGTCTGGATGGAGTCAATGATCACCGCAGCGGGTTTGACCGTGTCGATCGCTTCGCGGATGGTATCAAGGTTCGTCTCGCAAAGCAGCAGCAGGTCATCGCCAAACGATCCCATTCGATCCGCTCTCATACGGATCTGCTGCAGTGACTCCTCTCCGGAGACATAGAGGACTTTCTGTCCCCTCGAGCTCAGGTTCCTGCAGACCTGGAGCAGCAGCGTGGATTTGCCGATACCCGGGTCGCCGCCCACCAGGATCAGGGAGCCGGCTACGATTCCTCCCCCGAGTACGCGGTCAAGTTCGCCGATTCCGGTCCCGGTGCGCACTTTGTCCTCCGGGACCACTTTTGTCAGCTGTGTGGGAACGGCCGCATTCGGGTCTCGCCGGACGGCGGCGCCTCCGCGCGAGGGAGCGCTTTTGGCGACCGGTTCTTCCGCGAAGGTATTCCATTCCCTGCAGGCGGGACACTGTCCCATCCACTTTGCGGATTCAAATCCGCAGTTCTGGCAGAAAAATACACTGTTTCTTGCTTTTGCCATATGATTATTTCTTCTCCGTGACAAAGAGGGCCTTCCCGTCTTTTACGCGGACGCTCACTTTGTCATGCTCTTTAATGTTTCCCTTCAGTATCTCCTCAGAGAGCGGGTCTTCGACCATCGTCAGGACAGCTCGCCGAAGCGGCCTTGCCCCGTACTTTACATCATATCCCTTCTGTGAGAGGAGATCCCTCATTTCCTTGCCGATGCGCAGCGTGATATTCATCTGCTCTTTGCACCGTTTTGCGAGATTATCGCACAGCAGGCGGGTGATCTGCCCGATCTCTTCCTTCGTCAGCGCGTGGAAGACGATCGTATCGTCGATACGGTTCAGGAACTCCGGTTTGAAGATCTCCTTTACCGCCTCGAGGACACCTTCCTTCATCTTCTCATACGTATGGGTCTCGCTGTCGGAAAGGCCGAAGCCAAGGGCTCTTGGATTCTGCGCCGATGCTGCTCCGGCATTGGAGGTCATGATCAGGATGGTGTTCTTGAAATCCACTCTCCTGCCCTGGGAGTCGGTGATATGGCCCTCATCGAGCACCTGCAGCAGGATATTGAACACATCCGGATGCGCTTTCTCCACCTCATCGAACAAAACGACGCTGTAGGGATGCGAACGTACCTGGTCGGAAAGCTGTCCGCCCTCCTCATAACCCACATAGCCCGGAGGCGATCCTACCAGACGGGATACCGAGTGCTTCTCCATATATTCCGACATGTCCACGCGGATCATGGACTGCTCGCTGCCGAAGACGGCGGCTGCCAGAGCCTTGGAAAGTTCGGTCTTGCCCACACCGGTGGGACCGAGGAACAGAAACGATCCGATCGGGCGGGACGGATCTTTGAGGCCGGCGCGGCCCCTGCGGATCGCTCTTGCCACCGCCGATACCGCTTCCTCCTGACCGATCACCCGCTTGTGAAGCTCCTTCTCCAGGTTCAGCAGTCTTTTGCTCTCGGACTGAGCGATCCGGCTTACCGGTATGCCCGTCCAGACGCTGATCACCTGCGCGATCTGCTCGCTTCCGACGCAGGGTTTCTTTGCCTTTCTTCCGCGTCCCTGCTTTCCGGTTTTTTCCAGTGCTGCGCTTTTTTCCTTTACTTCGCGGCTGAGAAGGCGGGCTTTCTCCAGGTCGCCGCTGATCAGGGCTTCCTCCAGCTGCGCCTTCAGCTCGTCGCGTTCTTTTGCCAGTTCGGTTACCGAAACAACGCCGCCCCCGGAGAGCATCTGCGTACGCGCACAGGCCTCATCCATCAGGTCGATCGCCTTATCCGGCAGGAACCGGTCACTGATATAGCGTTTGGAAAGCGCGGCAGCATCTTCAACCGCTTCGTCGGTGATCTCCACGCCGTGGTGCTTTTCGTAGGTCTCCTTCAGACCTTTTAAGATCTGCACCGTCTCCTCCAGGGTGGGCTCCTCCACCATGACCGGCTGAAAACGCCGCTCAAGAGCGGGATCCTTTTCCACATACTTGCGGTACTCTCCGACTGTGGTCGCGCCGATCACCTGCAGACGCCCCCGGGACAGGAACGGCTTCATGATGTTTGAAGCATCAAGAGAGCCCTCCGCTCCGCCGGCGCCAATGATCGTATGCAGCTCATCGATGAAAAGAAGCACGTCGCGGCTGCGGACCACTTCTTCAATGACCTGCTTCATCCGTTCCTCGAACTCTCCGCGGTATTTGGATCCGGCCACCATGCCGGCCATATCCACCGTCACCACACGTTTGCCGCGCAGTCTCTCCGGCACATTTCCCGCGGCGATGCGCTGCGCAAGTCCTTCCACGATGGCCGTCTTGCCGACGCCCGGTTCGCCGATCAGGCACGGGTTATTCTTCGTGCGGCGGCTTAAGATCTGCATGATCCGCTCAGTCTGCGCCTCACGTCCGATCACGGGATCGAGTTTTCCCTCCCTGGCCATGGCCGTCATATCCGTACTGTACTGGTCCAGGATGGGCGTATCGCCGGAAAGATCCTCCCCGGCCGTCCTCACCTGGCGCATCAGCTCGCGGCTGCGTTCCTCCGGCGCGTCTGTTACATCGAGCAGCGTCCGGAAAAGCTCCTGGAGGTTGACACCCATGGTATGGAGCAGCCTCGCGGCCACACAGTCCACATCCTCGATGACCGCCAACAGGATATGCTCAGTGCCGATCTCATCCATTCCCAGTGAACGGGCTTCATCGGCGGCATTTTTAAGGATTCCCGCCGCTCTGGGCGTATATTCTCCGGGTGTTTCGACCGCTACCGGGGATGCCGGGCGGATCAGGTCATCGATCAGTTTCGCCGCTTTGGCCTCTTCCACCTGGAAAGACGCAAGCACCGCCGCCGCCGTTCCGTCCTTTTCCTGGAGCAGTCCCAGCAGCAGGTGCTCCGATCCTACCGGGACATCCCCGGACCGGCGCGCTGCCGCCTTTGCTTTTTTCAGAGCCATTGCGGCTGGTTTTGTATATTTCTCGGGCATATTGTTATCCTTTATTCTCCTGTAACTGTAGTCGGTTCAATTCCCATGCTGCGCAGGAGCCTATCATCGATCTCCTCGCCTTCTTCCATGAGCCGTTCTTCCCTGAATTTCCGAATCGCCTCGCGGGTCTTGCGGCCGAGGACGCCGTCAGCCTTTCCGCACTCAAGTCCGGCTCCGTTCAGGATGATCTGGACCTGCTTGATGATCTCCGGGTTTTGATACTCTTTCTCCTTTGCCGCCTCGTCAAGCTTCTCCCAGCCGGAGACTTCGCCTCCCCACTGATAGTGCTCATACAGTGCCGGAGACAGGCTCACGGTCTTGTATCCGCGCCGTTTTGCCCAGGCTTCCGGGGATGAACCCTTTGCCACCCTCAGGATAAGGCTGCTTCCGGATGGAGAAGGCAGCGCGGTACTGTCGATATAAGAAAGATCCTTGGGCAGCATCAGCTTTTTAAGACTGCTGCAGCCGTCAAAAGCCATCTCCCCGATGCGCTGGAGAGAAGCCGGAAGATGAATATCCGTAAGAGAACTGCAGCCGGAAAAGGCTTCCCGGTCGATCGAAAAGACACCGATCGGCAGGGATACCGTCTCGAGTGATACGCATCCGCGGAACATCCCCTGCTCCACCATATCGGTCCTGGCTTCCCAGGCGGCCTTCTGAAGTTTTTCGCATCCTTCAAAGGCCCGCTCGCCCACTCCAAGCACGCAGGCAGGAATGCGGATGCCCCGAAGCTGATCCGAATCTTTGAAAGCCTCCGGTCCGACCAGTGTCAGAGAAGCGGGCAGAATCACCCGCCAGAGTCCGCAGCCTTCAAACGCGCCGCCGGAGATCATGGTCGTCCCGTCCGGGATACTGTACCAGGTGCGTTCCGCTGCGGGCGGATAAGCATAGAGGATCTTTCCCTTTCCCGAAAAGAGAACGCCGTCAGCGGCCGAAAACTCGCTGCTTTCTGAGTCCACGGAAAACTCCCGGATACCGCTTCCGGCAAAAGCGCCTGCCCCGATGGAGGTCAGGCTGCCCGGCAAAGTAAGCTCCTGCAGCTTACGGCAGTCCCTGAAGGCACCGTCTGCTATTTTTTTCGTTCCGTCCTTTATCCGGAAGACCGTCTCTTCCTTTCCGGCCGGATACCAAAGCAGGACCTTTCCCTCTCCGTACAGGACTCCGTCCTCCACCAGCCAGTGTTCATTGGAACCGCCCGTCAGGGTGCTTACCCCGCATCCGGCGAAGGCTTTTTCCCCGATCTGGGAAAGAGAGTCCGGCAGATGCAGTGTCTTTAGAGAGCTGCAGCCGGCGAAGGCTTCCGCCCCGATCCTGACAACGTTCTCCCCGAAGGAGATCTCTTTGAGGTTCGTACAGCCTGCAAATGCCCCGTCTCCGATATCGGTGATGCTGTCCGGGAGAATTACTTTCCCGATACGCTCATTACCCCGGCAGAAGCTCTCATCCGCGATGGCTGTCACCTTCCTGCCTTCAAACTCCCCCGGCACCGTAAGCGTCTGGTTCTCTTTCATGGAATAGAATCCGGCCGCACAAAGGCTCACGGTCCCGTCCTCGAGTTCCTGAGCCGTATATTCGACCTGCTCCGTATCCGGATCTGCCCGGTACTGAGTTTCCGGCACGTCACCGGAAAGCTCTTCGGGGATAAGCTCAGATATTTCTTCCGTTTCCGGTATGTCCCAATCAACGGTCTCGTAGGCCGCTGCCGTCTGTTCGATCCTGCCCGCGCTTCGCAGCTGGGCGGCTTCCCACACCGCATATCCGGAAAATGTCAGCAGGGCAGCCGCCGCCACGGCGGCACCTGCCCTTCTATGATCTTTCATCCTCAAATTCCTTTGATACTTTTTTTGATAATCATCACAGGTCGATCATATCCACCTGGATTCCGTCCTTGTCTTTCCTGGCAGGCGCCTGCTGCGGAGTCTGGGCCGGCTGTTCCTTCTTCGCCGGTGCCGGGGTCTCCTTCTTCTGCTGCGGCTGCGGCTCCTTCTTTGCCGGGGCCGGAGCCGGTGCCGGGGCTTCCTGAGACTCGTACTCGGGGAGCTTCTTTGCCCTTCTGGAAGTCTGCGGGGTCACATCAAGCGGTGCTTTCTCGTAATACACCGATGAGGGCCTTGTCCGGCCGGCCGCTGCCTGGTCCTGTGCGCCCTGGCGCGTCTCGGTCTCGGGAGCGGGCGGTGCAGCTGCGCCGCTGCCCGGCCCCTGGTTCTTATCCTTCCCCGAAGGAGAATATCCAAGGCTCCGGTATTCCTTCAGCTCCGCTTTCAGGTCGCGGTTGCGCAGGAACATGTTGATAATGATGAACAGGAATACGATCGCCACCGCCAGCAGGACATACATGATCTTCTGGAAGAGGTTGACATTCTCCCGGTATTCGATGATCTCATTCTGCAGCTCGGTAATGGTATTCTGCGCCTGTGTCACGGTATCCCTGGGTACTTCCACATAGAGTTTTTCCTCTGTCTGCGGCTCGGTCTCCTGCGGCTTTTCGCGCTTTTTCTCCGTCTGCGGCTCGGTGATGACTTCCGTCTCGGGAACGGCTGCTTCCCCTTCCCCGTCATCCAGGCTCGTCACATGGATCGTGTAGGTAAAAGGATCCCCGTTCGGTGCCGTGACGGTTATCAGAACAGTCCCGTTGCCGTCCTCGTCCAGGTCGGTACCCTCGATCGAGCTGACCTTTGCATTCTCATTGCTCGGGACCGGGTCCAGCTCAAGCTCATCCGTGCCGGCAGGGACGATCACATCGTATTCAAATACTCCGTACTCTACATCCCGTTCGAGTACGGCCCCGTCCGTCATCAGTCCCAGCGAATAGAGCGAGTTGTCATCGTCAGACGCTGCGGCGTTCATTACCGCTGCCTGGGTGATCATCGCTCCCAGCAGAAGGCACGCCAGGATCTTCGGCGCATGTCGTTTCATCTTCGTCACTGTCCTTTCCTATCGGCCGGATGGCCGTTTTTATGCTTCATCGATGGCTTTTCCGATATCACTGCGGCAGTACCTGTTTTCAAAGTCCACCAGCGCCGCCGCCTCATAGGCTCTCTTTCTGGCAGTCTTTAAATCATCTCCGAGTGCGGTCACTCCCAGCACACGGCCGCCGTTCGTGACGATCTTACCGTCTTTTACCGCGCTTGCCGCGTGGAAAACGAACCGTCCGTCTTCATCCCTGAAGTTTTCCAGGCCCGAGATCTCAAATCCTTTTTCATAGTGCAGCGGATATCCGTCGGATGCAAGCACCACGCAGACCGCGGCATTGTCGGAGAAGGCAAGCTCGACCTGGTCGAGCGTTCCGTCCACGCACGCCTCCATCACGTCCACGATGTCATTTTCCATCCGCGGAAGAACGACCTGCGCCTCCGGGTCACCGAAACGAGCGTTGTACTCGAGCACCTTCGGTCCGTCCTCAGTCAGCATAAGCCCGAAGAAAATGACGCCCTTAAATTCACGACCTTCCGCCGCCATGGCGTCCACCGTCGGCTGGAAGATCTGCTCCATGCACTGTTTTTCCAGTTCCTTCGTAAAGAACGGGCTCGGGGAGAACGTCCCCATTCCGCCGGTATTAAGTCCCGTATCGCCATCGCCGGCCCGTTTATGGTCCTGCGCCGAAGTCATGGGCCTGATCACACGGCCGTCCGTGAATGACAGGACCGATACTTCCCGGCCGGTCATGAACTCCTCAACGACCATTCTCGCGCCGGCTTCACCGAAGCGCTTTTCCTCCATGATCGCAGCCGCTCCCTCCAGGGCTTCCGTCTCATCCTTACAGATCAGGACGCCTTTTCCGAGGGCAAGCCCGTCCGCCTTGAGCACCACCGGATAGCGGTTGTTCCGGCTAAGGTACGCATACGCTTCCTCCGGATCATCGAACGTCTCATAAGCAGCCGTCGGGATATTATATTTCTTCATCAGATCCTTGGAGAATGCCTTGGATCCTTCCAGAATAGCGGCATTCTTCCTCGGGCCGAAGACCTTAAGCCCTCTGCCTTCGAACACGTCCACGATACCGCCCGCGAGCGGGTCGTCCATGCCGATCACCGTCAGGTCGATTCCCTTCTCAGCAGCAAAATCCGCCAGCCGCTCAAATTCCATGGCCCCGATGGGCACACATTCGGCAATCTGCGCAATGCCCGCATTGCCCGGTGCACAGTAGATCTTGCTGACCTTCGGGCTTTTGGCGATCTTCCAGGCCAGTGCGTGTTCGCGGCCTCCGCCGCCGACGATCAGTATTTTCATGTTGTCTTCTCTCCTATGGTCACCTTACCGTTTTCAACATGCACCCTGCCGGCCGCGATCATGGCGACCGCCTCGGGAAGCAGTTTCCACTCGGCTTCCTCCATGACCCGCCGCTGCAGGGTCTGGGGAGTATCATCTTCACGGACCGCTACCGCTTTCTGCGCGATGATCGGACCCGTGTCTGTTCCGCTGTCCACAAAATGGACCGTGGCGCCAGTCACTTTCACGCCTCTTTTAAGGGCTTCCTCATGGACTTTCAGCCCATAGAACCCTGTTCCGCAAAAAGACGGGATGAGTGACGGATGGATGTTGATGATTCTGTTCGGGTACGCCTCCACCAGCGCGGCGGGGAGCACTACCAGATAGCCGGCCAGCACGATGAGGCCTGTTTCAAGCTCTTTAAGCTTATCGAGCATCGCCTGCGTCCACGCGCTGCGGTCCGCGAAGCTTCGCGGAGAAAGGCACAGCGCTTCTATGCCGGCTTTCCGGGCTCTTTCCAGTCCGTAAGCAGCGGGGTTATTGCTGATCACGGCGCGGATCCTTGCATCGCCCAGGCCTCCCGCCTTCTGCCGGTCGATAATGGCCTGCAGGTTGGTCCCGGACCCGGATATCAGTACAGTCACATTCAGCATCTTCTGTTTCCACCTTATTCCGGGCATCTTCCCGGATGAAAGCCGGTCTTATCAGACCAGTCTGATCTTTTCTTCCTCGGAGGCAGCCACCTCACCGATCACGTATGCCTTTTCTCCTGCGCCGTCCAGCGCTTTAAGCGCTGCATCCGCGTCTTCTTCCGGCACCGCGATGACCATGCCGATTCCCATGTTGAAGGTATTGTACATGACCGTCTCCTCGATCTTTCCCCTGCTGCGGAGAAGTTCGAAGACCGGAAGGATGGGATAGCTGTCTTTTTTCACCACGGCGCACACGTCCTCGGGCAGCATCCGCGGGATATTCTCAATAAAGCCTCCGCCCGTGATATGGCTGCAGCCAAGCACGGAAACTCCGGCTTTCTTTACCTCGTCCAGCGCTTTCACATAGATCTTCGTAGGCGCTAAAAGAGCCTCACCGAGCGGCGCGGAAAGCTCGTCGCTGTACAGCGCCAGCGATTCGGGCGTCATCGGAAATACTTTTCTTACCAGGGAGAACCCGTTGCTGTGAACTCCCGATGAAGCAATGCCGATCAGGACATTCCCCGGGACGATATCATCCCCGGTGATCATTTTCTTCCTGTCCACGACGCCGACGGCAAAACCCGCCAGGTCATATTCATCCACCGGATAAAAGCCGGGCATCTCCGCGGTCTCCCCGCCGATCAGCGCCGCGCCGGCCTGGACACAGCCTTCGGCTACGCCCGAAACGATCTGCGCGATCTTTTCCGGTTCATTCTTTCCGCACGCGATATAGTCCAGGAAGAAGAGCGGTTCCCCGCCCGCGCAGGCTATGTCGTTCACGCACATGGCCACGCAGTCGATTCCCACCGTATCATGTTTATCCATCAGGAACGCGATCTTGAGCTTGGTGCCTACACCGTCCGTTCCCGAGACAAGCACCGGGTCGTCCATCGTTTTGATCTTTGCCAGGGAGAACGCTCCGGCGAACCCGCCGATGTGTGTGAGCACTTCCTCCCGCCTGGTCCTGATGATATGTTCCTTCATCAGTTCGACTGCCCGGTATCCGGCCTCAATATCTACTCCCGCGCTGCGATAATCCATCAGATCTCCTCCTGCAGTTTCCGGTCTTTTTCTTCTACCTGCGCTTTCATCTGCGCGGCATATTCTTTCAGCTTCCCAAGAAGCTCATCATCGCTCACCGCCAGGATCCTGGCTGCCATGAGGGCCGCGTTGACGCCGCCGTTTATGGCGACGGTGGCTACCGGTATGCCCGGCGGCATCTGTACGATCGAGTACAGTGAATCACGCCCGCCCAGCGAAGTGGTATGCATCGGAATGCCGATGACCGGCAGCGGGAAAAGAGCTGCCGTCATGCCCGGCAGGTGAGCCGCCATGCCCGCGCCGGCGATGATGACCTTCAGGCCTCTTTCCTCAGCGCTTTTAGCATAGTCGAAGAAAACGTCCGGCTCCCGGTGCGCAGAGATGATTCTCATCTCATAATCGATTCCGAGTTTTTTCAGTGTCTGAGCTGTTTTTTCCATGACCGGCAGATCCGAATCGCTGCCCATGACAATGCCAACTTTGATCATTTTTCCCTCCCGGCGGCCTTTTCAGGGCCCACCCACTCATTCTAAAAGGTTACAGAATCCTTGTCAAGCATGCCAAAGACCGCTTCTTACATGATCCCCGCACAGAAAACAAGGAACCAGACGGCCGTCACGATTCCGCTGATGATGGTGCCCGCTTTGCTCATATTGTAGGATCGGCAGCGGTCTCGGAAGCTTCCGAGGCCGAGGATCACCCCCGTGACAGCGCAGATGAATGCACTGGTGCCAAGCGCGCCGGCCCACATGCCGGCCTCTCCTTTCAGCGCCGTGCCGACAGCCGCCAGCACCACAAACAGAAGCGCCGATAAACACCCGAGCACCATGGCTGATACCGCACGAAGAGAGTAACGCTTCTCCCGATAGAAATTCTTTTCGTTTCCTCCTAAAGCCATCTGTTCTCCTTACTTAGCTGCATTTTTCTCCTCAGATGAGCACGTCCTTCTTGCCGGCCAGAAGCCGCGCACCGGTGACGATCATCATGATGCCCGCAGCCACGCCGATCACGATCACCACGATCCCGCTTGCCAGTGCCGTTACCCCGCTGCTGCTCATTACCGTATATGTCTTTTCACCGCTCATGATCTCCTCCTGTCCTTTATACGCCGTACTGTTCGTAATAGCGGTCGATAGCACCTTTTATCTGATCGTCGATCAGTACTCGTCCCTTATATTCTCTTCCGTACAGGTGCTCCGTCACCTCCGCCATGGTCACGATCGCCGTGGTCGGAAAGCCGAAAGTTTCACGGATCTCCTCAAGCGCGCTCTTTGTCCCGGTTCCCCGCTCCATGCGGTCTACCGACACCACCAGCCCTTTGAGCTGCACGTCGCCCTGCGCTTGAAGAATAGGCACCGTCTCCCGCATGGAGGTCCCGGCCGTGGTCACATCCTCGATGATCACCACCCTGTCCCCGTCATTGATGGGGCCTCCGAGCAGGATCCCTTTATCGCCGTGGTCCTTCTCCTCCTTGCGGTTGGAGCAGTAGCGAATCTGTTTCCCGCACATTTCGGAAAGCGCGATCGAAGTGGTCACGCACAGCGGAATGCCCTTGTACGCCGGGCCGAAAAGCACGTCAAAATCCGTACCGAACGCTGCGTCGATCGCTTTGGCGTAGTATTCTCCAAGCTTTTTTAACTGGGCTCCCGTCCGGTAAAACCCCGTATTGACGAAGAAGGGAGTCTTCCTTCCGCTCTTGGTGACGAAATCACCGAACCGGAGGACCTCACAATCCACCATAAACTCAATAAAATCCTGCTTATACTGCTCCATTGTCCGTCCTCCAATCTTTTTATCTGCGTCTGCAATCAAAATCCGAGCGGTTCATTCACCAGGATCACATGGATCCTTCCCGGATGCCTCGAATACCGCGTGACCAGAAACTGGCAGCAGATCGTCCCCGGCGATTTGCAGTCCATGCAGGATCCGGTCTTTGTACATGGTGTCCCCGTCCCGATCCTCACCGAGTTTGTCGTGGCAGCCACATTCCTTGCGCGTTTCATGGCACTGTCCACGTCCGCGCAGACCTTATTCAGGCTCGCGATCAGGATAACTTTCCTGGGGCCGTAGGCAAGCGCGGAGACCCGGTTGGCATTGCCGTCGATAAAGATCAGCACACCGTCTTTGGTCATCGCGTTGGGGCTCGCCAGATAAACATCGGCGTCGTAGCTGCGCAGCTCAGCCGCTCGTTTATCCGGGGCAGCCGAGCGGTCTATATACTCATAACTGCCGTTTTTTACCGCATCCACGAGGCCGATCTCGACCGCGCTCGTACATCCGCCCATCGTCACGGAATTTCCCTCATCGATCAGCGACAGCGCCGTCTTCAAAGCCTCTTCCTTGTCTGCCGCATAGTAACCGGTCATGTTGCGCGATTCAAGTCCCTTGATCACCTGCTGTGCCAGCAGTTCTCCTCTTTTGATCACATTATTATCCATCTTGAAACCTCCTTGCCGGATAAATATGTTTACGGGTTCTTCCCGATCGTTATACACATCCGATCAGCTCGTGAATGTCCGCGATCTTGTTTTCTTCCAGGAAAGATTCGATCCCCGCCGCAGTCTTTTCGGCAGCGCACGGGTCCGTAAATGACGCTGTTCCCACGGAGACCGCACTCGCTCCGGCCATGATGAATTCAAGCGCATCCTCCGCGCAGGTGATGCCGCCCATCCCGATGACGGGGATGGAAACAGCCTTCGCGATCTGGTACACCATCCGCACCGCTACCGGCCGTATGGCAGGTCCGGAAAGCCCTCCGGTCCGGTTGGCCAGGGCAAACTGTCTTTTCCGGATATCGATCTTCATCCCGGTCAGCGTATTGATGGCGGAAACGGCGTCCGCGCCGGCATCTTCAACGTTCTTCGCCATCAGTGCGATGTCCGTTACGTTCGGGCTCAGCTTCATAATGACGCCCTGCCTGGCATAGCGCTTCACCTCGCGGGTCACTTCCGCGGCGGCTTTCGGGTCTGTCCCGAAGGCGATGCCGCCCTCTTTCACATTGGGGCACGAGATGTTGATCTCCAGAAGATCCACTCTCTCCTCGTTCGAGAGGCGTTCCGCCACCTCACAGTAATCCCTCACCGAGCGGCCGCACACGTTGACGACCACCTTCGTGTCAAAGTCTTTCAAGAAGGCAAGATCTCTTTCGATGAATGTATCAATGCCCGGATTCTGCAGTCCGATCGCATTGAGCATGCCCGACGGCGTCTCGGCGATGCGGGGCGTCCCGTTGCCCTCCCAGGGGACATTGGCAACTCCTTTGGTCACCACGGCTCCCAGCTTGGAAAGATCCGTCAGGCGGCTGTATTCCATCCCGGAACCGAAGGTGCCGGACGCAGTCATAACGGGGTTCTTCAGCTCTACCCCGGCGATCGTTACTTTTGCTGTGCTCATATTACACCCTTTCGTACGCGGCTCACTCAAAGAATCACTTCCGTTGAAAGAAAGACCGGTCCCTCGGCGCAGATCCTCTTATTCTTCACCTTAGAGTGATCATCGACCTCTCCTGACCGGCACACGCACGCCAGGCAGGCGCCTATTCCGCAGGCCATCCGCTCCTCGAGCGACAGCCAGCACTCGATCCCGTTGTCTTTCGCGTAAGCGGACAATGCTCTGAGCATCGGTGTCGGGCCGCAGGCGTAGATCACTTCCGGCTCCAGAGCGTTCTCCCTGACCGCGTCGATCACATTGCCCTTTGTTCCGAGCGATCCGTCCTCCGTGGCGATCAGGACGCGGGCGTAAGCTTCCAGGTCTTTTTTCAGGAATGTTTCCCGGTCACGGTATCCCAAAACGGCGCCAAGTTCTGCGCAGCGCCCCTCTTCCTTAAGCTGCGCCGCCAGCTGGAGCATCGGCGGAATACCGATCCCGCCCGCGATGGCAAGTACTTTTTTCCCCGCCGCTCTCTCCAAAGGAAATCCGTTCCCGAGCGGTCCGAGTATGTCGATCTCATCTCCCGCCGCAAGATGCGAGAACTCCTCCGTTCCTGCACCGGCGATCCGGTATACCAGGCGGATCGTTCCCTCGTCCGCATCGGCCCGGCAGATACTGATCGGCCTGGGCAGCAGCCGGCTCTTATCCTTGCAGTACAAGGAGACGAACTGTCCGCACGATGCCGCCGCGGCGATCTTTTCCGTCTTCAGCACCAGGGAAAACACCTGTGCAGCGATCTTTTCCTGGCTGACGACAACAGCCTTTTCCCGGTATTGTTCTCCCATGTGCGTCCTCCCTGACCTGTCTTTATCTTTTTTATCTGCCCGAAGCGATGCCCTGCCGGATATCCGCCGCCATGTCAAGCACGGCCTCGCGGCTGGCATCCGCAAAATTCTCTGCGCCGAAGCGGGCATATTTTTCCTGCTTGTAGGCAGCGATGATTCCGCGTGAGCTGTTGACGATGGCTCCGAGCCCGTCCTCGTTGAAGAACGGTGCCAGGTCTGCTCCGGTTCCGCCCTGCGCGCCGTAGCCGGGCACCAGGATGTAAGACTTCGGCATTACGCGGCGCAGCACCTTTCCCATCTCCGGGTAAGTGGCTCCCACCACGGCGCCGACCAGGCTGTACGGATCATCCTCATTTGCCATGCACGATGCCGCCCACTCGCTGACCTTCTCACCGACCAGTTCATAGAGCGGCCGGCCGTCGATCAGCCTGTCCTGGAATTCCCCGCTGGAGGGGTTGGATGTCTTGACCAGGATAAAGATTCCTTTCTTTTCCTTCCGGCAAACGTCCAGAAACGGCTTTATGCCGTCGGTCCCCAGATAGGGATTTACGGTAGCGAAATCTTCGTGGAATGCGCTGCAGGAATTCGACCCGACCGTGACCTGTCCCAGGTGAGCCGCGGCATAAGCCGCCGATGTGGAGCCGATATCGCCTCTTTTCACATCACCGATCACCACCAGGCCTTTTTCCTGGCAGTAGCTGACGGTCCGCTCAAAGACCTTCAGTCCCTCTATTCCGAACTGCTCGTACATGGCGACCTGCGGCTTCACGGCCGGGATCAGGTCCCACACAGCGTCCACGATGGCCTTATTGTACTGCCATACCGCTTCGGCGGCTCCTTCAAGTGTCTCTCCCAGTTCTTTGAACGCAGCTTCTTTTATCTGCGCCGGGATATAGTCCAGCATCGGGTCGAGCCCGACCACGATCGGTGCTCCGGTCTTTTTGATGTTGCTGATCAGTCGGTTTATCATAGCCGTTCTCCTTTTTACGTTACATCTCGGGGACCGGTGTCGGTCTCGCCTTGTCCCAGGCTTTTTCCACGTCGAACAGATCCGCGATCAGTTCCGGCGAGTAGTACATGCGGTAGCCGTCCAGGTTTCTTCTGCCCTGCCGCATATAATCATCTCCGAACTGGACCCAGTGGACCTGGCTCGAGTCCACGTTGCAGTAGATCGAAAAGCCTTTTCCCTTCAGGTAATCAAAGATCTCGTTGTCATGGGTATAGGGGCGCCAGTCGTGGATATCCGCGCCGAATGCAAAGATCAGCACGTCCGTATCACCGACGATCGGCGCCACGTTTTCCAGCCACCGGGTGGTATCCTGTACGGTCGCATTGTATCCGAACGCAGCCGGGTTGATATGTCCCCAGGTATGACTGGCAAATTCCCAGCCTTCCGCCTTCATGGCCTGAGCGACTTTCGTCGCTTTCTGTACCTCGGCATCAAAGTCAAAATCCGGGTTCGCATCCAGGAAAGCCCGCTGGTATTCTGTCACGCGGCTTTCTTCACGGGTCTTGTAGACCTCGTCCGTCCGGTAACCCAGGACGCCTTCATAGCCGGTAAGCGCGATGATCCCCTTGTGCCCGTGGTAGGAAAAATCGGGATGTTTCTCCACAAAGCGGTCGATCAGGGGCACCATGTCGTAGTCTCCGACCGAGATGCTTCCGTTATCCTCCACATACTCGTTTCGGATATCCCCGTTTTCATCCACGATCAGGTTTCGGGCGAAGCCGTCTCCGACCATATAGTGGTAGTAGCTGACATCGTCCTGCGAGAGAACGAACGGGATCTTGCCCTCCGGCAGGCGGATCTCCTTGCGGCTCACCGTGCCGTCCTCGTTCACCTGGCACATATCGTGCAGGGAGACCATCACATAGCCTTTCTCGTACATCTGCTCGATAATGCTGTTGAACTCGGAGATGGTGGTCATGACCTGGTTGTAGCCGGCCTCGTTCCCGTCGCCGTCGAAGGCTTTCGATACATCCTTGATCAATGTATGGAAAAATATATGGGTGACCTCATCGAGCGGATACGAACGGCACGAATCTTTCTGCGCCTGATACGACGCCGCCGCATTCTGCAGCCGTGTATTGATGTTGAACTGGGGGCTGCTCTTTAACAGGTCGATCGCTTCCTGGTATTCATACTGGGCTGCCAGCCTCTGTGCCTCATCCATCAGGAAGGTATCCTGCGACTCGGTCTCCTCCTCGATCATCTCCGTCCCGTCCTGGATGACT